>NTKD01000031.1 GCA_002457275.1 OM182 bacterium MED-G24
CGCCCAGCACAAAATCACGTACAGAACCGGTAAACGGCCGCCGTGGACCCGACAAACCGCAGGCCACTGTGCCGCCAAGCGTAGACGACCCGTAATCCGGAGGATCAAATGCCAGCATCTGACCCTCTGCATCCACCAGTGCATTGAGTTCAGAAACAGGCGTCCCCGCTCGCGCCCGCAACACTAGTTCTCGCGGTTCATAACTGATCACACCGCGATGGGCTGACACATTGAGTTTATGGCTGTTCTCGTGGCTACCGGAGGACAGAAACGACTTACTGCCACCACCGACGATATCAATTGGCCGCGCAATCGCACTCTGTTCGCGGACCTCGTCGGTCAGCTGGGTGATCAGGTCTGATTCGGCCAATGTCAGAAACGTTCCAGCTCAGGGAAGCGTGTCTTGCCACCATGAACGTGCATCGCACCAAACTCTGCACATCGGTGAAGAGTGGGTACCGCCTTACCTGGATTCAACAACCCCTTGCTGTCGAAGGCTTCTTTTACAGCGTGGAAAAGAGACAGTTCCTCTTCGCTGAACTGAATACACATCTGGTCGAGCTTCTCCACGCCAACCCCGTGCTCACCGGTGACCGTACCCCCTTTTTCAATACACAGGGTCAGTATCTCTGCGCCAAATGCCTCGGCGTTTTCCAGCTGATCTTCATCGTTCGCATCGTAGAGTATCAACGGGTGCAGGTTGCCATCACCCGCATGAAACACATTGGCAACACCAAGACCATACCGCTCCGACATTTCTGTAATTGCGCTCAACACCCCGGGAAGCTCACGCCGGGGGATCGTGCCGTCCATACAGAAATAATCCGGGGCGATCCTGCCAACCGCAGGGAACGCAGATTTCCTTCCCCGCCACAATTGCTGACGATCCGCTTCGTCGAATGCTTCACGAATCGTCGTGGCACCGTTTCTCTCGAGAACAGCCTTGAGCCGCGTCAACTGTGCGGCAATCTCTTCCGCGGTTCCATCGAGTTCACACAGCAGTACGGCCGCTGCGTCGACCGGGTATCCCGCCGAGGCAAAAGCCTCTGAAGCGCGAATCGCCGGATTGTCCATCATCTCAAGACCCGCTGGCAGAATGCCGTCAGCAATGATTTCACCAACAGACTCACCCGCTCGCACCACATCGTCAAAACCCGCCAGTACAACACAGACGCTTGCCGGCAGCGGCAACAGGTCCACTGTGACTTCGACCACGATGCCCAGCATGCCCTCGGAACCGTGCATGAGTGCAAGCAGATCGTAACCGGGCGAATCAAGACCATCACCACCCAGCTCATACAGTTCGCCGGAAGGTGACACGATTTTCAGTTTTCGCACATTGTGCACAGTCAGACCGTACTTCAGGCAATGTACGCCGCCCGAGTTTTCCGCCACGTTGCCACCAATGGAACACGCGATCTGTGATGATGGGTCTGGCGCATAGTAGAGTCCCTGCGCACGTACCGCTTCTGAGATGGCAAGGTTCGTAACGCCCGGTTGCACCCGAGCCGTTCCATTGACCCTGTCTACAGAGAGGATACGATTGAATTTGGAAAGGCCCAGGAGCACACCGTCCTCATGCGGCATGGCACCACCCGAAAGACCGGTACCGGCACCCCTGGCTACAACGGGCACATCGAACCTGTGACACAACCGCATCACTGCCTGAACCTCGGAAATCGTATCAGGAAGGACCACAATACCCGGGCGTTGTTTTTTCGCCGTCAGCCCGTCCGTTTCGTACACAGCAAGGCGTTCCGGGTCAGCAATCACATGGTCTTTGCTGACCTTATTCAATCGTTGGATGAACGCTGGGGTAACTCGCATCGGAAGGGATTATACGTATAATCGACCTCCCTTACACCGAGCTTCGGTGCCCCTCCAGTGGCCAATATGCAGATAGATTCGATCGACGACATCCTTGACGACTTCCGCTCCGGAAAGATCGTTCTGCTCATGGATGACGAGGATCGCGAGAACGAGGGCGACCTCATGGTTGCTGCAGACTGCGTCACTTCTGAACACATTGCATTTTTCGCGCGCCACGCCTGCGGACTCATCTGCCTAACCCTGACGGAGAAACGGGCGACCCAGCTCTCGCTCCCATTGATGGTCGAGCAGAATCGTTCCATGCACGAGACCAATTTCACAGTCTCGATCGAAGCGGCACGCGGCATCACGACAGGTATTTCAGCTGCCGATCGTGCGACCACCGTGCAGGCAGCAGTCGCACCCGGGGCAGGCCCTGACGATGTTGTCATGCCGGGCCATATCTTTCCGTTGATTGCGAAACGAGGCGGTGTATTGACCCGTGCAGGTCACACTGAGGCGGGCTGCGACCTGGCGCGACTAACGGGACATGAACCCGCCGCGGTAATCGTCGAGGTCATGAACGAAGACGGTACGATGGCTCGCGGTCCTGAGTTGATGCAGTTCGCTGAGAAGCACGGCATCCGGATGGGTACGATCGCGGATCTGATTCACTATCGCACCCTACACGACAAGACCATTGAGCTTTTTGACGAAAAACCAGTACAGACCCTCCACGGCGAGTTCACTCTGCGTACCTATACCGACAGTGTGTCGGATTGTATTCACTACGCGCTCGTCAAAGGGAACATCACCGAGGCCGAACCTTGTCTCGTCCGCGTCCAGACACTGAACACGCTACGGGATGTCCTGGGCACCACGCGTGATGGTTTCCGTCCGTCGTGGTCTTTGAACGACTCTCTCAAACGGATAGATGCCGAAGGCCATGGCGTTGCGGTGATCGTCGGACAGGAGCACTCAATGAACGAGGCGCTGTCTCAGGTCCGGCACTTTCCGGAAGTACCACCAGAACAGCGCAACCTCTCAGAACTTGGCGTTTTTCGGGTCGTGGGAATTGGCTCACAGATTCTGCGCGACATCGGCGTTGGCAAAATGCGCCTGCTCAGTTCACCGACTCGTTACAACATCTCTGGGTTCAACCTCGAGGTTGTGGAGTTTGTTGAAAACACTTCTGATTGAGAAACCCGACTCGGATTGTAAGCACATGTTCCTATTGAAAGGTCGCATCGTGCAACGCGCACCTCTCCTTCTGATCCCGTTTGCGCTCACCGCCTGCGAAAGCACCTACTAAGACATGATGGAGAAGGTCGGTGTCTAAAAGCGAGCCATTCTCATCGATCGCATTGAAGACGCACAACAGACCCAGGAAGCAGGACAGGAACAATTTTTCAGCGCGCTGGAACAGTTTCGTTCTGTCTTGAATTTTGACGACGGTGACCTGGAAGCTGCGTATGAGACTCTCAACGATGAATACGAAGACAGTGTCGCTGCCGCAGAAGCCATCACTGACCATATCGGCAGTGTGGAATCGGTTGCCGAAGCATTGTTTGACGAGTGGCATGACGAACTTGATGAGCACACCAGTCAGAGTCGCAGGCGTGATAGCGCAAATCAGCTGAAAGCGGACCCGGTCCCGATAGGACAGGCTGCTGGGTTCGATGCGTCGTGCGGAACGCAGCATTGATCCGGTTCTCGTTGCCATGATAGACAACGTGCTGTACCTCAAGCACAACCTGAAAGCACGCGCGATCAGTTCACTCAGGGATGAACTGGACAGTGTGGACGACGACGTCAGTACCCTGATCAGCACTATGCAGGCAGCGATCAACGAATCCAATCAGTTTATCGCTGATCTTAAGGGCGGCTCATGCAGATCAGGGTGGAGACACCCGGGCATAGGTGAAATCCGGATCAGGCCCCATGACACGCCTGGTAACCCCTTTTAGCTGCGGGTGCGCTACCCAGGCAGAACCTGTTTCGGCCAGTGGCAGCACCGGCAGATGCTCGGTGATCAACTGTTGCAGAACCCCGGCAGACGCCATTCGCTTCTTGCGAACTGGTTCCCTGATAAGAATCGCAAGTTGCCTGTCATATTCTTCATCCTGCCAACGCCCCCGATTGTTCGCGTTGTACGAACCGAGCAGATCCGCATAGGTCACAATGTCGTCAAAGTCCGGATACCAGCTCGACAGTGCAATATCGAAATCACCGTTACGTGATTTCACGAGGTACTGTTTAAACGTCTGCTGATCAATCCTGACCCGGATACCCAACGTCTCCGAAATGACGCCTTGAAAGAACTCTGCAACCCGCACGCCTGTCGGCGAACTGACCGTCAGCAGCACCAGGGAGGTGTCCTTTGCCGCTGGATGGTGTTCGAAGAAGTCGCGCAGGTGTTTGTTCGCAAGATCAACGTTACGTGGTCGTTCCTGCACCGGATGTTCTTCGCTGAACTTCCCCTCTGCGCCCTCGACCCACGCGGGAAAGAAGCTGTAGGCAGGTTTGTAACCCGGGATACCAATCACACGATTGACATAGTCTTCGACGCTGAACGCATTGGCGATGGCAAATCGAAGATCAGAATGTGCGGTGGGTCTCCCCTCACGATGGTTAAACCAGAGGTAGGACAGACCACCGGAGGCAAACGTCCTCATCCGCAACCCATGGTCGAGCGCGTCCCCGACTGTATCGGTGCCCAGGCTCGTATACGCGATCGCTTCATCCCGAAACAGATTGAGCCTGGCGCGATTGTCTTCAGTGACATAGGCAATATCGATACGGTTCAACGAAATAGACGCCGCATCCCAGTAGTCCGGGTTCCTGTCGAGCACCAGGCGTGCGCCATGAGTCCATTCACTCAGCACAAACGCGCCGTTGTACAGGATGGTGTCCGCCTCGCTGGCGTACCTGTCACCCTGACTCCGATGAAAAGTGCGTCGTATTGGAAAGAAGGCGGCATGCGTCATCAGGGCGACACAGTAGCCACACCCGGTTTCAAAACGAACCCGCAGTTCGTCATCAGAAATGGCCTCGATACCCAATGCTTCGACCGGTTTTTCGCCACGCGAGATCGCGGCGGCATTCTCAAACGGAATTGCGATCGCCGCGTAGGGCGACGCACGTCCGGGATCGACAAGCAGCTGCCAGGCGTATACAAAATCATCCGCGACCACAGGCGACCCATCAGACCATTTCGCATTGCGACGCAACTTGTACGTGATGCCATCGTCAGTGACCTGCCACGAACTGGCCACACCCGGTGCAATCCGACCCCTTCGGTCGTAGCGCACCAGGCCCTCGTTGACGTGCCCAAGAATGCGAAAGCTGACCAGGTCGGTTGTTCGACTGGAATCCAGGTTCGGTGGCTCCTGGGTGATCGCGATCGTGATGTGCTGCTGATCGTAGTCCACCGCCGCCAACACCTGACCCCAGCATGCAAACGCAGCCGCGAATACCAACAGTGTTGTGCGATACATGGGTCGTCGTGATTTTATGAGTCTTTCCATACCGTCCGGTCAAATATATTGAAACCTCTCGCTTCATTCTGACATTGGGCATTGTTCAGTGACAGTCCAGGTCAGTACACTCATCTCATTATGATCGTCAAAACCACCTCTGACCCTGTGGCCACACTGGCACCGTTTCATCCGTCCATCCGTCAATGGTTTCAGGGACGATACCCGTCCCCAACAGCCGTTCAGGTCAACGCGTGGCCAAGGATCCAGACCGGCAAGCATCTGCTGATTACCGCCCCAACAGGGACGGGCAAGACGATGACCGCGTTTCTCTGGACCCTGAACCGGTTTGCCACGGGTGATCTCGCACTGGGAGCAACGCGCGTGTTGTACATCAGTCCGCTAAAGGCGCTCAACAACGATATCGCCAAGAATCTGCTCAATCCGCTGTCCGAATTGCGCGAACAATTCCCTGACTTTCCCGAGGTTCGGGTCCAGACTCGAAGCGGGGACACGGAGCAGCAGCAGCGCAGGCGTATGATCCGAAACCCGCCGGAAATCCTGATCACAACGCCAGAGAGTCTGAACCTGATGCTCTCGTCCGCCAGCGGTCTTAGTATGTTGGGCAATATCGAAACGGTGATTCTGGACGAGATTCACGCCGTCGTGGACAGCAAACGTGGTGTCTATCTGATGACCGCGATCGAACGACTGGCAGCGCTCTCAGGTGAGTTTCAACGGATTGTACTGTCCGCAACCGTCAACCCCCTTACGCGCGTGGCGGACTTTGTCGCGGGGTACAGACTGGATGAACAGAAACGCCTGATCCCGCGCCAGGTGGGTATCGTAAGGACAGACGCGACCAAGGACTTTGATATTCGGATCCGTTACCCGGAGACCACTGCCAATCGGCCACAGGATGAAAAGATCTGGCCAACCCTGGCCGCGGACTTCCATGAGCGAATCAATGAGAATCGCTCCACGCTGCTGTTTGTGAATTCACGCACGCAGGCCGAGCAGATCACGAAGATGATCAACGAGGAGGCGGACGATCTCATCGCCTACGCCCACCACGGGTCTCTTTCGCGGGAACTACGGATCGAGGTCGAAAACAGATTGAAGCGTGGCGAACTGGCGGCCATCGTCGCCACCAGCACACTTGAGATGGGAATCGATATTGGCCACCTGGATGAAGTGATCCTGCTGCAATCGCCGGGCAACATTGCCTCCGCGATCCAGCGGATTGGGCGTGCCGGTCACCAGGTCGGTGAGGTCAGCCGTTGCACCCTCTACCCCACCCATCCGATGGACTTCGTACACGCGGCTGTGCTGTCGAAGGCAGTCGAGGATGGCAATATCGAGCCCATCAGCACCATTGACTGTCCACTCGATGTGCTTGCGCAGATCATGATCTCGATGACAGGTATCCAGACCTGGGACATAGACGATCTCTTTACGGAAATTCGTCGTAGCACCGCGTTTCACAACCTGACCCGCGGGCAGTTCGATCTTGTACTGAACATGATGGCAGGCCGGTACTTCGAGAACCGGATCAGCGAATTAAAGCCGCGACTATCACTGGACCGTACCGAAAATACGGTCAGGACACAGAAAGGCGCCTTGTTGTCGCTTTACCTCTCCGGTGGTGTCATTCCGGATCGTGGGTACTTCCAGATCCGCATGGAAGGTTCCGGTGCTCGCATCGGCGACCTGGATGAGGAGTTCGTGTGGGAAGCGAACGTCGGGAATGTATTCACGTTCGGCACCCAGCACTGGGAGGTGAAGAAGATCACCCACAACGATGTGCTGGTCGCCCCGGGTAAACCAGGTGCATCAAACCCACCCTTCTGGAAGTCCGAGAGCCTGGACCGCAGCCTGCACCTGTCCGAACGCATTGGTGAATTCCTGGAAGGTGCAGAAAACGAGATCGACGGAGAAGACTACGCGACGCAGCTTCACCAGACCTACCCCATGGAATCATCCGCCTGCACTGCGCTGATCGAGTTTCTGCAGCGACAACGTCACCACTGCAATGCCCCGTTGCCTCATCGTCATCACATACTGGTCGAACACATTGATCGGGCACCAGGTGGCGCCGATGGCCAGCAGATCGTGTTTCACACCCACTGGGGCAATCGGGTGAATCGTCCTCTGGCGATGGCCATGACCGCTGTCTGGCACGAAAAGTACGAGGAGCACATCACGCCTCACGTGGATAACGATGGCGTCGTGGTGCAACTACAGGCTGAAACCGATGCTGCCGACCTGCTGACAGATATCAATCCCGGACGCCTCGAGGACTACCTGCGCAGCCAACTTGAAACTTCGGGATTTTTCGGCGCCCGCTTTCGCGAAAATGCAGGTACCGCCCTGCTGCTGTCGAAGGGGCGTTTCAATGAACGAAAACCACTGTGGATGAGTCGTCTTCAGAGTAAAAAGCTACTGGACACGGTACAACGCTGGGACGACTTTCCACTGCTGCTGGAAACCTGGCGTACCTGCCTGCGAGATGAATTTGATCTTGAGGGACTGCAGATGCTGCTCAGTGAGATTGCATCCGGCGACATCAGGATTACCGAGATCCGGACCCAGACGCCAAGCCCGTTTGCCGCTGTCCTGGCCTATGACCAGTTGAACACCTATGTCTACGAGGGAGACGACCCGACTGCGGTCACAGAGAGCAGACTGCGCACCGATCTACTTGAGGAACTGGTGTTTTCCGAAGGCCTACGTCCCACCGTTGATGCAGCACTGGCACGTGAGTTTGAACAACGTCGACAGCGCCTCGTACCCGGTTACGCACCCAGCGATCCGGATGATCTTGTGGATTGGGTGTCGGAGCGCTGTCTGCTGCCGCGCGATGAATGGATCAGCCTGATTGACGACACCGAACTAAACGATTCGCACCCCCGGCTCTGCTGGCAAAACAGCCTGCTGATGACCGTCGATCAGCGTGACCTGAACACCGACACCACGGCTCTCATACACAACCTGTTGCAGTTTCATGGCCCAATTGCCGTTGATCGATTCTGCGACCTGTATCGCTTCGATGAGCCAGCGATCCGCGCCGAACTGGACCGCCTGATTGCCGACCAACAGGTCATCGTCGGGCCGCTGCTCACCAATGATCCTGTACTCTACGTGTGTGAGGCGGGAATTTTTGAGGCATTGCTGCGAATCGGTCGCCTGAACCGACGCAGCCAGCTAGAGCCGATGCCACTCGATGCATTGCCGACATTCCTGTTCGCCTGGCAAACGCGCAGCAGGGATGCCACCGATGTCCTCGATGTCCTGCATGGTTATGGGGCGCCTGTTGAAGCCTGGGAATCTGATCTTTTACCCGCCCGCATCCCTGGCTATCGCCCGCATCAACTGGATACATTGTTCAACGAAGAAGACCTGACTTTCGTCGGGTGCGGCGAAAAACAGATTACACTCTGCTGGCCCGATGACCTGGACCTGATCAGTGAACAACCGGTCAGCGGTTCCTCCATCCTGCCCGACGCTCGCGCGCGTTATGACTTTGGCACGTTGCAGGACGCCACCGAAATGTCCGCATCGGAACTGACAACAGAACTGTGGCGCGAGACATGGTCTGGCCAGATCACCAACGACAATATGACCAGTCTGCGCAAGGCGCTGCTCAATGATTTCGGAGCACCCGACATCTCCAACACAGGAACACAGAGACGAGCGGTACGACGCAATATGAGAAGCTGGCGTCAACGCGTTCCCTTTTCAGGGAACTGGTATGCACTGGACTATCCACCGCCCCCTGCTGATCTTATCGATGCCGAGGAGGTAGCCAAGGATCGTGTACGTCTGTTGCTGGCACGTTATGGGGTACTATTCCGCGAACTCCTGACGCGTGAATTGCCCGCACTGCAGTGGCGTCGCCTGTTTCGTTCCCTGCGTATCATGGAACTTGCCGGTGAAGTCATCGCGGGACATTTTTTCACAGAGATCCCCGGCCCCCAGTTCATTTCAAGGACAGCGCTGCGCTATCTGACCAGTGCCTGGAATCGCGGGCATGTGTTCTGGATCAACGCGACCGACCCGGTGGCATTGAGTGGCCTGGGACTGCGGCGGGGTGAGGTCACCCGTCGCCACAGCAACCACCTAGTATACCGGGGTAAGGAGCTAGCCATGGTGAGTGAAAGTCTGGGGCGCCGCCTCACCTTCCACATCGAGCCTGATGACGAGGACATGCATGAGGTGCTGGCCGTCTTGCGCCACCTGCAATACAGGGATGTGAATCCGGTCAAAAACCTTTCGATTGAAACCATCAATGATCGACCGGCACGCGAAAGTCCGTATCTCGATATCATTGGTAATCATTTTGATGTCGTGCGGGATTACCGTTCCGTCTACCTTGAACGTTCAACCCTCTGAGCAACCGTCCATGTCAAACGCGGATTCATTATTGGTCTATACCCATCCGGATTGTCTGGACCACGCCTTTGCAGGACATCCAGAGCGACCGGAACGCCTGACGGCAGTCATTGATCGTCTCAACGAGAGCGGAATCATGGATGAGGTCACGCTTGTAGAAGCCAGTGAAGCTTCCGGTGACGATCTGTCATCTGTTCACGACCCGGATCTGATCGAAATTCTCCGAGTCAATGAAAGAACAGACGCCATTGTGAGAATTGACCAGGACACCTATCTTTCGCCAGGCAGCAATCGCGCAGCTCGACTTGCCTGCGGAGCCTCAACAGAAGGAATCCGCGCCATTCTTCGTGGGGAAGCACAACGTGTCTTCTGTGCCGTGCGGCCACCAGGACACCACGCGGAAATCAACACTGCCATGGGTTTCTGCCTCTTCAACACGATCGCTGTCGCTGGCGCCGTCGCCCTGGCAACTCCCGGGATCGACCGGATCGCCATCCTCGACTTTGATGTGCATCAGGGGAACGGGACAGTTGATATCTTCAAGGACGACGAACGCGTGCTGGTGGTTTCCAGCTTCCAGGAGGACTTCTACCCGATGCGTTACATGGACTACCACAATCCACATGTGGTGCCATGCCCGCTCGCAGCCAACACGGGTAGCCGGGACTTTCGTCGCGCCGTCGAAGCCTCATGGTTACCGGCGATTCCGCGACACAACCCCGATCTCATTCTGGTCTCCGCTGGGTTTGATGGGCACGCGCAGGACCCGCTCGGTGGTCTCAGTCTGAGCACAGACGACTATCGCTGGATCACGGCGCTGATAGCAGGTCTCGCGGATGAGCATTGCGAAGGACGCCTGTTGTCAACGCTGGAAGGTGGTTACGATCTGGCGTCGCTGGCTGACAGTGTCGAGATGCATGTTTCCGAACTGTTGAAGTGACCCTCCGGGGATCCTTGAGCAGAACAAGCGCCTCGATCAGGCGACGTACTGACTGATGTCGACCTCATCAATCTGGCTGTCCAGCAGATATTTCTTCGCGTAGTCCTGGTAGACCCCCGAATTCAGAAACAGCTTGAACAGATCGCCATCCAGATGTTGATCCTTGACCATGAAGCTCATGATCCGAATCGATTCGCTCAGGGTCTTTGGTAACTTGTAGGGTCGATCCACAGCGGTCAGGGCCTCAAACACATCGGCGATCGCCATAATGCGAGCCGCGATCGACATCTCGCTACCTTCAAGTTTCTTCGGGTATCCGGTGCCGTCCATCTTCTCATGGTGGCCGCCTGCGATTTCCGGGACGTTCTCAAGATTTTTCGGAAACGGCAGACTTTCCAACATCACAATCGTCTGAACGATATGGTCATTGATCTTGAATCGGTCTTCTTCCGTGAGCGTGCCTCGACCGATACACAGGTTGTAGATCTCGCCAAGATTGTACTTGTGTGCAGGTACCTCGATTTTGAAACCGTAGCGGTTGTCCGGATCTGAAGAGTGCACCACCGCGTCATGTTCAATCACATGATCCTGCCGGTCCGCCAGCAACGGTTCCGCGCAGGGCACCTCTCGGGCGGGTTCCCGTTCGCGACGTTTCAGCTCTTCATGCGCAACACCCGCCCTGTCATGAAGAGTACGGGTCCAGGTTCGAGAGGCAATCTGTTTGACCCGTTCGATACGCTCATTTTCCATGAATTCGCCGCCGAGATTACATTCCGCAATGAAAGCGAAATCTTCATCGAGTTGAGCCAGTTCTGCGTCCAGTGCTTCCTTGATCGCGTCGGCATTACCCTCACCCTTCAGCAGCTTCTCCTGGCAGTCGATGATCGCTTCACGTTTGGCAACCTCGAATCGCATACGAATCTCATGGATACGATTAGTAATCGTCTCGAGCTTGGTCGCCTTGTCGACAACGTATTCTGGTGTGGTGATCTTTCCACAGTCATGCAGCCACGCACCGATATGCAATTCGTGCCATTCCTCTTCCGTAAGATCGAAATGGGCAAAAGTATCACTGGTGTCCCTACACGCCGCTTCGGTCAGCATCTCGGTCAACTCAGGCACCCGTTGACAATGCCCACCGGTATAAGGTGACTTCGCGTCCACCGCGCTTGCCATCAACTCGATAAAGGAGTTCAGCAGGTCCCTCTGTGCTTCCAGCAGATTGCTGTTCTCAAGTGCCACCGCCGCCTGCGACGCCAGTGCTTCAATCAAAGGTGTCACGTCGGCCGTGAAAGGCACGACGGTTTCGCCATCCTGCGAATTGAGCAATTGGAGAACACCAATCACTTCACCCTGGTTGTTCTTCAAAGGAACGGTCAGGAACGACTTGGATTGATATCCCGTGGATTCATCAAAACGTTTGGTCCCGGAAAAATCGAACTGGTCCGAGTCGCAGGCATCGGCGACGTTGATCGTTTCACCGGTATTGGCCGCGTAGGTGACAATATTCTGATTATTGGGACTGCCATCCTCCCTGAACATATTGACAGGGGGGAGTGATATCTCGTTACCGGTGGTACCACCCTGGGCAAGTCCCAGCGAATCCGTAAGTACGATCTTGAACTCCAGCTGGTCGTCGCGATTGCGGATATACAGCGTCCCGCCGTCGGCTTGTCCCATATCCTTGGCTTCGAGCAGTATACGTTCCATGAGCCGATCAGAGTCACGTTCAGCACTGAGCGCAATACCTATATCAATCAGCCGCCGGAACGAAGCCTGATCTGTAGACATGGGGCCTCCCATCCAGTGTAACTACCCTATAAAGCGTTAGTCGCAGCGCTTCAAGGACTGATAGAATAGTCCGTATGACAGATATACAGTTCGTCTACGAGTTCGACTTTGAATATGAGGTCAGTCGGCAGATCAGTCCGCTGATCCGTCGTGTTCTGGCCAAAAACCCATCCGCGTTTACGTTCCGGGGTACCGGTACCTACATTGTCGGTCAGGGGAATGTCGCTGTTATCGATCCGGGACCAGACGATCCGGCGCATATCGAAGCACTGAAACAGGCACTCGCGGGTGAAACGGTCACCCATATCCTCATCACCCATACACATATGGATCATTCCCCCGCCTCCCATGCTCTGAAAGAGATCTGGCAGGCACCCACGTACGGTTATGGTCCCCATGGTGCTGGCAAACTCGAACAGGGCGTACAGGTCGAGGAAGGCGGCGACATGAAATTCATCCCGGATCACAAGGTCCGTCACGGCGACACTATCGAAGGAAGCGGATGGACGATGGAATGTGTCTACACGCCCGGGCATACCTCCAATCACATGTGTTACGCGCTGAAAGAAGAACGGTGTCTGTTCACCGGCGACCATGTGATGGGCTGGTCTACATCGATCGTCTCACCGCCGGATGGTGATATGACCGACTACATGCACTCGCTGGAACTGCTGCTGGCCCGTGACGATGAACGTTACTGGCCGACACACGGGACCTGCATCGACAACGTCAAGGACTATATTCAATCGTTCATCCAGCACCGGCTTAACCGGGAACAGCAGATTCTTGAATGTCTGGGTACCGGTCTCAGCAGGATCAAAGATATGGTGCCGGTCATGTACACCGATACGGATAAGGCGTTGTACCCGGCAGCCACACGATCCGTGCTGGCCGCGATGGTCCGGCTGGTTGATACCGGGCAGGTCGTCTGCGACGGCGTCGTCAGCCCCGACGCCACCTACGTTTTGTATGATCCGGCATAGCGGCGACCGTTCGTCCAAGGTTTCACACCGGCCGTTCGCACCCGACAAGAGCGCTCGAAGAGGCGTCTTTTCGACGAAGTCCATCGGTCGCGAAAGCCCGTGATACAGGTCACAAATCCATACTGCGACGCTGTTGTCTCCCTGCACTGATCTCTAATCTGCGTCCCTCGCATTCGAATTGTCGTTTGTGCGCAAGGGAGAGTAATGGAGCTGACAAATCTGATTCGGTCTGGAATGGTGTTTCTGATCATTGCCGCCACCATGAGCGTCAATTCAGACGACAACCTGCTCGCACGCGTCGGCTTTAGCGGCCACGCAACCGCATTACTGACAGCCTGCGTCTGTACATTCATTGTCTTCAGTCGCAACGTCTACTACATCACCATCGCGGTGATTCTGAGCCTCGTCACCAACATGCCCGGCGATTTCGGTCTGAACTTTGGCTTTGACAGGGATCTCTACGCGGGCGTCCTGCTCGCAATGTTATTGCAACCGTTCCCGCACAGAGCGCTTGATGCGCTGACCTCCCACAAAAATGGGTGAAATTAAAGCGATCTCAATGTAAGGGATTTCTTACAACTGTTCGATAAATATCGGGTGAGGTGACAAACGTCACAAGACGGAACGTTGAATGGCCCGAGGCCAGCCATTACCTATTCTTTCCACTCTATTCTTTGCGCTCGTACTCGCAGCGAGTTCCGCACACGGCGCTGCGCTCATCTCTGATGCTGACGGACCTTTTTTGTCGGCAAACCTGTCGCCACAGATGGATTACTTTGTTGATCGGACAGGCGCCATGAATTACCACAGGATCCAAGAGTTGCCCGACGCAGCCTGGGTACCGGTCAACAGGGATGTTATCTCCTTTGGATTCAGCGAAGAGGTCTACTGGTTTCGTACGACCATTCGCAACGCATCCGCCGTCACTGAGTTTACGCTGCATGCGGGAAACCAGACCTTCGACACGTTCGACGTTTACCATGTCAAGGAAACCAGGGCGCGTTTGGCCTCAATCGGACGCGAAAAGATTCGCACGGGTTGGCAAAGAATGCCATTGATTTGGACTAGACGTTAAACGATCTCTTAGCAGTCAAACGCCCATAGGGTTCGTCAAAATAGCGGACAGGCGACTGCTTATAAGTGATCCTGCAGCACCACCAGCTCCTAGTGCCCATGGATATCGCATCAGGGTCTGACGCGCAGCTGATCATCAGAGCATCGACTACTGGTGAATTCTATCTGCCACTGGGACTCTGGGAACGGCAGGCCTAGTTCATCTCGGAAAGCCAGTCGGGCATCTGGCGCGGGATCGTGTTTGGTGTATGGCTGATGGTTCTGGTGTCTAACCTGATGATCCATGCCGCAGTACGACACCGTTCGCTGTTGTCCTACTTCGTGTTCGCAGCAGCCTACGGCATCTACGAATTCTTCTATTCTGAAGTGGGACTCGGATACCTGATGTTCATCGAAGCCGACCTGTCGCGACTGGTGACGGTGCTGAGCCTGGCCATCAGTATTTTCAGTGCCAGACTGCTGGCAACCGATTGGCGATCTATTCCATGTCGGCGCGGGGTCTGTTGTTGGCGGGACTGATCATCAGTGCGGCCGGTCATCTTCAATGGCTTCCAGCGACACACATCACCGAAGCGATCGCGCCCATTGGCTTTACTTCGATGATGCTCACCCTGGGATTCATCCTGGTGTCGGAGCTGAACCGTCGAAGCAAGGACAGCTACACTCAGCTGATTGGAGCGAACCAGGTACAGCGGGAAATCAACCAGCAGTTGGAAGCCATGGTCAAGAACGGACTGAAGAACTGGAAAGTGCGCTGGCCGAGCTCTCCGATGCCAATGAGAGCCTGAAGGAACTGAACACCGTCGACGCTCTGACGGGCATCAAGAATCGCCAGTACTTCGATACCATCTTCGAACAGGAATGGCGACGAGCAACGCGACAGAAATACCCATTATCTCTGCTACTGCTCGACATCGATCACTTCAAACGCGTAAACGAAACCTTTGGTCACCTGGCGGGTGATGAATGTTTGCGGATCTTTGCCCGCGCGGCCTGGGACCTGCTCCGTCGCCCGGCTGACATCGTCGCGCGTTACGGAAGTGAAGAGTTTGTAGTCCTGCTCCCCTATGTAGAAAACGACAACGCGGTCATGCTGGCCGAACAGGTTCGGTCTGCGATAGCCGATCGAACGATCAAGACCACAGACGAATTCATCACCATTACATGCAGCGTCGGCGTTTCAACCGCAAACCCCAGCGAGGGTGACGACCGTAAGGATGCGCTCGCGGCCGCAGATATCGCCCTGTATGAAGTAAAAGCGAGCGGTAGAAATCGTGTCAGCAATGCGGGTAATCTCACAGTCGAACCGGCGGTAAGGGAAAACCAGACATCGTGACCCTCGATTGGCAAACGCCTTACCGGTCTCAGCGCCCGCCTTTATTCGCGCGAAATGTCGTTGCCACCTCCCAGCCCCTGGCGGCGCAGGCCGGTCTTTCCATGTTGCAGGCGGGTGGCAATGCAATTGATGCTGCGCTCGCAACTGCTATCGCCCTGACAGTCCTTGAACCCGTCAACAACGGCATCGGTAGTGATGCCTTCGCGTTGCTCAATGATCCAGATGATGCCCATCAGATCATCGGGCTGAATGCATCCGGCAGATCGCCAATGGCCTGGACACCCGCACACTTCGCTGGCCACAAGTCCATGCCGACAAAAGGCTGGGATGCGGTCACTGTTCCAGGCGCGGTGTCAGCCTGGGCCGCACTGTCGGATCGTTATGGTTCTCTGCCTTTCGCAAAGCTGTTTGAACCAGCGATTCACTACGCGGCCGAGGGATACCAGGTAGGTCACAAGACAGCGTACTACTGGCGAGCCGCAGAAAGGACACTCGGGAACTTTGATGGTTTTCGAAGCACTTTCCTCCCCACCGGTGTTGCACCGGGTGCAGGTGAGCTGATCAGGCTTCCCGATCATGTGCGAACGCTCGAGACGATCGCGGAGACACGTGGCGAGGCGTTCTATCGCGGTGCACTGGCAGATGCAATGATCGCAGATGCCCTGCGACTGGGCGGGCTCATGTCACATGATGATCTTGCTCAACACCAGGCAGAATGGGTCACACCCATCTCCCAGTCGTTTGCCGGTGTAAAGCTGCACGAGATACCGCCGAATGGCCAGGGGCTGATGGCACTAGTCGCACTGGGTATCCTAGAACACCATGACCTGGCAGGCTATCCACTGGACAGCACCGACAGCGTACACCTGCAGATCGAAGCAGTACGCTTGGGCTACCGCGACATTGCGGAACATCTCGCCGATCCAGCGCACATGACACAAACCGCAGAGACGCTGATTGATCCCGACCGGCTGGCGCAACTCGGCAGTATGATATCGATGGCCGAGGCACACCCGGTACAGACCCATCTGGGTGCCGCTCCTGATACGGTCTATCTGACGGCCGCTGATCATTCCGGCAGGATGGTGTCGTTGATCCAGTCCAACTACCAAGGGTTTGGTTCGGGTATCGTCGTGCCCGGTACCGGCATCAGTCTGCAGAATCGAGGCGCGGGATTCTCACTTGTCCCGGATCATCCCAACCAGGTCGGTGGTGGCAAACGGCCGTACCACACAATCATTCCTGGTTTTGTGACGGACGCAGACGGACCTCGAATGTCTTTCGGTGTCATGGGTGGACACATGCAGGCCCAGGGCCATGTACAGATGATGGTTCGCATTTTCATCCACGGTCAGAATCCGCAGACAGCGTCTGACGCCCCGCGTTGGCATCTGAGGGAAGACGGGGTCGTGTGTCTCGAACCGGGATTCCCCGAAAGCGTGGCATCCGCATTGGCGAATCGAGGTCATACCATTGAGTGGTTTGACCGTGAGTATCTCTATGGTGGCGCACAGCTGATCTATCGGCTGGACGATGGCTACTGTGCAGGATCAGACCACCGCAAGGAGGGACTAGCTGTCGGCTTCTAACGTCGGAAAACGTCGGCCCTTATTTCAACCTGATCGAATCTGACATGTCAGGGCGTTGATTCTGAACCCACGACGCGATTTCGACCCTCTTCCTTGGCGCGATAGAGATTTGCATCCGCATCTGCGACAAGCTTACGCATCGAGGAGATATCTGGTGGGATCATGGTCGCAACACCGATGCTGATGCTGACCCGTATCGGCTCCTTTTCGGTAGGGATATCCTTGTCGGCAATATTCATGCGCAGTTGGTCAGCCATTCGCAACGCATCGTTATGCCGTATGTAAGGAAGGATCGCAACAAACTCTTCACCCCCGTAACGCGCCACCACATCTGCCGGACGGTTGAACGCGTTGTCGATGTCCTGGGCAACGTGCGCGAGACAATCGTCACCCACCAGATGACCGTAGGTATCGTTCACACGTTTGAAGTGATCAATATCCACCAGCATGACAGTCACTGCATACTGCTGACGAAGCGCACGGCGGTATTCCTGATCATAGACTTCTTCAAAGTACTGGCGATTGCGAATGCCGGTCACTGAATCGATGGTTGTCAGTTCTTTAAGGATGATGTGCGCCTCGGAGAGCTTTTCCAGCGCGCCTTTCAGCTCCCTGGTTCTTTCATCCACTTCCCGTTCGAACTGATGCTTCAGCTCAGCCTGCTCGTCAACCAGATAACGGTTCTCCAGCGCTACAGATGCCTGAGACGCCAGCGCTTCCACCAATGCCTCACTATCCGGAGAAAACGCAATGTACTCACCCTTCTGGTCTCTGGCATTCAGCAACTGCAATACACCTATGGATTCCTCGTGGTGATTTTTGAGCGGAACGGTCAGGAAAGATCGCGACATATAACCCATGATGGCATCAAACTGGCGTGCCCCCGATTCCTTGACCGTAGAAAAATCCGAAACATTGACTGTTTCACCGGTATTGGCCGCACGGGACGCGATATTCTGCAGATTCGGCTCACCCCCCACGGTTGTCAGCGGTATCTCCGGCAGGTCGATATCGGTTCGTTCCAACGTGTCATTCAGCACAATACTGAACTTCAGCGTGTTCTGGTGGGTACGCAGATACAGGGTACCGGCCTCGGCGCTCACCATTGATTTCGCCTCTTTCAGAATACGGGCGAGCAGACTGTTGATGTCTTTCTCCGCCGACAAGGCGCGTCCAACATCAATCAGTCGCTTGTAGGCGGTACTGTCTAATTCCATAACAATCTTTGTGAAACCGGGCAGCAGAGAAGGTGAGAGATCAGTCGTATTGTTGATTACCTTGCCAGAGCAGTACGGATGAAGGCAAGAAACCCGTCAGAATCACGACTTCGGCCCCCGCAACAGGGGTCAATGGTCACCGTCCAATCAGGTAAAGGGACAATGACGGTACGTAGGTGATGATCACCAGGGCAATCATCAGCACCCCCATAAACGGCAATGTGGCGCGGTAGAGTTCGGTGATCGACTTCTCGAAGCGGTAGCTGGCAATAAAGAGATTCATCCCAATCGGTGGTGTGAAATATCCGATCTGCATGTTTGCCAGGAAAATAATGCCCAGGTGAACCGGGTCTACCCCGAATCCGATGGCGATCGGGACAATCAGCGGGATCATGATGACCAGGGCGGAAAAGATGTCCAGGATTGCGCCGAGGACCAACAAGGCAATGTTGAGCAGAATCAGGAACGTGATCTTGTCGTCGATGTAGGTGCGAATCCATTCAAACAACGCCTGCGGTATCTGTGCATCAATCAGAAAATTCGTAAATGCAAGGGACACCCCCAGGATCATGAGGATGCTGCCCACCATAACCATGGCTTCGCGGGTAATACGGGGTAACGCAGAGACCGGTATCTCTCGATGTATGAACACTTCAACAATCAGAACATACAAGGCCGTGATCGCCGCAGCCTCCGAGACCACGAGAATGCCCGAGTAGATGCCACCCAATACAACAAACGGCATCGGCAACTCCCACCTGACCTCCCACAGCACGGATCTAGCTTCTGCCCAGGTAAAGGACTGACGGACCAGGGCCTGCCCTCTCGACACCCAGATGCTGTAGATCGTCAATAACGTGATCATGAGGATTGCTGGAAGGATTCCCGCGATAAACAGTTCCTGGAGGGTAAAGGGGGTACCGACCTTCATTTGCTGAACGATCACGCCATACAGAATGAGTGGCAGCGATGGCGCAAGCAGCAGTCCCAGCGAACCGGACGTAGTCACCAGACCGAGTGAAAAACGTTCAGGATATCCCGCCTGCATCAGTGCGGGAAACAACAATGCACCGACGGCCACAATGGTGACCCCGGACGCCCCTGTAAATGCGGTGAAGAAGGCACAGGTCACAAATGCCACGACAGCGAGACCGCCGGGCATCCACCCGAAGAACACGCTGGTGATGCGGACAAGTCGGTTCGAAACCTGGCTTTCCGCCAGTAAATAACCCGCGATCGTAAACAGGGGAAGGGCTGTCAGCATCTGCGTGTCGACAAGCCTGTAGATCTCTACTGCGATGGCCGTGAGCGGGATCTCGGCGTAATAGAAGCCAACGATCGCGGCGGCAAGAATCACGATAAACAGTGGCGTCCCCAACACGGCTATCACCGCGACCACTACCGACATGATGCTACTCAAGACCCGGCTCCTTGAAGGCCATCCGGGCCACCAGTGACCTTGCGCCAGGGTGCCAGGATGCCCGATACGAGAAATCGTACGGACATGACCGCAAATCCAAAGGGCATGATGGTTTGACACAACCAGGTGGGCACATCAGCGAATTGGGACGCCTGCCCCTCATACTCGATGATGACCAGATCCAGGGTGGACCAGGCCAGCAGACCGCAGACGCCGCTCGCGATCAGTCCGTTGGTCAGCGTGAGCCACACCAGCCATTGCGCAGGCAGGTATCGGGCCAGGAGATCGATGCCAATGTGTCGCCCTTCTCGTGTAGCGACCATGGCACCAAGCATCGTGACCCAGAGGACCAGTACGCGTACAAACGGATCAGCCCAGAGAATGCTGTCGTCATCAAGATTTCTGAGCAGGATCTGGATCAGCGCGAACGCCAGTATCAGCGTCAGCGCCACAACCAGAGCGCCGTCTTCGATCCGATGCAATAGCCTTGTCAGGGTGACGACTCCGGTTCCGCGCGCACCTGCTCAAGGAGCCGGTTCAATGCCGCAAGCCCATCTGCAGTGACGAAGTCCTCGGCCAGCAGTGTTGCTTCAGTACGTTTCGCAAGTGCCCGCCACTCTTCCACACGATCGGCAGGTGGCGTCAGCGATTGGATACCCTGATTGAGGATCGCGGTGTGCGCAGCCCGATTGTCGGCTCGATTTGCTGCATCGATCTTCTTGAACACGCGGTTCATCACTTCACGCACGACAGTCTGATCCTCATCGGACAACCGCGAAAACGTCTTCCCGTCAAGCATCAGTGTGGAGTAGATATACATCAGGGGTACATCTGTCATGTACTTCAGCTGATTGTGCCATTGCAGGGCAAGCGCCACGATCGGTGGGGCTACCACAGCATCGATACTTCCTGTCTGCAGTCCGGTCTGCACATCAATCAGATAGAGGGGTATCGGGCTCACATCAAACGTCTGCAGGATACGCGAAGACATTTCATCCTGTTCGGGAACCCATGTCTTGAGGTTACGCAACTCTGCGACCGACTGCACCGGCTTGCGAGACATCAGGTAGGCAAAGCCTGTTTCAATCAGGTGGAAACTCACGATGCCTTCGTCTTCAAGGGTCTGCGCGAGCCGCGGATCCATACGTTCACGCACATGGTCGACCTCATCCACATCCCGGAACTTGAGAGGCAGGTTGTAGAGCTGGAGATCGCGATTGAACCGAATCAGGCTCCCCGTCGCGACGACACCACCGTGTAGCTGACCAATCAGCATTTTACGCAACACGGTGTTGTCGTTGCCCTGAACACCCCCCGGATAGATTTTGAACTTCACGCGGCCATCCGTACGCGCTTCGATTTCTTTGGTACCTCCCCGGAGCTGATCCATCCATGCTAGGCCATCGGGAGACACAGTCGCGATTTTGAATGTTCTTGCGTGCGCGGTATTGAAGGTGCTGACCAGCAACAGAAGCGACAACGCGAACGTTGCCTTCCTGCTCACAAAACGAATCCACGCAGTCAACGCGGTTATTCTCTGAACAGGAGTAAGTACGTGTGTGTTGATCCGCATGGGGTTCCTGATGTTCATTGTTTGCGCCAAAATTCCTTTCCGATGACTAACTTGGACAAGGTCGAGGGACCGGAATTCACTCGTTTTAGCCCGGTGATCAGAAATAGTCTACCGATTCCTCCAGAAGGATCGCCGCCTGGCGTTGGGC
>NTKD01000032.1 GCA_002457275.1 OM182 bacterium MED-G24
AGTCCCTCAATCCCCACTTTCTGGGTGGTCGCACAGACGAGTGCGAAACCGCCCTCGAATATTTCCCGACTCTCTGCACCAAACAGATCATGTCCAGCTGTGACGTTGTTCCAGGTCACGATGACAGTCCCGTTGAAGCGGGCCGGGTCCAATGGCTTGTAGACAATGAACCGGGTTCTGAAGGGAGCGATCCCCGCGGATTCAACCTCCCAATGACCATCGTGGGACAACTCGGCGCGATCAGACAGCTGGTATCGGGTGGCGTCACCTTCGATGAAGTATTCTGCTTCGGAATACCCCTCCGCACTGGCGTCCGTCATGCTGGCGCCAAAGGGCCAGCCTTTGTCGCCGCCGGTCACCGGGCCGTAAATTGTCGACATGTCATTTACCAGGGAGGTCTGAGGTTCTCAAACCATAACACGGTGTATTTTCACATAGTGCGGGGATGGCATCGTTGTTACGATTCACCGTATCGAGTGAACAATGGGAGAGGCGGGTGACCATCACGGTCTGGGGAATTGGCACAACCCGTACATTCCGCGTACATCACGCGTTGCATGAATGTGGCATCGACTACGAGACGGAACCGGTGCGCACGCGAACGGTGGATATGGATCGCCCGGAGTTTCGAACCGTGGCGGTCAGCGGGAAGGTGCCGTCGTTTCAGGATGGTGACTTTGTGTTGAATGAGAGTGCCGCGATCACGCGTTATGTGATGACACGCGCGATCCCACCGCGTCCGGTTCGAGCGCAGGCAGTCATAGACCAGTGGTGCTACTTCATGATGATGGAGCTCGATGCGACGTCACTCTATGTCGTTCGACGCCACGAGGGATTGCCTGATATCTACGGTGAGTCCGAGATCGCCGTGAGTGCCTCCAAGAGTTACTTTGACAGGCAACTGACGACGCTGTGTGACGAACTACTGGACGGCCGCACCTACCTGAATGGAACGTTCTCGGAACTGGATATTCTTTTGATATCAATGCTGGACTGGGCCGCGTTTGTGAAGCTCGATATCCCTGGGCCCGCAGAGGTCTATGCTGACAAGATCCGTGAACGCCCCGCGTATCAAGCGGCGTATCGGCACAACTATGGCAACAGGACGCGATAGATGAAAGGAAGACCCAATGCACTGATTACCGGTGCATCGGCGGGGTTGGGTGCATCATTTGCTCGCCTGCTTGCAGAGAAGGGATACGATCTCGTGCTTGTCGCTCGTCGTGGTGAGCGACTCCGTTCGGTGGGTGCGGAGATCGCCGATCAGACAGGTTGTTCCTATCGTGTCATCGAGGCTGATCTGGCGGATGCTTCGGCCCCTGAGGATATTTTTGCGGCGACCCAGGTTGAGGGGCTTGCGATCGACTACCTAGTCAATAACGCCGGGGTTGCGGGCCCAGACTTATTGAATGACAGGCAGTGGCTCGATCAGGCGCGCTTTTTTCAGCTGATGATGATCGCTATTGCACATCTGTGTCACCTTTACATCCCGGGGATGGTTGAGCGTCAGGCGGGTCACGTGATCAACGTGGCGTCGGTTGCCGGCAGGATTACCTCAGCGGGGGGTTGCAACTACGGACCGACCAAGTCTTATGTGATTGCCATGTCCGATGAGCTTGGACTGACGCTACGTGATACCGGTGTCAACGTGCTGGCCCTCTGTCCGGGATTTACGCATACGGAATTCCACGAGGTTGCGGGACTTGAGGACATGAAGGCAGGGACGCCCGATTTCCTGTGGTACGACGCAGACACGGTAGTCGCAGAATCGCTACATGCGGTAGAGAGAGGCAAGCGGGTTCTGGTGTCGGGCCGGCTCTACCGTTGGCTGGACCCTCTTATGCGATCGGTGATTACCCGGCGCCTTTTTCACAGACGCCGGTAATCAAACGAGGGGTCAGGCCCGGTCCGCGTTGATCTGCTTCATGGAATCACGATCGTTGATACGTGCCATCCACTCCGCGGCCCCAGGCAATTCTGCCGTCAGATCAATATTGCAGAGCTTTTTTGCCACCATCGTGGCAAGCGGGATGGTATTGGCGGCGACGATATCAGCCAGAGTAAAGGTGTCACCACCAATCCATGGGTCGAAGCTCGCGATGGCACCCAGGGCCCTGATACCGCGAGGTGCCAGTTTGGCGATCGTCTTGTTGATCGATTCATCTTCGGGTGCGCCAAATGCTGCAGCATTCAAACCCGGTCTGGCGGCGAGATCGACGTAATAGATCGCATGGTGCGCGATCTGTCTGGCCTTTGCCCGGGCGAACGCTTCACCTGGCAACAATCTTGGTTCCGGTTGCAGCTCCTCCAGGTATTCGGCGATGGCCATGGTTTCTGCAATGGATCCTTCTGGCGTTTCAAGGGCGGGCACTTTCCCCATGGGTGATCTGGCGAGCCAGGCTTCATCGCGCCCAGGCATCTGATTGACCTCTTCGAAGTCGATACCTTTTTCCAGCAGGATCATCTTGGCGATCGTGTAGTAGTTGCTCATCTGAATGCCATGAAGTTTCAGCATGGTTGTCTCCTTGTGCCCTCTGTAGGTGTGATGAATATGGTGAGTGCTGTTTTTGTTGTGGATTTCGAAATTACTAGTGGAAGCGAGGTGGTCGCTTTTCCATAAACGCGCGAATGGCTTCACCGGCCTCTGTGCTACCACCTGTGTTGATCATGTTCCGCGCCTCTAACGCGAGTGACGCATCCAGTGACTGATCCAGGCCGGTCTGGAGATTATCTTTCATCCGACCGAGGGCAGACGTTGGACCCATTGCGAGGTTCCGTGCATAGGTCATCGCGTCCTCCCGGAAAGTTTCCTCAGGATAACATTCGTCGACAAGGCCGATGTCTTTGCACTCGGCGGCGCTGATTCGCTCGGCACGATACATGAGCGACTTTGCGGCAGCGAGACCGATCAAGCGGGGAAGGAACCAACTGGCACCATAGTCACCAGAGAGGCCGATGTTTCTGAACGCCGTCAGTATGAACGCGCTCTCTGACGCGATTCGAAGGTCACAAGCGAGCGCAATGGAGAGCCCTGCGCCGGCGGCTGCGCCGGGCAGCGCAGCGACGGTCGGTTTGGAGAGATGATACAGACGGCTGGTCAGTGTGATCTGTTTGTGCGCGAGCTCATCGATGCGCTCCTGGGGAGTCTTGGGTCGACTGTCGTTGTCTCCACCACCCATGCCGGAAACGTCGCCACCTGAACAGAAGGCATTCCCAGCGCCCGTCAGCATCACACAACCCACATCGTCACGAGATTCCAGTACCGGCAATATTGCGCGCAGTGCCGGGGTCAGAATGTCACCCAATGCGTTTTTCTTGTGAGGCTTGTTGAGGGTGACGATAGCGACACGGTCGGTCACCTTGCAGACGAGCTCATCCGTTCCGGTATCGATGCTGACCACGTTTCTCACCTCTTCGATGTAATGTTATCTACCTGTTTAAGCCCTGCCATTTTGCGTGGGCTGAACAGGTCGCCAGCATAACGCAGTTGGTGGACGGGCTTAAGGCTCCGGTTCGAAAAACGAATGCCAGAGGGTGCTGGAATCTTCGAGTACGCCGGTCAACTGTTCGCTGATGGTTCGTCTCAAATCCTGGTACTGCGCAGCGCTATAGCTCCGTGCTTCAGGCCAGGTATCTGCAACGGCGTCGGAGGCGTCGCTCCGCGCGGAGGCAACAATCTCTCGTGTGCCCTGCTGGGCATCCGCCAGACACTGGTCCAGATCGAACGAATCACTGGTACCGTTCAGGAGGTTTCCTTCGTCAAGAAGAGATTCTTGTTCCTCGCAGCAGTCCGCGATTTCGAACCCGGTTGCCGTGACGATCACTGCACGGTTCCAACAGTGGTGGCTGCCAGTGCCGATGATGCGAGACGACGACCGGTACGCTTGACAAATTTCCTGCTCAGGTTTGATTTCTTTGTCGCGTGCCGCGACTTTAATGTGCTGACTGTTGCCTGGGATGCCTTGAGACTGGCAAGGGTCCGTAACGGTACAGCAGACATACCGAAGACACCGAGGATTGTGTTCAGATACAGATGTCCTGCGACGCCACAGGCGGTGATCGTGGACACCTTGCCGACGAAAAAGCCCTTCATCATTTTCCCTTTTGTGGAAAAGGTGGAGTGAATCTTCCGGAGCCCTACATGACCTCGCTACTCGTTGTCGTCTTCTTCGAGGGGGGCCAGGGACAGACCTGTGGGCCATCCTTCTTTTCTTGCGGGGTTGCTGACGCTGTCTCCGGGGCCGATGTAGTGCCTGCTTTGGCCGCCCTGGCAGCTGCGGCCTTTTTGAGGGCCGCCTGGCGTGCAGCGGCCAGTTTAGGATCAACTTTCTTGCCGTCTTTGCCTTCGGAGGACTTTGATGCAGCCTTCGTGTCTGATCCGCCGCCTTCTTCTTTTTCGGAGAGCGTGATCTTAAGCCGAAGGTTGTTGCGGGAGTCTGCGTTCTTGAGCGCTTCTTCCAGTGTGATCCTGCCTTCCTTGTAGAGTTTGAACAGCGCTGAATCAAACGTTTGCATGCCCTGTTTTCGCCATTCTCCATCAGTTCCTGACCGCCCCTTTGTTGATCAGATCGGCTGCGCGAGGTTTGCCTAGCATCACTTCAAAGACCGCCGCGCGTTTACCATCCACGGTGGGTAGTGGTCGTTGGGAAATGATGCCACGCATATTGAGTGACAGATCCTGAAGCAGCTGTGGGCGCCGTTCTTCAGGAAAGAAGTTGATGATGCGATCCATGGCCTGATTGGCGTTGTTGGCATGAAGTGTCGAATGACAAAGGTGACCTGTCTCAGAAAATGCTAGCGCATGTTCCATTGTCTCGCGGTGCCGAATCTCACCGATCAGAATGATGTCCGAGGCCTGACGGAGTGTGTTGGCGAGTGCGCCTTTGAAAGTCAGCGTGTCGCTGCCAACTTCCCGCTGGTTAACGATTCAACCTTTGTGCGGATGAGTGAATTCAACAGGATCTTCAATCGTGACGATGTGACCCTTCGAGTTCTGATTACTTTAGTCGAACAGGGCTGAGAGCGATGTGGACTTGTCCGATCCTGTACCACCCACAAACAGCACCAGTCCACGTTTCGACATGATCAGTCTTGATAACACGGGGGAAGGCCGAGGTCTTTGGCGTCCGGCAGCGTATCACGCAGGCGCCGAAACACCATCGAGACCTGGTTGCGTTGCTTGAAGATGTTGACGCGAGAACGACCCAGCCCGGACCTGGATATCGCAAGATTCCTTTCGGGAGTATGTTCAAACTCTGCCCGCTGATCTTCGTTCATCACGAAGTCTGCAATTTGCTGCACTTCACCCGGTTTCATGGGCTCGTCGGTCAGTTGGTTCAGCGTGCCGAAGAATTTCGCCAATGGCGGCGGCCCGGTACTGCAGTAAAGGTCGGAACCTAGAACCTTCAAACATTCCTCGAACGCCATCTGGGTCATTCTTCTGCTCCCAGAAGTGATCTATCCAAGCATAGTACTTCCTGTATCGGCAGGCGACTCGGGTCATTGACCAGTTTTGATGTTATGGCGGGGCTGTTTTGAGCGCGAGATAACCCTCAGCGGGTCCGGGGTGTCGAATGGGACCTGCCATGGCTCAAAGCCAGGCGCTCGATAGAGGTTCGCTGCGGCGATGTTTTCCCGTCCGTGACTGGTGCGATCAACTGAACCTCAGGGTAACAGCGCAGTCTGAGAATGACCTTGATCATCGTGGCTCGTCCACACTCTGTTCGCTGGAATTTGGCATCGATCATGAGTCGAGGGATGATTCCGACACGGGCGGTGAGTTCATACATGGTGAAGCCAACCATGGCGTGGTTGCCAGGGTCGTCCCCCAGTGCATCCTCGTCATAGATGGCGAGGGGATATAACGTGGGATTGACCTATGCTTCGGCCAGAGATTTCATGTTGGTCGCAACGAAAGAGCGTTGCTTAGGTTCAACCTGCAGCGTGACGCACTCAGCGAAGTTTTCCTGCGTGACTTCCCGGAGCGCAACGTCGCAGGAACGTTGACTATGGTCAGCGATAGATGAACTCCCGATCGTCCGGATCTGTCAATGTCAGTTGAGACCCGTTTTCGGCAGCTTCGGTGTAGCCGACCCTCTGTGCTGCAATGCCAAATTCCTGTGCCATTTCGATCACCTCGCCGACAAGATGGTGGGGTATATACACTTCCATGCGATGACCCATATTGAAGACCCGGTACATTTCCTCCCAGGAGGTCTCTGAGGCCTGTTGTATGGCATCAAACAGGGGCGGCAGCGGAAACAGGTTGTCCTTGACGAAATGGATATCGCTACCAAATTTCAGACATTTGGTTTGTGCACCACCGGAACAGTGGATAATTCCGGCGACCTCGGAGCGCATGTTGTCGAGGAGCAGGTGAATGAAGGGGGCGTACGACCGGGTAGGACTGAGCAGTGCCTGACCAACAGTGAGGGTGGAGTTCGGAAGACTGTCACCGAGATGCCAGGGACCGCAGTACACAAGTGACGGATTGACGTTGCAGTCATACGTTTCAGGATAGTCTCGACCGTAGTCACCATGCAGCATGTCGTGACGCGCGCTGGTCAGCCCGTTGCTGCCGATGCCGCTGTTTTCAGTGTTCTCGTAGGCGCACTGACCGGTTGATGACAGGCCCACGATCGACATATCGGGGACGATGGGGTTGGCGATCGCATCCGCCTTCTTCATGATGGCAACGGCAGAGGAATCCACAACAACGGTGCCGGTCAGGTCGCCGACGTCAGCTGTTTCGCCGCCCCCACTGTAGATCTGTACTCCCTGATCTCGGAGTAGCGCCAGGAATTCCTCGCTGCCTTCGATCAGTGCGGCAACCACTTCGCCAGGGACATTCAGCGCGTTTCGGTTGATGGTGTTTGAGATCAGAATCCGTCCGGTGGTCCCAATACACAACAGATCGTCCAGGTTCATGACAATGCTGTCCTGGGAGATGCCTTTGAAGACGGACGGATCACCGGTTTCCTTGTAATACAGGTAGGCGATGATCGATTTTGTCCCGCTGCCGTCCGCATGAATGACGTTGCAGGCATCAGGGTCGCCCGAGAGGTAGTCTTCGGTCACTTTGCAGAACGCGCCCGGAAGTGCTCCCAGATCCATGCTGTCGACAATCCGGTGGACCTCTGTCTTATCGGAGCTGACACCGCGAGATCGATAGCGATTGTCGTCGGTGTTCGCCACCAGGTAACCGCTCCGGTCTCTGGCCGTAAGCAGTCCACGGAACTCCAGTTGGCGAAAAGCTTTGGCGACAGTGTTGGTCGCAAGTTGATGCTCGGAAGCGAGGGATCGAATACTCGGCAGCCGGTCACCGTGTGTGAGCTCACCGGTGTTGATCGCAAAGTGGATCTGATCAACCAGTTGCTGAAAGACAGGTGTTGCACTGCCTGAATCAATAGTCAGCTTGAAATCTTTACTAGGCATGGTGAACTCGCTGTGTGGAGTAGTGATGGGTCATGAATCACACCTGTATCATTGATAGGGTACAGATAATAACAGACAATCAATCCCGAACGGGAGGTCCGGCAGCGGAGATTCGAGTGCTTTTGCATGATTCGCCCGCGACCCTCCCCTATAATGCGCGCCTTTTTCTTGTTCGGAGAGATCGGTGCTGGCGATTGTCGACTATGACGCCGGAAACGTGCGCAGTGTGCAACGGGCCTGCGAGCATGTGGGTTTAACAGATGCGGAGATCACCGCGGACCCGGACGTGGTGCGGGGTGCCGATCGGGTGATATTCCCGGGCGTGGGTTCGAGTGAGAGTGCTGTTGATACGTTGCACAATCGTGGCCTCGATGCGGCGCTGACCGAGTTTTACCACTCGGGCAAACCTTTGTTGGGGATCTGTCTCGGTTCCCAGATCGTGGTCGAACACAGTGAAGAGGGTGACAAGGATTGCCTGGGCTTGCTCGCGGGTCAGGTCAAACGTTTTCAGTTGGCGGACCCGTCGCTGAAAGTGCCGCACATTGGTTGGAATTCCGTGGATGTTGTTCGTGATCACCCCGTATTGAAGAACATCAGTAGCGGTGATGAGTTCTATTTCGTGCACTCCTACTATGTTGAACCGGTCGACCCTGAAACCATCTACGGTCGGACTGACTACGGTGAGGACTTCTGTTCCATGCTGGGTCAGAACAACCTGTTTACGACCCAGTTTCACCTGGAGAAGAGTGGACGTCTGGGGCTTGGTATTCTGGAAGCCTTCGGAGACTGGGACGGAACACCACCATGCTGAGTAAACGCATTATTGCCTGTCTTGATGTACGTGATGGAAATCTGGCCAAAAGCATCAAATTCGTCGATACGAAAGATATCGGTGATCCGGTCTCAAAAGCCCGTGAGTATTATGAAGACGGACTGGACGAACTGGTTTTCTATGACATCACCGCGAGCAGTGACAAGCGCAACATCATGCTGGATGTTGTGGAGTCGGTAGCGAAGCAGGTGTTTATTCCATTTTCGGTTGGCGGTGGTATTCGTTCTGTTGAGGATGCCAACAAGCTGTTGTGGGCCGGGGCTGAAAAAATCAATGTGAATAGTGCCGCGGTGCAGCGTCCCGGACTGATCGACGAGTGCAGCCACGCGTTGGGTGCTCAAAACGTCGTGTTATCCGTGGATATCGCTCGTGTGGGTGCGAGTAATGACATACCGAGTGGCTATGAGGTGGTGATCAATGGCGGGCGCACAGCAACCGGGCGAGATGCGATTGCCTGGGTGATTGAAGGTGAGCAGCGTGGCGCCGGGGAGCTTGTGGTCAATTCCATTGACGCGGATGGAACCCGTGAAGGCTACGAACTAACACTGACGCGGATGGTGGCAGAGGCGGTGGGTATTCCTGTCATTGCTTCCGGTGGCGCGGGCAAGCCCGAACATCTGTATGACGTACTCACTGAGGGGAAAGCAGACGCGGCGCTGGTGGCTTCCATGGTTCACTATGGCGATTACACCGTGAGTGGTTTGAAGCAGTGGTTGTCGGACAAGGGCATTAAGGTGCGTCTCAAGTACTAGCGGAACGAATGTGATGAAAGCCATTGTTTTTGCAGACGATCAGAGTTTGTCTTGGTCTGAGGTCGAGTCTCCTGCTCTCGGAGCTGGAGAAGTTCTGATTGAGGTTAAGGCAACAGCAATCAATCGCGCTGACTTGTTGCAACGAGCCGGGGGGTATCCGCCACCACCGGGCGCGAGCCCGGTTCTTGGTTTGGAATGTGCGGGTGATGTCGTTGGAGTCGGAGAAGGTGTTGACCGATTTGATAAGGGCGATCAGGTGTGTGCGCTGCTCGCTGGTGGGGGTTATGCGGAACTGGCCAGTGTACCCGTTGGCAGTGTGCTGCCAATGCCTGAGGGTCTGGATTACGAACAGGCAGCATCCCTCCCGGAAGTCTATGCCACCGCGTGGATCAACCTCTACATGGAAGCCGGTATGGCAGCCGGAGAGAAGGCGCTATTGCATGCGGGTGCCAGCGGGGTAGGGACGGCAGGCATTCAGCTCTGCCGGGCATTCGGGCAGACCTGCTTTGTTACGGCAGGTGATGCGGGAAAAATCGAGCGATGTATCGAACTGGGCGCCAGCGGCGGCCACAATCGGCATGAGGGCTCGTTTCTGGAGGCGGCTGGGCAGTTTGCCGATGGTCAGGGTATCGATGTGATCCTGGATCCTGTTGGCGGGCGATATCTGTCGGACAATCTGGCATTGCTGGGTACCGGTGGCCGTCTTGTTCTGATTGGTCTGATGGGAGGGCCGAAAACCGAGATCAACCTGGCGCTTCTGATGGGCAAGCGCGCGCGGGTGATTGGCTCGACGTTGCGGTCGCGACCAATCGACGAGAAAGCGAGCGTGATGTCGCAACTTGAACAGCATGTATGGCCGAAGATCTCCTCCGGAGAGATCAAACCGGTGATTGATTCTGTGTATTCGATTCAGGATACCGAAAGTGCGCATGCACGCATGGCGTCCAACGAATCCTTTGGAAAGATTGTGCTGACGGTTTGAGTTACGTCGTGTCCTCGTGCGATGGGGACGTCACTCTGATCGAAGTCTGGCTTATAGCGAAGCTACCCGATCACGCTGCACTTTCAGCCTCTCTATCACCGAGTTCAGCTCAGACAGTTTGTCTCGTTCTTTCTGCACCACGTCAGCGGGTGCACGGTCCACGAATTTGGCGTTACCCAGCTTGCCTTCGGTGCGCCCCACATCTTTTGTCAGGCGATCAATCTCTTTGTCGAGGCGAGCCAGTTCGGCATCCTTGTCCATCAACCCGGCCATTGGGACCAGTAGCTGCATGTCACCAATGATCTGTGCAGCTGCAACGGGGACGTCCGCGTCCGGGTCAAGCCAGGCCAGGCTTTCCGGGCGAATGAGGAATCGGATGAGTTGTTCGTGCGTCGACAGGCGTGTCCGGTCCTGGTCATTGCCCTGGTAGAAAAGAATGGGAATCGGTTTGGCGGGGGAGATATCCATCTCGCCCCGAATATTCCTGGCACCCGTGACGACTTCCTTCAGCCACGCAACGTCAGCGACCGCTGTTTCGTTGATTTCACCGGAGGACTCGGGGAATGCCTGAAGCATCAGGGTTTCGCCTCCTCCTCGGATGGCCTTGGGAAGTCGTTGCCAGAGCTCCTCTGTAATGTACGGCATGAATGGATGCGTCAGCCGAAGAATGGATTCAAGGGTCTGAAGCAGCGTGTATCGCGTTCCTCGTTGAGTCGCCTCGTCTGTCTCGTCGCTGTTCAATAGCGGTTTTGTGAGTTCCATATACCAGGCGCAGAATTCATCCCAGATGAACTCATAGAGTGCTTTTGCCGCCAGGTCGAAACGTGAGGTTTCCATGGCGAGCGTGACATCGGCAGTCGTTCGCTGCAGTTCAGCGGCGATCCATTCGTCGATCACTGTGAAGTTTTTCTCACCTTCCGCAATGTCGACCGCATCGAATTTATCTGTGTTGATGCCGACGAATGCTGCGGCATTCCACAGTTTGTTGCAGAAGTTTCGATAACCGGCGACGCGGTTCATGTCGAATCGAATCGTTCGTGAACGAGTGGCGATGGCGCAGAACGTGAATCTCAATGCGTCGGTGCCGTACGCTTCGATCCCGTTGGGAAATTCCTTACGGGTCGCTTTCTCAATTTTGGGTGCCATGTTCGGTTGCACCAGTCCGGTAGTGCGCTTCTCGACCAGGTCATCGAGAGTGATCCCATCGATGATGTCGATGGGATCAATGCCGTTTCCCTTAGACTTCGACATCTTCTGCCCTTCGGCATCCGTCACGAGACCGGTGACATAGACTTTGCTGAATGGCACCTCTCCGCGAAACTTCAAGGTCATCATGATCATTCTGGAGACCCAGAACGTGATGATGTCGTGACCGGTGACCATGACATCTGTTGGATGGTAGATGTCCAGTTCCTCCGTCTCATCCGGCCATCCAAGTGTTGAAAAAGTCCATAGCGCGGATGAAAACCAGGTATCGAGGACGTCCTGATCCCGGATGAGTTCCACGCCTGCATCCAGGTTGTGTTTGTCCCGTACCTCTTGCTCGCTGTGCCCGACATAGATCTCGCCGTCCGGGCCGTACCAGGCTGGGATCTGATGCCCCCACCATTGCTGACGGCTGATGCACCAGTCCTGAATATCGCGCATCCAGACGAAATAGTTGTTCTCATAGTTTTTTGGAAAGAACTCGATGTCCCCATCTTCGACAGCCTTGATGGCAGGTTCCGCCAGGGGTTTGATCTTCACGTACCACTGATCACTGATGAGTGGTTCCACCACTGCGCCTGATTTCTCGCCACGAGGAACAGGTAATCGGTGATCCTCGATTTTCTCCAGAAACCCAAGATCATCCAGATCCGAGACCACTTTCTTTCGCGCATCAAAACGATCCAGACCCTGATAGGCGCCCGGTGTTTCTGTGTTCATGGTGCCGTCGTCGTTCAAAACGTTGATCACCGGCAGGTTGTGCCGTGCACCGATTTCAATGTCGTTGAAGTCGTGAGCAGGCGTGATCTTGACGCATCCGGATCCAAATTCACGATCCACGTATTCGTCCGCGATGATTGGAATCTCACGATCTGCGAGCGGCAGCAGCACCGACTGACCGACCAGGTGTGCGAATCGTTCATCATCGGGATGCACCGCGACCGCGGTATCACCCAACATGGTTTCCGGACGTGTTGTCGCCACCACGAGGTGTGTCGATGGATCGTCTTTCAACGGGTAGCGAAAATGCCACAGATGACCCTGTTCCTCTTCCGACTCGACTTCCAGGTCGGAGAGTGAGGTCTTGAGTACCGGATCCCAGTTGACGAGGCGCTTGCCACGGTAGATCAGTCCTTCTTCGTAGAGCCGAACGAAGACCTCCAGCACTGCTCGCGACAGCCCCTCGTCCATGGTGAAGCGTTCGGTCTCCCAATGCAGGGATGCGCCCAGGCGGCGCAATTGCTTCGTGATGGTGCCTCCGGACTGTTCCTTCCACCGCCAGGCTTCTTCGACGAACTTTTCGCGTCCGATTTCCTGATGGTCGATGCCTTTTGCCGCTAGTTGCTCCTGCACCACCAGTTGTGTCGAGATACCGGCATGATCGGTACCCATCTGCCACAGTGTACGGCGACCGGTCATCCGTCTATATCGTATCAGTGCGTCAACCAGCGAATGCTGAAAGGCGTGCCCCATGTGGAGGGTGCCAGTGACGTTTGGAGGCGGTATGGCGATAGTGAATGGATCACCGTTTCCCGACGGCGCGAAGTATCCTGCCTGCTCCCATTGCTGGTACCAGGATTGTTCAATGTCATGTGGCTGGTATTTGTCGGCCATTGTGCGGTCGGGTGAATCGGATTCTTGCTAAATGGGTTGAATGACTGGATCGAGTGATTGAGGGTCAGTGCAAAATTACGCGCACTCCTACGATGGCGCAAGGCAGGTGTTCGATTTTACTCTGACCTCAAATACCCAGTCATGAGGATTTACTGGTGTGAATGGCGTGTCATCAGCGCCATTGGGGGCGTCATATGCTGACGTCGTGTTCCAGGGTGAGATCCGCCAGAATGTTCTTGAGCTCTCCAGCCAGTTCTGCGATCGGCACGACCGGTTGCGCCGACGTGAAGAGCTCCTCATCGAGTACTTCTTCTGTGATCTCCCCGAATTGATCCGACATCTGATCAACCGATAGGTCAGATTGAACATCGTCGGATTGCCACTCGCCCGTCCTGTCGATGTCATCCATGTCAACATAATGGCCTTCAGGGCGCGGAGGTGGTTTTAACGGCATGCTAGTATCAAATACTAGGTCATAGAGCAGCTGCATCTGTTCAGGACTGCGATCGCCATCGCCTTCAAAACCTGACCCGCCTGGTCCTGTTCTGTCGGTCATGCCGTCTCCCCTTTTTTTACTCATCGTTGTTCTTGTCAGAGTCCACTTGCTCGTGGGTTGCGTACCCACCTCACTCGCACTGTTTGATGCTTACGTATTGCCTTTCATGCGGTGATATTTCAGTGGATATCCTCGATCACTATAGAACCTGTACTTCTGTCTTGCTGCATCCCGGCTATTTTGATCGAGAGGAACGACCTCTGCAACTCTTGTGAACTGCGAAAAGAAGAGTGGCACGGTGCCAGAGAGATTAACGAGGACATCGTCACAGGGTAACGATGTGTCAATGTCGCTCAACGCATCAAAACCGATGTGGATCGGTGAGTCGTCGGCGTGCAGACGACAGTGAGGGATGAACCGTTCCGGTTTAAAGGACCAGAGCTGTTCATCGAGCTCACTGAGGGATTCGGAGTTGTCGACATGTGCGTAGATGTGATGTCCAAGATGATAGATCTTATCGATCAATCGACACGTAAATGCGACGGCAGACTCGCTGGATTCGATTTGATAAAAGTCGACTCTGGTCACGTAGCTGCAGTCCTCGCCGCCTGACTACGCGCCGTACTCACGGGCGCGATCGATCAGATACTGGGTCAGCAGGCCAACTGGACGACTGGTGGCACCCTTGGCGCCGCCTGACTTGAAAGATGTCGCAGCGATGTCCAGGTGTGCCCAGCGGTATTTGCGGGTAAAGCGGGCGATAAAACAGGCCGCAACAATGCTGCTGGCCTCGCGTCCGCCAACGTTCTGCATGTCGGCAAGTGCGCTGTTCAGGGCGGTCTGGTAGTCCTCCCAGATCGGGAGACGCCAGGCACGATCATGGGTCGCTGTACCCGCATCCAGCATGTCCCGTGCGAGTGCATCGTCGTTGCTGAACAGGGCTGAGGCGTGTGAACCGAGCGCTACAATTGCTGCTCCTGTCAGGGTGGCGATATCGATCACCGTCACCGGATTGTATTTTTCTATGTAAGTCAGTGCATCACACAGTACCAGGCGCCCCTCAGCGTCTGTGTTCAGGATCTCAATCGTCTGTCCCGACATACTGGTAACGATATCACCAGGGCGTGTTGCGCCTCCGGAAGGCATGTTCTCTGCAGCGGCGATCACGCCCACCACGTTGATCGGAAGGTTGAGTTCGGCAATGGTGGTCATCGTACCCAAAACGCTGGCTGCACCACACATGTCAAAGATCATGTCTGCCATGCCTGCGTTGGATTTCAGGCTGATACCGCCGGTGTCGAAGGTGATTCCCTTCCCGACGAGCACAAACGGCCGGTCTGCTTTGGCGCTGCCCTGGTGTTCCATGATGATCATCTTGCCGGGTTGGTCGCTCCCCTGGCTGACGGCCATGAAGGCACCCATGCCGAGTTTGGTCATGTCTGCTTCGCTGAGAACCTTGGTGGTGATGCTCGCGTACTCCTTGGCCAGGTTTTTCGCTGCATCGGCCATGAACGTTGGTGTACAGATGTTGCCGGGTAGATTGGAGATGTTCTTGTGGGCTGTGACTCCTGACGCTACGGCTTCACCCAGCCGGATTGAGTCCTTGACGTCTTCTGTATCGTCTGGTGATACGAGCAGATCAACACGGGTGAGGCTGTTCGGCTTCTTGGGCGGCTTCCCTTTCATCTCGGTGAAACGATAGGTCGATTCGAGGAAGCGCTCGACCAGCCGTTGACTGGTCCACGCAAGACTTCGATCCGTGACGTCTATTTCAAGGAGGCAGATCAGCGCCTGTTTGGTCTGGGTTTTGGCGAGTGCCTGTGACGCACTATTCAGAATCGACAGGAAACGCGGCGTATCCAGGTCACGGGCTTTGCCTAGGCCGACGAGCAACACCCTGGGCGCCTGGACACCTCGAACATCCTGCAACAGCAGGGTTTGACCGACAGCGCCCGACATGTCGCCTCGTGCCAGGACTTTTTTGATGTACCCGCGACTGGTTTTGTCCAGCCGTTCCGCACTTGAGCTGAGGTTGTTTTTGTCATGAACACCCACCACGACGCAGTGAGTACGGGATTTGACCGGATTGCCGGTAAAGGTACGAAATTGCATGTGCGCTCCCAGTGATTGCTAACGGCGCTCAAACTTCCCGCAGATACCATACAGGGGACCTGAGCCAGGTGTCGGAACCCTCGGGATCATAACCGGATTTTCAGGAGGTTGCTTCAGGCTCCGGTTTCGTATTCTGTTCAGAGAGGTAGGGATTCTTCCCGAGGTACACGATCCTGGACAGAGACATGTCGTCATAGACGGTGATGTGTTCTTTGTGGAACAGCATCCAGAAGAATCCGAACCCGAAGGGGATCAGCGTGAGCGTTGCCAGCACGAAACGGGTGATGCCCTGGCGTATATTGAGTGTTCTCCCGTTCAGATCGACACACCGGATTTTCCAGACCTGCATCCCCAACGTTTGCCCTCGGAAGCACCAGAAGTAGACATAGAAGACCATCCACTCCACGTAGAGAACAAGCTGGTACAACAGGCCACCGACTTCGCCACCGTCGCGCGCGGCAATGATAACCATGGTGGTGAGGATCCAGATGGCCACCAGCATCCAGCTATCGTAGAAGAACGCCGCGAGACGCCTTCGCATACTCGCGTTGGGCGCACCATTTGTTGAGTTGCTTTCAGGGGTGCTTGTGGGGGTGCTACACCCCTGATTCACGATTTTTGACTTCGACATGGCTCGCAGTGTAGCAAAACCCGATTACTTGTTTACGCTTGCCGGGTGGCTGATTAGAGTCCGCCCCCCGCGATTCTCGCACTTCCCATTGAAAGGCAGATCAGACGATGTCTCAGATCGTTGTGTCAGGCCTGACCCGGCAGTTCCAGGCCGCCCCGGCTTCCTTGGCGCAGTCCGGGGCTTCTTTGAGCATAAGTATCGTACCGTGAACGCCTTGTCAGGGATCGATTTCAGTATCGCGCAGGGCGAGTTGGTCGGATATATCGGGCCGAATGGTGCAGGCAAGTCCACGACGATCAAGATTCTCTCCGGGATTCTGAATCCAACCGCCGGTGAGTGCACAATCAATGAGCTGGTGCCCTAGCGGGAACGTCGTCAGCACGTCTCCAGGATTGGTGTAGTCTTCGGCCAGCGAACCTAGCTCTGGTGGGACCTGCCTGTCATCGAGTCCTTCGACCTGCTCGCGATATCTACCGTGTTCCACCGGCAGTGTACGAGGAAAGCAGGGATGAACTCGTGGCCACTATGGCTATTGAGCCGTTGTTCGATATGCCGGTTCGACAGTTGAGCCTGGGGCAACGCATGCGTTGTGATCTGGTGGCTGCACTCCTGCATCGGCCCTCGATATTGTTTCTGGCTGAGCCCACGATTGGTCTTGATGGTACATCCAAACTGGCAGTCCGACAGTTCGTCAGGCGCCTGAATGAAGAACGTCAGGTCACGGTGATCCTGACGACCCACGATATGGACGATATTGAGGCACTGTGCGATCGCATCATTTTGATTGGCAATGTTCGTATCCTGAATGACGGCACACTGGCGCAACTGCGACGGAAAGTCAGCAATGAGCGACTTGTGCGCCTGGAACTGGATCGTCCAATCAGTTTTGATGAACCTGGGCTGCGCTTGGTGCAACAGGATGGCCCCCGGGTTGCACTGGCGTTTGATCCGGATCACCAGAACACGGCTGACATCATCCGTACATTGTCGGCCAACTATCCGGTGGCGGACATCCTGATCGAGAATCCACCGATCGAAAAGCTGATCACGCGCCTCTATGAGATCAATGCGATCCCGGTGACGTCATTGTGAGATTCTGGTCTTATTTTGCCATCGCCAGCGCGCGTTACCAGACGTTGCTTCAGTATCGGTCTGCCGCATTTGCCGATCTGATGACCCAGATCCTCTGGGGCATGATCAAGATCATGGTGATCACGGCGTTCTTCGGCGTATCGTCAGGTGAACAGCCACTCAGTCTCGCCCAGGTGGTGTCCTACATCTGGCTGGGGCAGGCGTTGCTCGGTATGTTGCCCTGGAACACGGACCATGAGCTGGTGGCCCAGATTCGAGAAGGTGGGGTGGCCTACGAACTCATTCGCCCTCTTGATCTCTACTGGTTCTGGTTCTGTCGTACGATCACGCTCAGAACAGCAACGACGGCGCTGCGGTCGATGCCGATGATCATCTTTGCCGTTTGGGTATTGCCGCTTGTTGGTCTGTCGGAGTGGATCTTGTCACCACCGGCCGATCTGCTGACATTGGGTGTGTTTCTGATCTCACTGCTGGCTGCACTGGCACTGGCGTGTGGTATCCATGCTAATGCACGTCGTGCTGGTATGGACCTTGTCAGGCGCCGGTGTCAATCGGCTGTTCCCGCCGGTGATCATGGCGTTATCCGAGATGCTGGTACCCCTACTCCTGTTTTCTGACTGGCTGCAACTGGTGTTGAACTGGCAACCGTTTCGGGGTCTGGTGGATGTGCCTTACCGGATCTACAACGGCGACATCCCGGTAATGGATGCGTTTCCTGACATTGTTCACCAGTGTGGCTCTACACTGCTTTTTATTCTGATGGGACAGTACCTTTTGTCCCGGTCTATCCGTCGGCTTGTGATCCATGGAGGCTGATGAATGAACGAGCAGACCCGCCACAATGCGATTGTTGAGCGTGACTACCGGGGGCCTGGTGTATGGCTCATGTATTGGCGACTGGTCCTGACATCCATCAAGTCGAAGATGCAGTACAAGGTGTCATTCATCATGTTCACCATCGGCGAGATGATCACCTCATTCTCAGAATTGGTGGTGATCTGGGCGCTTTTTGACCGGTTTGGTCGACCTGAAGGTTGGGGCCTCGCTGAGATTTGCGTGTTTTATGGCATGGTCAACATCGCGTTCGCGATTGCCGATGCGATCACGACCGGTTTTGACAAGTTCGGTACGTTGTATGTGCGCACGGGTGATCTGGAAAGGCTGATGCTCCGTCCCAGGAGCCTGGTGGTGCAGCTGTTGGTCCATGAATTGGCGCTGCGCAGGATGGGACGACTTCTCCAGGGCGTCGTTGTGCTGATCTACGGTCTGTACAGTCTCGGTATTGGCCTGAATATGCTGCTACTTCTTCAGATTCTGCTGACGTTGTCCGGAACGGTCTGCTTCTTTACCGCGTTGTTTGTGTTTCAGGCGACGTTGTCCTTCTGGACGGTTGAGTCGCTTGAGATCATGAATACGCTCACCTATGGCGGCGTTGAAGCGAGCCAGTACCCATTGACCATCTATGAGGACTGGTTTCGTAAATTCTTCACCTTTGTGATTCTGTTAGGCTGTGTCAGCTACTTTCCCGTCGTTGCGATTCTGGGCATCGATGATCCCCTGGGAACATCTCGTTTGTTCCAGGTTCTGGCGCCAACCACAGGGATGTTGTTCCTCAGCCTGTCTTTGCTGTTTTTTCACTTTTTGGGTCTTCGCCACTATCAATCGACGGGTTCCTGAAGACTGATCGGCTATACTGATCTCATGTTGTAGAAGGGTGGATATCGGTAGTGATCCCTGTTCGAAGGTTCTTGTTCTTCGTCGCCCTCGTGGCGATGCAGCCTGGTGCGCTCATGGCAGCCGAGGACAATCCCGTGCCCTTTGAGAAATGGCTCGAAGGCATTCGGGCTGACGCGATGGAGCGTGGGTTCAGTGCGTCCACAGTCAGGGCGTTGGACGGCCTGACCCGTGATGAGCGGGTGATCGGTTTCGATCGCCGTCAGCCCGAGTTCACTCAGACATTTGATGAATACCTAACGGCGAGAGTGTCGAAATCCCGGATAGACACCGCGCGACGGCTCTACCGGGAACATCGGGATTCTCTCGAAAAAATTGCGCAGCACTACGGGATTGATGCCGAGTTCCTGGTTGCTTTCTGGGGACTGGAATCCAGTTTCGGTCGCTATCAGGGCAAGTACTCGGTTGTGCGGTCGCTTGCAACGCTGGCTCATGATCCGAGACGCTCGCGGTTTTTCACCCGAGAATTGATGTCTGCACTTCAGATTCTGGATGAGGGGCACATCGAGCCTGAGAATTTTGTGGGAGGCTGGGCAGGTGCGATGGGGCAGAATCAGTTCATACCATCAAGCTTCCTGAACTATGCGCAGGACTTTGATGGCGATGGCAAAAAGAACATCTGGAACAACCAGGATGATGTATGGGCATCAATCGCCTACTATCTGAGCAAGAACGGTTGGCGCGCGGGCAAGGGTTGGGGATCTCGTGTCGAGTTACCCGAAGCGCTGACGGCCACGCCTGATCCGAAACCCAGATCCGGTTGCCGCGCATACCGGTATCACTCCACCAGGAAATCCCTCCAGTCATGGGAAGCCGATGGCGTAGTGCTGGATCGCTCGGTGATTGATGGTCAGTACGCGCTGCTTGTGCCCGAACCTGGGGATAGCAACTACCTAGTTGGTGGGAATTTCGGCGCGATTCTCAGTTACAACTGCGCGAATAAATACGCGGTGTCAGTGGGATTGCTGGCTGATCTGATCGTTGATCGATAGCCCAGGAACCCTTTTTTCGGTTTGCGGGCGGGGAGGTATTTGTCAGGGACTGCGTTCAGACAGGGTGGAAAGCAACCGTATTTCGTAGGGGTCCGGTTCAAAGGACTCGCTGGCGATGATCTCAACCCGGCTGTCATCCAGCGTTTCCAGGGCGAGTGCCGTCATTTCGTTGTCCGCGATGTTGTAACCAAAACTACCCTGCTCTGTGATCACCACCGCTTTGATGCGTTCTGCATCCGTCGACTGCAGTAGTGATTCGATAGATTGCTTGTCGAAAACATAGCCGGCATCGAATAACCATCCATGGGAAGAGAATCCGTCGCCGCTGTTTGATAATCGGATGTACCCTTCCGGAGGTAGTGGTGGGGTGTCGATATCTGTAGGTGTGCTCGTGGGTTCTGGCATCGAGCGTGGGTCGGGTAACGACTGGGCTTTGGACGTCAGCAAGGAGAGCGGTAGCTGCCCACCCCGTGAGACCTGGAGTGTTTTGCCATCCATTCCGCCGTTCGTTTCAAGGTACTGTTCAAGTTGCCTGTATTCAGGTTCTCCATAGAGATCAGCCTTACTGGCAACAATAACGTCTGCGATTTCCAGTTGCTGATTGAAGGTAGTGTGGGACGTGTAGCGTTCATCACTTAACTTGCGTGCATCGACCAGCGTTACTGTGGCACAGAGATCCAGAACGTTTTCATAGTACGGCGAGGACAGAACGCTTAGCACTTCAACAGGGTGTCCCAGACCGGTGGGCTCGATCAGCAGGCGCTTTGGTTTTGCACGTGCGAGCAACATGCTCATTGCCATCTGCATCGGTAGGCCGTTTGTACAGCACATGCAGCCGCCAGGAACCTCCCGAATATAGATGCCAGATGTCCCTGTGCTGTGCTCGATCAGACTCCCGTCGACGCCGATCTCGCCGAATTCATTAACGAGAACGGCCCAGTTTTCGTTGTCAGGTTTCTGCTTCAGCAGGTCGAGAATGACCGTGGATTTCCCGGAACCAAGAAATCCTGTGATGACATTCGTAGGGATGTGCGACAAGGACACCACGTTGCTTCGTCTCAGTGATGGGTCAATCGCAGCAGTCGATCTGACGGCAGAGCCTGTAGTTCAGTCCATGTCCGATGGCCACAAGGACCGCACCGATCACTGTAAATGTCCGTTCCCCTACCTCGCCGAGGACGGCGTGTCCGAAGATAGCGGTCATCAACAGGACCGATACTCCTGTAATGCCCCAGCACACGACGTGCCAGCGACGATGTCTGCGGCAACCCATGAACAGGGCCAGGGAACTGGTGGGGACGACGAGCATGACAAGCCAGAGGTGAAAGTGCTCGTCGGCGAGCGGAAGACTAGCCAGCGAGGGCGCAAGTACCAGAATAACGGGCAGTGCAAGGCAGTGCATCACACACAGAAAGGAAAGACCAATCGCTGCCTGGTCAAGCGTGTTACCAGGTGGTGTCATTGATTTCCGGTGGCTTTTTGATCTTGACTACAGTCGTCGCAGACGCAATCGAGTTCAAGTTGATGACTGGCCAGATGAAAGCTAGTCGCGTCGATGG
>NTKD01000033.1 GCA_002457275.1 OM182 bacterium MED-G24
GGTACGCGACATCGACGAGGCCAGTTTCCGAAGTGGACAGGTGAAGACACGGTTCTACGGGGTGATGACTGTGCCGGATGATCTGCGTTACGTGCAGCAGGTCAAAACGGGTGGACGGGAAGATGATTCACTTGTGGCCATCGAGATTGCCGCATCGCTATCGGAGACGATTGAGCTGGATGTCATCTATCTGCTGGGTTCGGGATCGACGCTGCTGGCCATCAAACACGCATTGGGCTTCGAAGGAACGCTCCTGGGGGTCGATGTGTTCAGGAATGGCGAGGTGCTGGCGCTGGATGCTTCGGAACAGACACTCTTGTCGTTTCAGTCGAAACCGTGTGCCATTGTCGTCTCATTCATTGCAGGTCAGGGACACGTTTTTGGCCGGGGTAACCAGCAATTCAGTGCCCAGGTAATCAAGGCGGTCGGACCGCAACATATCCAGATCGTTGGCAGCAAGCGCAAGCTCGCAACACTCGATCAGCGACCACTGCTGGTGGATACAGGGGATCTGTTGCTTGATCAGAAACTGGCAGGTTTGCGACGCGTGACGACGGGCTATGAAGACGCGGTTCTCTATCGAGTATCCGACCGCATCGAGGGACATTTGGGGTCAGAGTAGACACCCCCATTTGGGTGGGTTCCATCAGTGGCGAGTTTTATGCTGATCCGCTTAACCAGCGAGAGGCAGCGTTACGAAAAAGCGTACTTCCACACTCTCGCGAGGCTGTCTGCCTTCAGAGCCGGGAATAGGTACGGCCGTATGCAGGGTAGGGCAAAAAACAGGATCGTCTGAGGGGTGCGAATCGTAGGTCGTAAAAATGAGTGACTCGTCATGGGTCATCTCGGGGTAGTAGTACCAGTGCTGATCGTCGTTGGGTTTGCAGAAGTGTGCGTTGAATGGGCCTGGCTTGGCATTGGGATTGAGCTCGTATTCCAGGTCATCCCGGCTGATGGACGTTCGATCGCAAACCGCAAGTGGAAAGCGGGCCAGTGGTTCCTCGCTGACTGAGCGCCAGATATTGATTCCAATGACGCGTCGGTCAGCGGGCATGCCCATGACTTCGGTGAACTTCCTCGAGACAGTCCCGTCATCTTCAATGAAGTCGGCGTAGTCATTGTGGACGCCGGTTGCACAAGGCCCGTACTGAATACCATCGATCCAGTGGTGGTCTTTGATCTCCTCGTTGCGATAGGTGTGGCTGCTGATGGCAGGGACAGTTGCGTCCGGCATAATGGCTGCCAGCAATCTCCTGCATTCCTCGTAGTAGTGGTCTGCGACATCGCTGATGTCCGTCCAGTCCTGCACAGCAGAAGGCGCGTTAACCAGTAGAAAACCGATGCCGTCGGTCAACAGGTCAGTGTGATCACTGGCTGCGTCCAGCACCCCGTGACGAGTGCGCGCATCCTGAATCAGTGTGGCTCGATTGGTTCTTTCTGAAATCGGTGGTATCAAATCGTCCTGTGCGGATTGGGTAGGACTGAGAAAATTCAATGGTCCGTTGAAATCCATGTTGAACCTCCGTTCAGGGGCCGTGCGCTATCTAGACGTGGGTAAGAATCTATCCCGTGAGAATATGCCGTACGACTCGCGTGACCGCAACGGAAGATCCACTCCGTAGCGCATTCCGAAGCTGGTTTTTGACGAGACGTTGCTCTTCCGCAACTGACGGCGGAGGCTGATTGTTGCCACCAGAGATACTGACCACGTTCGAGTCCGGTGACGGTTCGGTATAGATCGGGTCTGCCGCCTAAGTCAGAATCATGAAGGCCTTGTGCGTGAGACATGCCTGGTCAATACCGTCCTGTCTGATGGTACTGACATAGCGGAGGCATCCTTCATCGGCCAGCCAGATGAGCGCAAAAATGGCAGAAGTTTACGTGGGACTGTGCAGACGGTATTCGTCTGGGTCATCGATGCCTGCGACATCGTCCACGTAGACCGGGGTCTTGTTGGGAAATGCGATTTACAGGATGTTTAGAATCCTGGCAATGTGCCGGTAGAAATTCTCGATGTTGATCTCGGCCAGGGACGCACTATAAGTAGCACGATGGCGATTTCGAGCCCACTGGCCCGAGGCGGCGGTCATCCTGTCGGCGTTCGGTACTTTTATGGTGATGAGACCGGGGAAATGAGTTGACATAATATGTCTTCGCGATAAAATTGTTTCAATGACATAATATGTCGTGTTGCAGGGATTGTTTCGATTCCCTGTTTGGATGGAGAAAAATTATGGCGACCGTGGATCTTGCCCAGCGCATTCTCGACATTGGGAGTTTTGACGGGTTCGAGTTTGACTGCCAGCCAATACCTGGTGAGATCGATTTACTTCAGGTGACTGTGAGTGAGTTTGAGGATCTACCGGTATTCGTATCGGTTACTGACAACCAGATTCTATGCATCACCTATCTCTTCGCGGAGAGCGATCTCGATCCATCGCGACGTTCTGACATGCTGGAGGAGATGTTGACGCTAAACATACCGATGCCGTTGTCATCATTCGCGAAGATTGATGATCGTTATGTGGTTTTCGGAGCCCTCGCGATTGGTTCCGGTATTGAGGAAATCTGCCATGAGTTCATAACCTTGACAGAGAATTGTGCCGAGGCGTTGTTGGCACTTGAGGAATACCTCAAATAGAAACCGATTTGGCAAATCGTGTTGATTGCCATGTTTTATAAGGGCCTGTGCCCGGATTCATCCATTAGGCGATGGAAGGAGAACTGAAGATGAGCATATTGAAGAAGATAGTTTCTGCGGTACGTGGCGGTGCTAGTGAACTCGGCGAACTGATCGTCGATTCAAATGGCACACGCATCTTCGAACAGGAAATTCGCGATGCGGATAATTATGTCCGCAAAGCCAAGCATGACCTGACCGATGTCATGGCGAAACAGATGCAGGCGTCTCGTCAGGTTGAGTCCACGCGGCAGGAAATCAGACAGCACGAGTCCTATGCGGTAAAGGCGCTTGAGCAGAATGATGAAAAGCTCGCCCTGGAGGTCGCCGATAAGGTCGCCAAGCTGGAGTCCGATCTGGAAGAGCAGGAAGCTGTCCTGACCGCGTTTACGGACCATGTCACGCGGCTGAAGACGCTGGTGAAGAAAACCGAACGTCAGCTGGCAGACTACGAACGTCAGCTGTCGATGGTCAAAACCACCGAAAGTGTGCAAAAGGCAAGCGCTTCCATCAGCGACAACTATGCCTCCACCAGTTCCCGTATTTTGTCTGCCAAGGACTCGCTGGAGCGTATCAAGAAACGCCAGCAGGAAACCTATGATCGTATCGGAGCCGCGGAGTCCCTCGAAAAGGAAGAGCAGGGCGACCTCGACGAAAAGCTGGCTGCAGCAGGTATCACGGCGACGCCCAAATCTGCCCAGGACGTGCTGGACCGGATCAAACGCGGGCAGACATGATGTCATCGGACAAATGGGATGGTGAGCGACGGGCCGTCAAGGCGGTGCAGGTGGCATTCGATGTCGGCGATGAGGTCAATCTGCTGATCCGCAGAGAGGCATTGGAGCAGTCCATCAATTCGTCGGATCGTGTGCGACAGATTCTTGGACTGCCGATCTCCCGGAAACCTGTGCGCCCCCGCCTTTCCATCTCTCTGTCCGAGAGTGATTTTGAGCAACTGGCCGAACAGTTTGGTCTGCGCCTGGACGACCGACTGGGCATCCGTCGGGTCGCCGCAGAGAAACTGATCGATCACCTTGATTATCACGCGGGCGACATGCCTTCAGCCAACGATGAAAACTAATTGACGCGTAAACCTGTCGATACACTTTCGGCACTGTTCTCTGCTACCCTTGCGCCGCCCGTTAGGGCAGAACAAGTTTCACTGGTGCGTCCATTATGTTTTTCATAGAGGTCTTCGAGCGCGTTCATCGCGACCGGGAATCCGAGTATCTGCAACTCAGCCGCGACAACGACATCATCGTCCGACAGAACGAACCCGGTATGTTAATACACATCCAGACACGCGTCGCTGAGGACGATGTGTCGGTGACCTATCGATGGCAGGAAACGTACACGGACGTCGATGCGTTTCGGCTGCATCGACAGACCCCGAACGTTCAGGCCCATATGGAACAGCTTGCAGACGGCATCCTTGTGGAACCTATTTCCATCGTGGTGTACTGCGACTGGCCCGAAGAACGTCAACGGAAGTGGCTCGAGCGGACGGAGAATCTCTCGTTTGCGACATTGGCCAGCGGATACCTGCGCTGATAGGACGTCCATCCTGCAACGGAACGAACAAACGAAACGAGAATCCATCGAGAACCGCTAATAGATCGTCGGGGGAGAGTCCAATGAGCAATATTACTCTTGAGAGAGAAGGCAACGTCGCCGTTGTTATTCTGGATGCACCTGAGGTGCTGAACGCGCTGTCGGGTGACATGGTCGCAGAACTGTCAGCATCGGTCGATGATGTCTTGGCGGGAGATGCGCGTGCGATGCTTCTGACGGGGGCAGGACGGGCGTTCTGCGCAGGTGCCAATCTTCAAGGCAGAGATGAGTCGCCCGATGATGGCAAAAAGAAGCCAGCCGCGACCACGGGTTCGGTACTGGAGACTCACTATTACCCATTGCTGAACAAGCTGAGACATATGGACATCCCGCTCGTTACCGCCGTCAACGGTGTTGCTGCAGGGGTCGGGATGAGTTTTGCCATCATGGGCGACCTGGTGGTTGCGTCGCGCAGTGCTTATTTTCTGCAGGCGTTTGCGAAGATTGGTCTGGTCCCAGACGGCGGCGCTTCCTATTACCTCCCTCGTATCATTGGCTGGCGACGCGCCATGGAACTCTCGATGCTGGCGGAACGTCTACCGGCCGAACAGGCACTGGAGTGGGGGCTCATCAATCGGGTTGTTGATGATGAGAACATGATGACCGAAGCGCTGGCGCTCGCAGAACGACTCGCAAACGGGCCGAGATCGCTCGGATTGATTCGTCAGGCGTACTGGGATTCGCTCGATAATTCCTTTGCCGATCAGTTGAATCTCGAGGCGCGTTTGCAGAATCAGGCAGGCCGAACCGCGGACCATCGCGAAGGTGTTAAGGCGTTTCTCGAGAAGCGTGATGCGCAGTTTCAGGGTCAGTAGCAGTAGCAGTAGCAGTAGCAGTGGCATTAGAGTGCGCCGGAATTTCACGATAGTAGGTTGAGGAGTAACACGTAATGGCAACATTGGCAGGCGATCTCGCTCGTGCTTTTGGCGACATTGAGACGATGAAGAAGATGTACCATCCGGACATCGTGTGGAAACTGTCCGAATCATTGGGTCCGATCAAGGGACCCTACGAGGGCCTTGACGCAGTGCTGCAGTTCAATGAGCGGGTTTGGGGCAAATTTTATTACCCGGAATGCACAATCGACATCCTGGATGAACTCGGCAACGATGAACTCAGTGCTGTGCGTTTCCAATACACCACCAAACTCCGCAGGACAGACGAACCGTACTCACTGGAGTATGTGATCTTCGCCCGAGGCAAGGATGGCAAGATCCATGAGATTGCAGAGTCGATGGACACGCTTGGATCTGCCAACCTGTTTGCCGGCAAACCCAAGGATCTGAATCCGTACATTGGCAAGTCGTCTTCATGAGCTATCGTATCGCCGTCATCGAAGGCGATGGTATCGGCAAGGAGGTGATCCCGGAAGGCATCCGGATGCTGGATGCAGTTGCCACGCGATTTGACTTCGACATGCAGTTCACACATTTCGACTGGAGCTGCGAGACCTACCATTCGACCAGCCGAATGATGCCAGAGGATGGTCTGGATCAGTTACGCGAATATGACGCGATCTTCCTCGGTGCTGTGGGGTTTCCGGGAGTCCCAGATCACGTGTCCTTGTGGGGTTTGTTGATTCCTATCCGGCGGGCATTTGATCAGTACGTCAATCTTCGCCCGTGTCGTTTAATGCCTGGTGTCGCGACCCCACTTGCCGGACGGACTGAGGAGGACATCGACTTCTGGGTTGTTCGTGAGAATACTGAAGGTGAGTACTCCAGTATTGGTGGACGCATCTTTGAGGATACCGAACAGGAAACGGTTGTTCAGGAATCCGTGTTTACCCGGCGCGGTACGGACAGGATACTGAAGTACGCGTTTGATCTTGCTCAGACTCGGCCAAAGAAACACCTGACCTCAGCAACAAAATCCAACGGTATCATCCATACTATGCCCTATTGGGATGAGCGTTTTGAAGCGATGGCCCGGGAATATCTCGACATCACAACTGATCAATATCATATTGATATTCTTGCCGCCCACTTTGTGCGCAATCCCGACTGGTTCGATGTCGTGGTTGGCAGCAATCTGTTTGGCGACATTCTTTCGGACCTGGGACCGGCGGTCGCAGGCAGTATCGGGATCGCACCATCCGCCAACCTGAATCCGGAAAGGCTCTACCCATCGATGTTCGAGCCGGTACACGGATCGGCACCGGACATTGCGGGACAGGGGATCGCCAATCCCGTGGCAACACTTTGGACAACCTCGATGATGCTGACCCATCTGGGTGAGGATGATGCTGCGGCGGCAGTGATGACTGCGATTGAATCATGTCTCAGGGATGGTGGCCCGACAACCCCGGATCTGGGTGGCAACGCTGGTACAGAAACCGTCGGCAAGGCGATCGCAGCAGCGATCTAGCTTCCGAAGGTTGAAAGCTGGCGCGAAGGATCACCGCGCCCGGTGAGAAAGAACGTTGATAATGGGTGCAAACTTGCATAAGTTCGCGCGCTGAACCTGAAAGGACTGCTGGTGTCAGGCAACGATATACACATACCAACCCCATGTACCATGGTCTGTACGCTGAATGAGGATGATGTGTGCGTCGGTTGTTACCGTACGCTGGATGAGATTGGCGGTTGGGGTGATGCCGATAGCGAATCGCGGCTGGCGATTCTGGATCGTGCGGACGACCGCTATCGGAATGCTCGTCTCGACACCTCGGTGGGCGATAGCGACTGACGAGACAATGTCAGCAACTTTGACCTTATAAGGCTCGAAAGAAGGCTCGAAACCCTAGTAAAAATAGCGCTGTGCAGATGTAGCAGCAGCAAAGTTCTCGCGCATGTGTGTCCAGACCTGCATGTCAGCGTTCACAGCATCCAGTCCATTCGCCAACACATAGGCGTAGCTACGTTGGAAAGGGGTGAGGGGTGCTGCGAGCAGTCGCTCGTTGTAATACTCATTGAAGGCATCCGGTTTGCCCCAGCTCAGGAACCGACGCCCGGCGATGAACCTTCCGGCTTTCATGCCGATCAACCCGATTCCAGCGTCACGAGCGGCGTCAAGGACCGGCCTCAGGGCCATCATCGATTGACCATCGTCCACCATCGAGCGGGTACCCCAGTCGTACCAGCCCGCCGGGGTAATTGCGATCTGCGCAAGGCTGAACCAGCCGGTATGGGCTGCTGCCAGGATTACGTTTTCGGCGTTCTCATGGGTGGAGAGACCATAGTAGCTGACCTTTCCCGCAGCTTTTGCAGTCAGGAATGCCTCATGCAGTTCTTCACTACGAATGAGGTCGACATTGTTGACGCCCATCAGGTAGTAGGCGTCCATGTGCTCGACCCCGAGCCCGGCGAGGCTGCGGTCCATGGCCATAGACCAGGATCGGGCCGCAGATTTTGCCTGTGAGGTATTAATGGATTGGCCCGACTTGAAATCACCGGCAAACGCTTTGGAGATCAGAAAGACATCATCTCCGTGTTTTTTCAGGAATGGTGCGAGGTTCTTTTCGGCATCGGCGTAGTAGCCTTCAAATCCAACGTCAAAGACGTTCATGCCAGCGTCAAATGCGGGTTCAAGCAAGTGATTGGCCTGTCCTCTTGATAGTGCTGCACCGCAACCGAACACCAGTCGGCTCCCCGAAAACCCTGTATTGCCCAGCGTTCGATACTCCATTTCGGGCCAGCCATCGATCGACATGCTAGCATCTGAACGGGCTGCCTTGAGATCCCGGGTGGTGAGCAGTGTGCCGGTTGCGACTGCCAGCATGGACGCTCGCTGAAGGAATGATCGTCGGGGGAGCTGTGGTTCCTGTTCCATGTAAATTCCTGAACGCTTTTCGAGTTGCTTTGGCGGCGCTTGTACGCTGATTTGACACGGTTGTCGCGTGTTCTGCACCTTTGAAGTCGTTTCGCTGACTATAGCGATCGTGGAACATGAATGTACCATCAATATTGGTCTTTTATTGCACCTGAACCTGAAGATGATCCGTATCCTGACGAAACGGAGACACCGATGAGTCTACGCCCGATCCCCGCGGATCTCGCACGACGGGCCTAAGAATCTGTCAGACATGGAAATGTCTGGCAACGTTCTGCTCGACCCTCTTTATTTCGCCGCCTCCTGGACCGGTTACCGCTGGTGGTGCAGATCAACGGTTGTTTGGCACTCAATTGTCTTGGACCCGGCGTCACGGTTGTCAGTGTGATTCCGGACGAAGACTGGCGCTGAACCACTGTGAAACCGCTACAGTTGCACCGTTTTACTAAGGTCATCTGCGCTGTGGCATACGAAATCGCAAAATTTCTGCACATAACGGGTGTGGTCATGCTCATGGGTAACATTACGGTTACCGCCATCTGGAAATACTTTGCAGACCGCACTCAACAACCTGAAGTTCTTAGCTTTGCACAAAAGTTAGTGACCTATACGGATTGGTCTATGACCGTTTGGGGCGTAGTGCTGCTAATGGGGGGAGGCTATTTCATGGTCTTTTTCGCCGACTGGCCGCTCTGGCTCGTCAAATCGCCTACTTGTGATGACCTGAATGTGATTGCCCACACAATTGCCATCTGCGCTCTGTCACCAGTGACCGATGCGGTAGCACCGCCCTTAAATGCGGCTCAACGATTGTTGCAGGAACGAGGTGGCGCGATACGTGGCACGCTTGGTGGTTCCCGGCTCGTGTGCCAGACTGCGCGTGCAGATGATGACTTGTTGACCGAAGAGCAGTTTGAGAAGCTGCTACGACCACGATAAACCGCCCCACTCTACGACAAGAATACGACAAGACAGGCTACAGGCCAGTAAAATTGTGGTGTTATCGATCAGTATCCATGGGTACCACAACATGGTCAGGGACGTTGCGAGTGGCAGCTGATGTATCTCGACGAGGATGATCAGGAGCCGGGAGGACCAGATGAGAATCCTGAATACGTTGCTGAATCTGATGGTTTCAAAGATGCGATCAAGGAAGCCATTACACGATTGCCTGAACGTGAACAGCTGTTTATGGCGCTTTACTACCAGGAAGAACTGAACCTCAAGGAAATTGGACAGATGCTCGGTGTGAGCGAATCGCGAGCGTGTCAGTTCAATGGTCAGGCGTTGGGCAGGATCAGGGGGAACCTTGAGCACTGGACAAAACCAGAACCCGACTGACCCTCCGCGTTTCCAGTCCTCATTCTGCAGGAGTATGCCGGTTGCCCGGCTGTTTCAGCCACATTGAGATACAGTCACCACTAGGTGCTCTGCATCCGGTACAATATCCCTGATCAGTGTTCGCTCATCCCATAGACTGCCCCGTAGGGTAGTCGTCAGCCAAGTTACAGGGGTCGGGTGTGGATAGTGAATACATCGTCACCCCCCGTTCGTTCTGTGGGGCGAGCATGTCACTCGATGAAGACCGGATCCTATGACAGAAGTTGCGTTGTACCCACGCCCGGAAATGGTCGCGTTTCAGAACATGGTTCGGCCACTTCACGTTTTTGAACCACGTTATTTTCAGATGGTGAATGATTGTGTTCGCGATGACCGGGCACTTGGGCTCAGTCATAGTCGCAAATTGCTCCGTGCAGCGAGCGATGAACAGTCACCAGACGAAATGTGGCAGTCAAACCAGTCCACGTATCTGCCGTTCGATGTCTACTCGGTGGGTCGTTGTGAGATTGTGAACATCACAGACGATGGGCGTGTCCATGTCATGGTGCATGTCGAAGAACGTATGCAGACGGTCAGCGAAGTACAGGTATTGCCTTATCGGATTGTTGATGCGCGTCCATACGGTGACGAATCCGAGCAACGCCGGTTGCTGGGAGAAGTGAATGAGAAACTCATTGACGTGTTTGGTGCCCTCAGGCCCCGTTTGGCGAAGACCTTTCTGAGTAGCGAGTGGCTCGACCTGTGGCCCTATGACGCTTCCTTCGAAATATTTTCCCATCTCCGTTTCGAGGGCGACCTGATGCAGGCAGTGCTTGCATGCCGGCGACCCAGTGAACGGTTAAAGATGATCTTCGACACACTTGACCAGTTCGATGCGGAGCGACAGTAGGGTTGCATGACGTTGGATGCCGCAAAAGGAGGGTACTGAGAGAAGTGTCCTATATCTCTTACATGGATCGGACCCGTGAATTCTATGCGGCCCAGGGGTTTGACGTCGCCTATGAATGGGCTCACCACGACGATGTGCCATTTACCGCGTTCACACAGCGGCTCAGTGATGCCAGGGTTGGCATCGTCACCACCGTCTACATGGACCAGGAAACACCCATGATGGCGAGGCAGGCAGAAGCGGTACCTGTCGAACAGGCGCCTACTCATTTCCTGAACGATGATCTCTCGTGGGATAAGGAAACCACCCACATGGCGGATCGTCGTTCCTACTTTCCACTGGAATACCTGCGGGCTTGCGTGACCGAAGGTCGCCTGGGTTCGCTATCACCACGTTTTTATTTTGCACCCACCCAATACAGCCAGCGACTCACGATCGAACAGGACGCTCCGGCCATTGTGCAGTTTGCGCGGGAGGATACACTTGATGCTGTGATCCTCGTTCCTATATGACCGGTCTGCCATCAGACCGTCAGTTTGACGGCAAGAGCACTGGAGGAATCGGGGGTCGCGACGGTGGTTATTGGCACGGCGTGGGATATCGTGACCCACTGTGGCGTGCCACGGTTCGTCTACAATGACCTGCCTCTGGGCAATCCGCTGGGGCGTCCGTGGGACCTCAACATGCAGTCGCAGACGCTTGATGCTGCGTTGTCGCTCCTGGTTGACGCAAAATCACCAGCAGTCGACACCACGAGGCATGCCTGGTCTACCGATGAGCAGTGGAAATCAACCTACATGGCCGTGAATGACGAAAACAGAGAGTCACTTCGGGAGCGAGGTGAAGAGAACCGTCGACAACGGATGGCGGATAAAGCAGCGGGACTGAAACGCGACTGAAGGGCTGTCTGGTGCAAACAAATTGGCAAGGGAGACATAAAAGTGCCCAGGGCGAGTGAACTCAATAAGGGAGATGTGGTGGCCGTTGATGGTACACCGCACGTGGTACGTCAGCTTGAGACGCGCAGCCCGTCGGCACGAGGAGCCGCTACACTCTATAAGATCCGGTTCACCAATCTCGTGTCGGGGCAGAAGCGCGATGAATCCCTGAAGGGCGATGCAGTCCTCGATGAGATCGACTTTGAGAAGGTCGCTGTTCAGTTTTCCTACATCGATGGGGAGCACTACGTGTTTATGAACGCAGCAGATTACTCCCAGTACCCGATCAGTCTTTCATCGTTGGAAGAACAGATCCCGTATCTGACGGATGACATGGAAGGAATGACCGCACTGATTGTTGAGGGTAACGCGGTCGCAATTGAACTTCCGCAGTCGGTGGTGATGGAAGTGACTGAGACTGGCCCGGGTATCAAAGGGGCCAGCGCAAGTGCCCGGACTAAACCCGCGACACTGGCAAGCGGACTTGTCGTGCAGGTGCCAGAGTATCTCGAACGGGGTGAAATGGTCAGAGTCAATACCACCAACGGGAAGTTCATGGCGCGTGCCTGACAAGGTGCTCATTGAGTCCTTGAGTCACCGTCCGCGATATGGTTCCGAATGATACTGATCACACACTTGAAAACGATATGAAAACTAAAGATGCCAGGATACGACTGACGGATGATGAGGTGAGGCGCTTCATCTGCGATGGGGTGGTCGTGCTTCAAAGCGACGTCGATCCGTCTGTCAATGAACGCATTTTCGAGAAGATCGAATGGAACAACGATCGAGAGTTCAACATGGGCAACAACGTGTTGCCGCGGATACCGGAACTGCAGACGGTGCTGGATTCACCGGTGGTTTCAGGAGCGCTCGCCAGCGTTCTGGGTGACGAGTACGTGCTCCATCCGCACCGGTTCATGCATGCCAGCCAACCCCTGGCGCCGGAGGATCGGGAACTGATACTCTCGGGTGCTGAGAATGGCCCTGCCATGGGTGCGCGGTCGTCGGGATCGAGTTACTGGCACCAGGATTCGCAGAGCCCTTTGTCACGGGCGCGATATCATGTTCCCCGATTGGCAATGATTCTGTATTTCCCGCAGGACACTCCGGTGGAGCGTGGCCCCACCAGGGTGATCCCCGGAACCCATCTGCAGGTCAGGCTTGAGGAAGAGAACTACGCGCATGCGTTTGTTCCGAAACAGATCAAGGCCGGAACTTGCATGCTGATTGCGTTTGATATCGGCCATGCAGGGCTCAGTAACATGACAGACATGAGCCGATATATGTTCAAGTTCGTGTTCATGCGCACCCGGAACCCCACCGCGCCTTCATGGGATGTAGGTGGGGGGGCGTGGGAGGCACCCGGCAACCACAGGGGACCGTACCGCCATGAATCCGCCTGGCGTTACATCTGGAACTGGATGAGCGCAAACCCCCAGTCGTACGCGCCGATGTCAACGCAGGACATCGTCTCCAGGGTCGCCTTGTTCAACGACTTCGGGCAGGGCCGCCGTCTGGACGCCATCTATGATGTCGCCGCTGCGGGCCAAGTGGCGATTCCGACGGTTGTCTTATCATTGCTGAAACATGCGGGTCTTGATCGAGAGTTCTCGATGCGATATCGCAAAGACGAGGAAGGTCGATTCATTCCGCAGGGTGATCCGAACGAAACTCGGTGGAATGAAGGTGCGTTTGCTGTTCAGGATGAGGCCTACTGTCTTGGAGCGATGGGCCCCGCGGCGATTGATTCACTTATTGAACTGACGACGCATGACGATGCATGGATCTGCATCAACGCGGCGTTCGCGTTAGGTGAGATTGGAGACGTAGCTGCAGTTGCCATTCCTGCTCTCGCTGTGCTGCTTGATCACGAGCGTCACCAGGTGGTCCGTGCAGCGCTGGACGCAATAGCATGTATCGGGTGCAATGTACGACCGGCACTGCCTGCGATCGAGCACATTCTGAAGACCGACAATGATCGATGGCAGCGGGTTATCGCAAGAGGGTGGACGGGTCAGAATCAGGTTCGCTTCAACGCGCTCTGTGCATTGTTGAATTCGGATCTGACTCTGGGTGAAACGGAGGCGTTGTTGCTTCACTGCCTTGAGGATGACAATGGCTATGTTCCGGCACTTGCACTGGAAATGCTGACACGCTCCCTGGGCTCACAGGACAGTGAGGACACGCTCAGCCGCGCCGGTCTTTCAGCGACGATTGCTTTCCTCAAACAACATCGTTTTGACGATACGCTGGCTGCTGAATACCGGGTCTTCTGAACGATCTGGAATCTGGCGGAACCCTGAGTCCAAGCCCTGAATTCCCGGGTCCTTTGGTGCTGAAGAAGGGGTCAAACAGTTTGTCCAGTACGGCAGATGGAATGCCAACGCCGGGATCGGTGATCCCGAGAAATACACGCTCATCCGTGCACCACGAAGAGATGGTGATGTCTCCGCCTTCGGGCATTGCGTCTACCGCATTCAGAACGATATTGGTCAACACCTCACGGAGGTCCGCGGGATCGCCCATGATCGGTGGAATGTCGCCATATCGTGGTGTTGCTGTGATGGTTCGACCTTCCCTCTGTGGGAGGTCTTTCCTCAGAGGACTGGTCACTTCCAGTGTGGCTGCGATGATATCGTTGATGTCGGTCGGAGCCATCTCATCGGTCTTGTTGATACGATTGAATTCCTGGATTCGTTTCACGTTGACTGCTCCGTCCCTTGCTGCAAGTTCTACAGCACGTAGTCTCTGTCTGGAGTCTTCGTCCTTGACGTGTTGCAGCATCAGTTGTGTGTTCCCCATGATGCCAGCAAGGGTGTTGTTAAAATCGTGGGTAACCCCGGAGGCCATCTGTCCCAGTGCGGAAAGGCGTTCTGACTGAATCAGCGTTGACCGAGTGCGGTGAAGCTCTGCGTTTGCAACCTTCAGGTGACGCGTTCTTTCTTGGACCCGCTCTTCCAGTATCACGTTCAGATTCCTGATTCCCGCTTAGTGCTGCAGGTTGTCGATCAGCATGGCGATCTGGTTTGCCATGATCGTAAGACCCGGAAGATCAAACTCCGGTATTGCGTTCGGTTCAGTGTGACTGAGGTTGCTGACACCGACCGCATGGTCACGAATTAGTAGTGGCAGGTAGATGAGGGAGCGGATACAGACGGACTGGGTATTTGTTTTCAGAAACGTCCATTCCTTTTCCGCATCAGCAACCAAGATGGGTTCGCGGGATGAGATGACTTGCCCCGCGATTCCGTGACCTACCTTGAAGGTGATCCTTGCGTCACTCCTTGGTGTATTTCCAAAAGGATTTCGCGCACACTGAAGCACAAAGTCTTGCGTGTCCTCTTCTAGCAACATGATGGAATCGTTGGAGATGTCCAGCTCGTCCACCATGATTTCGAGAATGAACTCCATGGCTTCGTCGGTATTCATCTTCAGGGTGATGGCTTCGCCAAGTCGGCGCATCAGCGAGAGATCACGAATTCGGAGCTCATAGCTCCGGCTCGTTTCCTGAAGATGAGTGTCGGTGTTTCCGGACATTGAAATCTGCGTCAACGGTGGACCTCTAAGCGACGAGCTCGAAAGCCTCGTTGATCTTCTCTTCCTGTCGAATCGCTCGATTCCTGATGCCGTCGATGTCGGACGCCTGGATCCCGAGGGTCGCAAGTGAACCGGCAAAGCGAGGATCGTCGTCAGGCACCATGATTTCTTTCTCGTGAAGATTGTGGGCGATGAAATCACTGACGAAAACGGTCGCGACAGAACGCGGCCTCAGCAGTGTGTGCCGATGGGGTTGGTGATGAAACGCGATGACCTCAATGAGCTCGTTGGGAAAGTGCCAGCGATCGGAGAGCCACTTGCCGAGCTGGGCATGATGTACTCCGAAGGAGTCTTTCTCGACCCGCAACGTGGCGAGGTCATTGGCGTCCTTGCATGCGGAGAGGGCATCGATGTATTCCTCGCCCACAATCATTGTGAGAACCAGCTTGCCGATATCATGTAGCAGCGCACCAAAGTAGACCTTCTCAACAGAACTCTCCTGGTCCCGGTCACCAATGGCACGCACCGTTATTGCCGAGGTCAATGCATGAATCCAGAACGGTTCCAGCATCGTTTTGGCAATTCGGTCAGAAAACGCGCCAAAGACGCCAATACTGAGTGCGATCGTCTTGATTTCTTCAGGGTTACTCATACTCCTTTGAGTGCACCTTATTCTTATGAACTGCGCTCGAAATGGTGTTTCCCATGTTTCGGCAGTCTGATTACTGGATTCCTTGTCTAGATCATATCTGCATCTCCTGAATCTGCTTTAGCCCGGGTATCATGTCGGAGCGTCCTGCCCATGGGTTCCGCCGAGTGTCGATGGCTGGAAGAGTTCCCGCGAGTGAGACGTTGATGACCCAATTGCATTGAGGTGGTGAGAAATCGTTTAATGAAGTGAGTACGGGGGTTCGATGTGTCCTGGCGGGGGACATAGCCAGACACGCGGATCCCAAGAGAGCCCGGTTTCCTCTTTGACCCTGTTGAGCTGGCCACCGTTCGTCGGAGGCCATCATGGTTTTGTCGCTGAAGGAACGGATTGACTTACTGGGTTGGGGAAAGAAGGTAGACGGTATCCGCTGAATCATGGCGAAATTCGGACAGTACACAGAACCGGTGCTCAGGCGAAACCGTCTGGTCCGTGCACGTCCGTCTTTTCGCCACCTCGGACATCTGAAGCGCCTGCTGCCTTACGTTAGACGGCATTTGCCCTGGCTGATCGTTGTTCTCGTTGGGATGCTGACTACCCGTTTTCTGGAGGCGATGGTACCGCTGTTCATGAAAACGGCCATTGACTCGCTCGAGATTCGTGAACCCAACCTGTTTTGGCCGGTTGTTGGCATCCTTTCAGTCGTGGGGGTGCGCTTCTTTCTCAGCATGTTCACCAGCCGGCTTGTGCGGCGCGTCGGCATTGTTATCGCATACGACCTGAAGAAACGTCTGTTTCGACATATTCAGAAGATGGGTCCCATCTTCTTCAACCAGTTCAGTACAGGAGATCTGATGTCGCGTTCCTCTGGGGATGTCGGCATGGTGCGGGGTGTGGTCGCCTATGGCTGGATCCAGGTGGTGACGTTCGTTTTTTCGATTGTGATGGGCCTCTCGTTCATGACGTGGCTTTCACCTTCGCTGACCCTTGCGGTCCTGGTTCCGACACCACTGGTGGCGATCACCGGCGTCTATATGTCGCGACGTTTGTTTCCCATTGTCCGCGAACAGCGGCAAGCGATGGATGATGTCACGAGTTTTACGCAGGAAAATCTGAACGGCATTCGTACCGTCCAGGCGATGGCGCAGGAACAACGCGAGATTTCACGCTTTGAGGAGGTCAGTACCCGTTACGCCAGCATGGTCTACCGGGCCACACGATATCGTGCCCGCATGAACCTGGTGATGCCTTTTATATCGGTGTTCTCTACATTGATGATTCTGGGATATGGCGGTAGTCAGGTTCTAGCGGGGGAGATCACCATAGGCACCTTCATGGCCTTTTTCTCTTATATGGTCATGGTGACTGGCCCCGTCAGCAGTATTGGTGGCTGGCTATCTCAGTTCACGTCTGCGGCCGCGGCGACTGAACGGCTCTTTGAAGTTCTGGATTACGAACCGGAGATCCGCAACCAATCAGGGGCAGCGGTCCCACAGACGATTGAGGGGGACATCCGTTTTCAGCAATTCAGCTATCGGTTCCCGAATTCAGATCGGGATGCGCTGACCGACATCAGCATCACGATACCGGCGGGTGAAACGGTTGCATTTCTTGGCAGTGTCGGCAGTGGCAAATCGACACTTCTCAAATCACTGGTGCGGATGATTGATCCGGCGCCTGATGCAGTGTGCATTGATGGCGTGGACATTCGCGACTATCCGATTGAGCAATTGCGTTCCCAGGTTACTTTGATTCCCCAGGATCCTTTTCTTTTTTCGATCTCGATCCACGACAACATTACATATGACGAGCCGGAGAGGGACATGCCGCCCATTCGTGACGCGGCGCGTCTCGCAGAGCTGCTGGAGACTATCGAATCGTTCCCCGCTCAGATGGACACCGTTGTCGGAGAACGGGGTATCACGCTGTCCGGCGGTCAGAAACAAAGGTCGACACTGGCACGCGGACTGATCAGGCAAGCCCGTATCCTGGCGATGGACGATTGTTTTGCCTCGGTGGATACGCGTACTGAAGAAGCGATTCTGCATCGTCTGAAGGAGGTCCGTCAGGGCCTGACGACAATACTGATCTCACATCGCGTCTCAACGGCACGTCACGCGGATCGCATCTTTGTGCTGGAATCCGGTGCCATTGTCGAGAGCGGAACGCACGAAGAGTTGATGGCGCAGGAAGGCTATTACTCGAATCTTGAGTCAATACAGAGCAACCAGGATCAGGATCGCGAACGCAAAGCGGGCTTGCTCGCCGCGCTGGAAATTAATGTTGATGGCAAGGTCACGTCATGAACGACGCGATTGATACCAGTAAAGCACAAAAGGACTATTCGGCGTTCGACGCACAGCTGACCCACAGTGCGCTCAATTTCAAGATGTTCATCAGACTGCTCGGTTGGATGAAGCCCTACAGAGTCACGTTGCTCGTCAGTGTTGTTTTCATTCTGATTTCGGCCGCAGTGTCGGTCCTGGTGCCCGTCTTGGTTGGGCGGGTCGTGATCGACCGGATTCTGTTACCAACGTCGATGTCCGAAGATGCGGCTGACTATGGTATGGGAGCCCTGGTCACGGGCGTGTCGGATGGAAGTGGACTGTCCATGTTGATGGCCGCGGTTGTCTGTTATGCGGCCCTGGTGCTTGGATCTGCGATCTGTATGTACGTTCACAGGTTGACACTTTCTCAGTCGACATTGCAGGCGCTCAGGGATCTCCGTATCGATCTGTTCAGGAAGCTGGAGACCAAACCAGCATCTTTTTACGATCACGTTTCTGTAGGACGAGTCATGACACGTCTGACCAACGACATCAGTAACCTGGTAGAACTGCTGACAGGGTTCGGTCAACTGGCAGGAGAGTTCGTACCGTTTTTCCTCGCGCTGTTCCTGATGTACTCCATCGACCCGGAGCTCACGATGGTGATGCTGGTGATCATCCCCATCGTCTCGGTGGTTGTGTATCTGTACCGTCGTATCGTAGGCGATACCTATCGAAACATGCGCAACTCTGTCTCCAACATGAACCAGTACATGCAGGAATCACTGGTCGGTATGGAGGTGGTTCAGCTTTCCGGTCGCGAGGATCTGAACGATGAGCATTATGGCGAGCGCAACAAACAGAACAGGAAATGGCAGTTTCGCGCTGCCAATATCGAGGTGGTGTACAACGCCTTTAATATGAACTTGGCCAGCGTGGCAATCGCGGCATTGATCTGGGTAGGTGGCGGGCAGGTGATGGCCGAGGAGATAACACTGGGCTCGATGGTGTTGTTTATACAGTTGATCAACATGATGATCAGCCCGGTGGTTGCTGTCAGCGGACAGTTCAACACGCTGTTTCGCGCCATGGCGTCGGGAGAGCGAATATTCCAAGCGATCGACTGGGATGAAAGTACAAAGGAACCGGAGCATCCGATTCCACTGCCAGAGGGTGTGCATGGTGAGCTTGAGTTTCGGCATGTGAACTTCGGGTACTACGACGATGAGCCTGTTTTGAAGGATGTCTCCTTCAAGGTGACAGCCGGGGAGAAGCTGGCGGTGGTGGGACCGACCGGTTCCGGCAAGAGCACCCTGATCAGATTGCTTGCACGTTTTTACGACTTTGACGATGGCATGGTTTTCCTGGATGGTGTCGACGTCAATCGTATTGCTTCCGCCGATCTGAGGGCATGCATCGGGATTGTCCTGCAGGACTTTCATATCTTCTCAGGCACGGTCATCGACAACATCACGCTTAATAACCCGACGATCAGTCGTGAGCGTGCCATTGAAGCTGCAAGAACTGTCAATGCGCACCGCTATATTGAAAACCTGCCGGAAGGTTATGACACCATCCTTTCAGAACGGGGCCAGAACCTCTCGCAAGGTCAGAGGCAATTGCTGGCCTTCGCTCGTGTTCTCGCCTTTGATCCTGAAATCCTGGTCCTTGATGAGGCTACGGCCAATATCGATACGGGTACTGAACTCATCATTCAGGAAGCACTTCGGCGCATCATGCAGGACCGCACCTCGGTTGTTATTGCACACAGACTTCAGACGATTCAGGACTGTGATCGGGTGCTCGTGCTTCACCACGGTGAAGTCCGTGAATATGGGACGCATCAGGATCTGTTGGATCAGAAGGGCATCTATTACACGCTGCACGAATTGCAGTTCCAGGACTTCCGGATAGCAGCAGAGCTGTCTGGCGGGGACGTTGTCGGGCGGACTGAGCCAGAAGACCGATAAACGCTAACGTGAAGGCGCGGCTGCGGACGTGTTCTGGTATGGATCCTGAGCGCCCAAGTCAGCACCGGTCTATCCGATACATCCATTGACGGATCGTTAGGTTGGATAGTCAGCCCGGGGACAGGGCTGGTCTAAGGGCCAGAACCTGTCAGAATGAGATCTTCAGCTGTCAACAGGACAAGGTCTGGTATGCAGTCGACGGACGGGACCGAACCCGTGAGAGGCGACGATGGATGAATTCGGTGTGTTGAACTGGTTCTAGGATCTGATGGTACTGATCATTGCGCTCGCGCTTCTGACTGCGATTGTCGTGATTGCGGTGGTGTATGCGATCGATGTGAGTCAGACATCACATGAGATACGGCGGAATTACCCGCGCATCGGTCGGTTTCGCTATGTGTTCGAGACCGTGGGTGAGTTTCAGCGCCAGTATTTCCTCGCGATGGATCGTGAAGAGCTCCCATTCAACCGGGCACAATGCTCTTGGGTCTACCGTTCGGCGAAGAACGTGGACAGTACCATCCCGTTCGGGTCGATACGTTCCATGTCTGAGACGGTCGCCGTGTTGTTTGTCAATTATCCTTTTCCACACTCGAGGAAGAGTCCTCACCACCTGAAGCGCTGACGATTGGTCCCTATTGTGAGCAGCCGTACACAATGGCGTCCATTTTCAACATATCCGGAATGAGCTACGGGGCGATTTCCAGATGAGCTATTCTCGCGTTGGCTCATGGCGCCCGAATGGAGGGATGTTGGATCAATACAGGTGAAGGAGGCGTATCACCGCACCATCTTGAGACCGACGCAGATCTTGTCGTTCAGATTAGTACAGCGAAATACGGTGTCAGAGATGCCAACGGTGCGTTATCTGACGACAAGCTCGCATCACTGGCGGCGCTGCCTCAGGTGAGGATGTCTCAGGGCGCGAAGCCAGGGAAAGGTGGAATGTTGCCAGGTGGCAAGGTGACCCAGGAAGTAGCGGACATTCGAGGCATTGCGGCAGGTGAAGATTCCATCAGCCCGAATTGTCATCCTGATATCGAGAGTGTCAGTGATCTACTGGACATGCTGCAGCATTTTCGCAATGTCACGGGAAAGCGGTGGGATTCAAGATGGTGCTAGGTGCCTGCGGGTTCCTCGACGACCTCTCCCGGGAAATCCATCGACGTGGCATCAGCTCTGCACCTGACTTTATTACTCTCGACAGCGACGATGGTGGCACTGGTGCGGC
>NTKD01000034.1 GCA_002457275.1 OM182 bacterium MED-G24
GCGACTATTGCGATCTGACGAGGAAGGGCGCGGAAGTGCATGCGCTTACGACCGCAAGCAAGCGACTTGGCGGGACCATCACGCTGAATGTGGATACGACTCAACTGGTTCGCATGAACGACGACCCTGGACGTCGACCGACACAACCATGGCGCAATCGTTTGATGGATGTGTGACCTCCAGCTTACCCAGAAAGAGTGTGGTCTAAACCGCCTGGTACACCTTCCTTGGATCCAGCGCATCACGCACCGCCTCGCCAATAAACACCATTAGACTCAACATCAGCGCGATGACCACAAAGCCTGACACGCCGAGCCACGGCGCCTGAAGATTCGACTTACCCTGATTCAACAGTTCCCCAAGGGAAGGAGAACCGGGGGGCAATCCAAACCCCAGGAAATCAAGTGCCGTCAGCGTCGTGACTGAACCTGACAACGTAAACGGCATAAAGGTGATGGTGGCGACCATGGCATTTGGCAATACGTGACGCCAGATGAGGGACCGGTCAGGCAGACCCAGGGCGCGAGCGGCGGTCACAAAATCGAGGTTACGAGCTCGCAGGAACTCCGCGCGCACAACGCCGACGAATCCCATCCATGAGAACAGCAGCATCAGCCCGAGCAGCCACCAGAAATTGGGTGTGATGACACTGGCGACGATGATGAGCAGGTACAGGATCGGCATTCCTGCCCAGATCTCGATAAAACGTTGCCCTAACAGATCTGTCAGGCCGCCATAGAACCCTTGTAGTGCACCCACGGCAATACCGACCGCGGCAGAGAGCGCGGTGAGCACGAGTCCGAAAAGGACCGAAATCCGGAAAGCGTAGATGAGCCTCGCCAGAACATCACGACCCTGGTCATCAGTACCGAGCCAGTTGTCAGCGCTGGGTGGAGCCGGCGCGGGAACCTCGAGTTCATAGTTGATCGTGTCGTGGCTGAACCGGACGGGTGGCCATAACATCCAGCCGTCACCTTCCTCAATCAACTCGACCACAAACTCATCGCGGTAGTCTGCCTCTGTTTCAAATTCACCGTTGAAGGTTGTTTCCGGGTAGATGACGGCGAAGGGAAAATAGAACTCGCCGTTATAACCCACCATCAAGGGACGATCGTTGGCAATCAATTCTGCGAACAGGCTCAGTACGAACAGCACCAGGAAGATGCGTAGTGACCAGACGCCGCGCCGGTTACTCCGAAAGTTGGCGAGGCGCCGTTCGTTGATGGGGGTGATGCGCCCACTCAGCCAGCGCCCCGATTCACTGACTCGGGAGTCCGTTTCTGTGGCCTTGGTTTGCTCTTCAACAGCAAGGGACATCAGGTATCCCTCGTCTCGAAATCAATCCGCGGATCGACCAGGTGATACATCAGATCACCAATGATGCCGAGTATCAGCCCGAGCAGTGTAAACATGAACAGCGTGCCAAACATGACCGGGTAGTCGCGTGTGAGCGCGGCTTCAAATCCCAGTAACCCCAGCCCGTCCAGGGAGAAGATGACCTCGGTCAGCAAAGCGCCGGTGAAGAGGACACCGACAAACGCCGACGGGAACCCCGCAATGACGATCAGCATCGCGTTCCTGAACACGTGCCCATAGAGTGTGCGCCGTTCGGTCAGACCTTTGGCTCTTGCCGTGACCACATACTGCTTGTTGATCTCCTCGATGAATGAGTTTTTGGTCAGCATGGTCAGGCTGGCAAATCCACCGATCACCATGCTGAGAATCGGTAGCGTTAGGTGCCAGAAGTAGTCCGCGACCTGTTCATACCACGGCAGATCCCCCCAGCCGGAAGACACCAGACCGCGAAGCGGAAACCAGTCAAGGTAACGTCCGCCGGCGAGGAGGATGATCAACAGAATGGCGAACAGAAACCCCGGGACCGCGTTGCCGAACACCACGACGCCGGAGGTCCAGACATCAAACCGGGAGCCGTCACGCACCGCCTTGGCCACGCCCAGCGGAATTGAAATCAGGTAGACCAGCAGGGTTGTCCACAGTCCGAGTGAGATCGACACGGGCATCTTGTCGAGGATCAGCTGACCCACAGATCGGTCCTGGAAGTAGCTATCCCCAAAGTCGAATTGCAGATAGTTGCCCATCATCAGGAGGAAGCGCTCATGGGCGGGTTTGTCGAGGCCAAACTGGCGTTCAAGATCCTCGATCAGATCGAGGGGTAGTCCTTGTGCGCCTCGATACCGGGATGAGGTATCTGATGGGGATGGCGAGGATGAGACCTCGCTGCCCGCATCGCCATCAATCCTTGCGGTCGCGGAGACGGCCTCGCCCGACAGCGTGGCGATCATCTGCTCGACCGGACCACCCGGCACAAACTGTACGACGATAAAGTTGATGATCATGATGCCGAACAGCGTCGGCACTACGAGCAGGAGACGTCTCGCTAAATAGGCTGACATCGACAGGCCTTGGGGGAGTAAGCAGGCATCGCGAGTCTATTCTTCCGACTTCAGCTTGCCCTTGAGTTTTACTGCTTTGTCACTATCGATCCACCAGGCGGCTCGTTGGTAGCCCTGCGGTGGTGTGACTTCGGGGATACCGAACTTGTCCCAGTAGGCGACGCGATCATAGGACACGTGCCAATGTGGTATCACCCAGTGGCCCCACTGCAGCACACGATCCAGTGCCTTGGTCGACGCGATCAGTTCATTTCGATTCGGTGCTGCAATCACGTGTTCGATCAACGTATCGATCGCAGGATCACTGATGCCGATGTAGTTTCCCGCGCCCTCAAGCGTCGCACTTTTCGAACTCCAGAAATTGCGCTGTTCATTTCCCGGTGACTGCGACTGCCTGAACGTGTTGACGATGACGTCAAAGTCGTAGGTGTCCAGTCGACGTCGGTACTGGGAGGTGTCCACCGTTCGTACTGACATCTCTATGCCAAGCTTCTCCAGGTTCTTCCCAAACGGGAGAACAATGCGCTCCCAGGTTGGCGTGCTCAGCATCATCTCGAAGGCAAAAGGTGTACCTGTCTCCTCGTTGACCAGTTTTCCGGACTCCACAACCCAACCGGCTTCCTTCAGCAACCTCGCGGCGGTGCGGTAGTTCATGCGCATGGCCCTGGGACCGCCACCAGTGGGGGGCTTATAGGTACCTGTGAACACCTCGGCAGGGATCTGCGCTTTGATTGGTGTCAGGTATTTCAATTCGTCTGCAGAAGGGAGACCTGTTGCTGCCAGTTCCGAGTTCGAGAAATAGCTGGCCGATCGTTCGTACTGCCCATAGAACAGGTTTTGATTCGACCACTCGAAATCGAACGCATAGGCCAGTGCTTTCCTCACCTTGATATCTTTGAACAGATCGCGACGTGTATTGAAGACAAACCCCTGCAAGCCTGTTGGACGGCTATTCTCGAAACGGCGTTTGATCATGTCGCCATCGCGGACCGCTGGGATGTCGTAACCGGTAGCCCAATCCTTGGACGCCGATTCGTGTCGGAAGTCATATTCACCCGCCTTGAAGGCCTCAAGTGCAATGTCATTGTCGCGATAGTAGTCGGATCGAATTTCGTCGATATTGTTGAAGCCCTTCTGTGTTGGCGTGTTTTTACCCCAGTAGTTGTCGACACTTTCCATGGTGATGGAACGACCGGCTTCAAAGGACTTCACACGGTAGGGTCCTGAACCAAGTGGTGGCTCCAGGGTGGTCTTGTTGAATTCTCGCGATGCCCAGTAGTGTTCCGGCAACACGGGCAGCTGACAGACGATCAACGGTAGCTCACGATTCTCACCCGGTTTGAAATTGAACCGTACGATGTTGTCGCCCATGTCAATTGCTTCGCTGATGTTGCTGTAATAAAAGCGAAAGAAGGGCGCCCCTTCTGCCAAAAGTTTGTTGAACGTCCAGATGACATCACTCACGGTCACCGGTTTGCCGTCGTGCCAACGAGCCGAGGTGTGCAACTTGAATGCCACCCAGGATCGATCCTCCGGCATGTAGATCTCCTCAGCCATTTCGCCGTACATGGTGAACGCTTCGTCGGCTGCTTGCGTACAGAGGGAGTTATAGATGCTCCCCACGTCAGCTGCCGGTGAACCTTTGGCGATAAAGCTATTGAACGAATCAAAGGTGCCGATGCGATGGGTCCGTAGCGTCCCACCGCTGGGCGCCTCTGGATTGACGTAGTCAAAGTGTTTGAAATTGGCGTCATACTTGACGGCGCCGTGCATGGCGATCGCATAGGTTCCCTGGACCCCGTCCACCTGCCCCGCGAGTGCGGGTTGTGCAGGCAGCGTGATGGCACCACAGATCAGCATCAAAAGAAGTCGGATTTTCACTGCATTTACTCTTGGTCGGACATGGTTACTGTGATTCGGAATTCTGAAAAGGTTCATTCTGCAACACTTTATCTGTTGCAGCGAATGGGTAGAGCGGCCGATGGACAAATTTCGCCTTGAGCTGATCAACAGGACTTCACGGGACAGTGTCGACGAAATAAAGGGACGCGGTTTCGTCGATCTACAGATTATGTATCGGCTAACATCTCCGGAGTGCCTTTTTTGGGTAGCCCGATGATCGATTTGCCCAGGTCAGTCTCAGATTGAGATCAATCACCGGTTTGGAGCAGCGTCCGGCGTTGTTGGACGCTTGGAGGCGCTTGAATTGCCGTTGGTAACGTCGCCACGCCTCCACGCGTGTATTGTGGTCGCCATTCTATTTCAGATAGATGGCATCGAGGAACTCCATCATGCGATCGCAGAAGCTGAGACTGACTGGCGTGATCTGCTGGTGGCGGTGGGGCTTGCCAACAGCGACTGGCCGACGGTAATCACAGCGCAAGGGATCAATATTGATAACTGGCCGGGGCCATGATAACGCCTTGACAGGCCCTGTCAGGCGGCGGAAGAGCAACGTGCGCTCGAAGGACGCATCCTCGCCTGCGGAAAGGACTTTAGTCCACCTTCACTTGGCATCTTGCTAAAGACATCAACCTTCTTTCAGTCCGATTCAGCAGGCGGCGGAATCAAGAAAGGAGGTCACGTGACACGATCACTTCCCGATAAGCCCAAGCTCAAACATGAGGCAAAGCGCATCCTGAGCGCTGTGAAAACAGGAGCCGCGGACGAATTCGCACTGCTGCGACTCGTCGAGAAACATACAGAGTCGACCGAAAAGAAAATTCAGCTTTCGGTCACATTGCTTGATGTTCAGCTCGCCCTGGCGCGGGACTATGGCTACTCAGGCTGGCCGTAAATGAAAGCCTACGTTGAATCGCGAACGCCGGTACTGCAACCGCTGAGACCGTCGTTCAAGGTTGGTGACTGCGAGGCCGCGGCTCGCCAATACGTGGGCTGGCTTGGGTTCAACCTGGACTGGGACTGGCGGGAATCACCAGGACAACCAACGATTGCTTCATTGTCGCGAGACGGTGTGTCTTTTTTCATCAGCGATGACCCGCGAGTGAGCCATGGCCCGTCTTCGATCCATCCGAGTGTCAGGCATCTGGATGCGCTGGTGGATGAGTGGAATGCGAACCGTCCCGGTTCGGTCAAGGTGCGGATTGCGCCACCCTGCGAGTTTCCCGATGTCCCTATCACCGATGACTGGGGCAACGTGTTTGTCTTTGAAGGTCAGAATGAGCAGGAGGAACGACAACGCCGTGACGCCATTCGGCCGAAGATGAGGCAGTACATCCAGGAATAACTTGAAGCAGGTCGAGGGTTTCCAACACCCGAGGAAGTCCGGGAGGTTGTTGGCCCACCTCTTGGTACCGCAATTGAGACCCTGAACGAGTTTGAGGGTTATGGTGAGGCGTATGACGCTCGTCAGAATCGCGACAACGAGAGCGGCTAACCAAAAATAAAGGCCAGGTTTCTAACGTACGCGAGTAGAGAGGGTGACTTGGCATGCTGGCAACCACGGCGCACAATGTTGACACAAACGGATCAGCGGGGGGCTGATTGATATGTCTGTCACGATTACACTGATTGATGCGACGCTGGGCGCCGTTGTCACGGACGTGTCCCTGAAGCAACTGGATGACCCGACATGGGGCGAGATCCACACTGCGTTCCTGGAGTACGGGGTACTTGTGTTTCCGGGACAACATCTGAGCGACGACGAGCAAGGTGAGTTTGCCCTGCACTTTGGGGCCATTGAGAAACTCGGGCCCAGACAGAAAAAGGGCGTAGCGCCGATCTCCAATCAGAAAGCGGATGGCAGCGTGGTCCGTCCCGATGAAGAAGGCTACAAACTGTTGCGTGGTAACGAGGGCTGGCACACAGACAGTACCTATATGCCGCTGGCGTCCAAGGCGGCGATGTTGTCTGCACTGGTGGTGCCACCTGAGGGTGGGGAGACCGGCTTCGCCGATATGCGGGCGGCCTATGATGAGCTGGACGATACTTTGAAGGAAAAGCTGGAACCTCTGTCGGCCTATCACTCGCTGTATTACTCTCAGGAGAAAGCCGGTTACCAGCACAACACCGATCATCTGTATGGGTTTCATGACAAGGGTGCACCGCTGCGACACGTCATCAAAACCCATCCGGAAACAGGGCGGAAGTCACTCTATACCGGGCGCCATGCGTACGGTATCCCAGGTATGGATCCTGCTGAGTCTGATGCGCTGCTCTCGACGTTACTGGAAGAAGCCTGCCAACCCCCACGTTTGTATCGTCACGCCTGGGAAGTTGGTGACCTCGTGGTCTGGGACAATCGCTGTGTGATGCACTGTGCCTGCTCGTACGACACCCAATACCCACGGGTGCTCCGGGGTTCTCGTATTGCGGGTGAGGTCGCCACCGAACTGGCGCCAACGTTTGAAGACGAACGAGCGGCGGCATTTCATCCGACAACCTCCAACGCGTCGCGGTTGGCCCGGTAATAGCGGAAGGGTGTGAAGAGAGGAAGGGTGTGAAGAGAGGAAGGGTGTGAAGAGAGGAAGCTCATAGACAATGGCCAGTTTTGAGGCATTGTTTGATGCAGCCACAGATAAACTCCAGCTGCTGACCCGGGACGAAGCCCGACACTTTGTCGAGAAGGGGTACGCTTGGTTTCAACCCTGAAGTCGCCGAACGGATGTGTCGAGACGCCGGTTATACACGATTCAAGGAACGCGATTTTCGTGAACCTGCGAACCTTTATTATGAAGTGCGGCCTTAGTTACTGCCCTCACTGAAAAGGAGTCAATAATGAGACCTGGTATCTGGATTGGGCATGTGGATCTCAATACCCGCGATCTTGCTGCAAGCACAGAATTCATGGAGACGATGGGCCTTCGGCTCTGTTTTAAGTTTGATGAGATCTCGATTTTTGAGCTTCGCGGCGGTACGCATCTGATCCTGCAGAAGGGTGAACCGGGCGATGCCGAGTTTGACTTCATGGTTGAAGACATTGATGTGAGTTATGCGGAGTTCAAAGACAAGGAAGCGAACGTGTCGGAATTGTCGCGTGGCAAGATTCACGATTCATTTGAGGTGACTGAACCGGGTGGAAACGTGATCAAGGTCAACTCAACGCACGTTGAGGATCACTCGGAGGTCTGAGGCTCTTGTCATCCTGGGGGAGTTGTGACGCGCGTTCAGTCATCCCGGCACAAACAACAATCGCCCCAGCGTCTCCCGATTCGCGAGCTTCTTCAATGTCTGCGGGAGTTCATTCAACCCCGCCTGTTCAGTAATGATCGGCGTCACCTTGCCACTTGCGATCTGTTCGTGCAGATCCTGATAGCACGTTCGCAACAACGCATTATCACGACCGCGATAGCCGCCCATGTGCACCCCGACGATATCGTAGTTTTTGACCAGTGCGTGATTGGCCGGGGCACTCGGAATTGTGCCACTGGCAAAACCCACGACCAGTAGTCGTCCTTCCCACGCCACTAGGCGGCGCGCAATGTCGAAGTACTCGCCTCCCACGGGATCGTAGACGACATCGACGCCTCGTCCATCGGTCAAGTCCATGACCCGCGCGTACAGATCCTCATCCCGGTAATCGATGACCTCGTCGGCACCCAGTTCGCGGCAGAACGCGGTCTTCTCCGATCCACCCGCGGCGGCGATCACTCGGCAACCGTGCGCTTTGGCCATCTGTACCGCAGAAGACCCGACGCCACCAGCAGCGGCCAGTACGAGCAAGGTTTCTCCCGGCTGTAATCGACCGCGATGGTATAGCGCGAACCAAGAGGTCGCGTGGGTGATGTGAATTCCAGAGGCGGCTTCGAGCGGTACATCCTCCGGGACCTTATAGGTGAACTCGGCCTCGAGAATGGACTCTTGCGCATAACCACCGTACACATCGAGCGTATGACCGACGACGCGATCACCCGTTTTGAAATCCGTTCCGTCACCGGCGGCAATCACGACGCCACCCGCTGTCATGCCCGGTGTGAATGGAGGATCGAGCCTCACCTGATAACCACCCTGGCATTGCAGAATGTCGGCAAAGTTCACATCGGTCGCTTCGACCCGGATATGGACCGTGCCAGGTCCAGGGCGTGGAGCCGGAATCTCTGCTAGCGTCAGTTTGTCCCAGGGATCGCCTAATTCATTCATTTGCCAAGCGAGCATGCCGTGTCTCCAATGCTTACAAGGCCGCCATCATAGTGAAATCCTGCGGCGTACGCATCGCGGTTTCGTTCGCGCTTCGAATGGTTCACACTGCCTTCTGTCTTTGAAAGAGGGGTTTGTCATGGGCTGGTCCGTCAATCGTCCGACAGGACTCACCTACCATCGCCCTGGTTTATCCACCAAGGGCTATACACTGTTTACGCCCCACGGCGATCAGAAAACCTACCTAATTGATATGGATGGTCAGGTCGTCCACACATGGACGTTCGAGCACATTCGCCCCGGGTATGGGCGCCTGCTGAAGAATGGTCATCTGCTGATGACGGGTAGCGATGTCAACATGAAGTTCCCGGAACCACCGGAACAGGGTAAGGCACCGCCGCCCTTTGAGGAACGGGTCAAGATGCTGGGGGGCTATCACACGACATTGTTGGAGGTGGACTGGGATGGCAACAAGATCGCTGAATACGACAACCGATTTCAGCACCACGACTTTTATCGACGTGAAAATGGCAACACGCTTGTGCCAATCTGGGTGGAACTGTCAGCTGAGATGACGAAGAAGGTTCGTGGCGGCTACAAGGAGTATCGCGAACGCCTCCCCAATCTGATCGGAGACGAGATTATTGAGGTGAATGCGGACTTTGAAGAAGTCGATCGTATTCGCATCTGGGAACTGCTGGACCCGATCAAAGATCCCATTTCGAGGGACGTCAAGCGATGGGAGTGGACCCACGTGAATGGCATTGACGTCAACGAGAAGGGGGACATCGTGTTCTCCGCACGACACAGCGATCGCGTTGCTATCATCGATGCAGAGACGCGAGATATTCGATGGAAATACACCAAGACCCACGGTCAACACAATCCGACCTGGGTTCGGGATGGCAACATCCAGATCTTCGACAATGGCCATGGCGGGTCACGTGTTATCGAGGTTAACCCGGAGAATGACGAGGTCGTCTGGGAGTTCCATGGCAGTCCGCATCCCCAGTTTTTCAGTGGCCATATCTCCGGAGCGTCCCGTATGTTAGGCGGCAGTGTATTGGTGTGTGAAGGCACCAGTGGTCGTCTGTTTGAGGTGACGCGCAACAAGGAGGTTGTCTGGGAGTGGATCAATCCGTTTGTGAACATGATCCGGGGAAACCCGACAACCAGTATCTATCGTGCCCACCGGTATGCACTGGATCATCCTGCGATCGTCGGGCACGATCTGAATCCCGAACGCTACGGCAATCTGAATCGTCTGAACAATCTCGACAAGCCATCTGCCTGATCGAGTACACGAGAGACACGCTGAGGTATCAACATGCAAGACAAAGTCAAGAGCACCACCGTTGCCACGGCCGCTATTCATCCGCTGGATCCACTGTCAGTCTCTGAAATAGAGACTGCAGTCGCGCTGGCGCGCGAAGAGGGTGGCCTCAACACACCTTATTTCTCATCCGTGGGATTGCTGGAGCCGGATAAATCGGATGTTAAAGCCCATCGGGACGGCGACAAGGCGGTTCGAGTGGTTCAGCTACTGGGTGTCGACGAAACAAGAGATGGTGGTTTTCAAGCGGACGTCGATCTGGAAACCAACATGGTTGATGTTCAACGAGTACCGCTGGGCAGTCAGGTGCCCTACAACTACTCGGACTTTGGGCTTGCGATTCATCTGACGAAGACAAACCCGGAATGGCTCGCTGCTGTTCGAGCCCGCGGCGTAGCTGCAGACACCGACGAGGATCTGAAGAAGATCCAGATTGATCCGTGGCCAGGCGGTGGCTACCCCCACGCGGACGTACCGAAAGGGCATCGGGCGCTGCGCTGTATCGCGTTCGTACGAGAAGACGCCACGGACAATGGGTACGCCCATCCCATTGACGGTCTGATCAGTCATGTGGACGTCACCGACCGGAAAGTGGTGTGCGTTGAGGACTTTGGCGAACGCCCCGTGCCCCAGGAGCCCGGACGTTTTGATGGTCCGAACCTGCCTGACGCGCGGTCCGGTCTGCAGCCACTTGCGATTGAGCAACCCGAGGGCACCAGCTTTGACGTGGATGGCTATCGCGTGCAGTGGCAGGGATATGATTTTCGTGTCGGGATCCATCCCGTGCATGGGTTGGTGTTACATCAGTTGTCACTGAATGAGCGCCCGATTCTTTATCGTGCGGCATTGTCTGACATGGTGGTGCCCTACGGGGACGATGATCCCATGCACAGTTGGAAGCACGTCCTGGATGCCAGTGAAATCTGTCTGGGCAATTGCCTCAACTCACTGAAACTTGGTTGTGACTGTCTGGGTGAGATTCACTACTTTGATATCAACCTGATTACACACGAAGGCAAGGCGCGCACCGTTGAACATGCGATCTGTATGCATGAAGAAGATTACGGTATCCAGTGGAAACATTTTGATGCGCAATCGCGTACCGGTGAGGTGCGCCGTTCAAGACGACTGGTGATCAGTTCGATCTTCACCATCGGTAATTATGACTATGGCTTTTTCTGGTACCTGTATCTTGATGGCACCATCCAGATGGAGGTCAAACTCACTGGTATTGTTGGCGTGACCTCCAAGACCGGCGAGGTCAATTCTGGGCAGTCACCACAGATAGCAGAAAACCTGACGTCACCGGTTCATCAGCACCTGTTCTGTTTCCGGCTGGACTGGGAACTGGATGGTGGAGCTAATCAGCTGTTCGAGAATAACATCGAGGTGCTGCCTGTCAGCGACAATAATCCCCACGGGACCCAGTTCCAGAACGTTTCGACACATCTCACCACCGAATCGGCTGCGAAACGTGAGGTTGCCCCCCAGGTCAGTCGATCCTGGAAGGTCGTTAACCCGGAATCCAGGAACGGACTCGGTATTCCGGTCGCATACAAATTGTTGCCCCAGAGCGTACCGACCATCTTCGCCAGTGCAGACTCGCCGACGTCGAAGCGTGCAGAGTTTGCTCGCCACAATCTCTGGGCGACGCCCTATGAGAAAGAGGAGATTGCTGCGTCAGGTACCAATACCGTCATGCATGAGGGTGGTGGGCTGCCCGATTACACCGCCAATGATCGCGACATCAGGTGTTGTGATCTCGTGATGTGGCATACGATTGGCGTGACCCATGTGCCGCGCCCGGAAGACTGGCCCGTGATGCCGGTGGAATATTGTGGATTCCATCTGATTCCTCTGGGGTTTTTCGACCGGAATCCGACACTGGATCTGCCAGGGCATTGCGACTGATGCATGTCGTCATCCCGAGGAACGGAGTGACGTCAGGACCTCCTGTGCTAGCAGCTTGTGCAGTACCTATGCGGTAATTGCGACAACGTGCGTCCCATAGCTGTAGACCCTCACGCTGCGCTCAGGGCGACACACACTTGTCATCCTCCGGTCACGAAGTGACCGTGAGGATCTCGGGCTGTCCGTGTGCTGCGATCGTTAAACTGCAGTAGATTCCTTCACCTTCCGCTCGAAGTGACAGTGATCACCCCTGATATACAGAAATCTCCACCCCATCCTCGCGGTCCGTGTATTCAATATGTGACTTGTGATACTCGGTATCGTAGTGGCCCGATGTCCGCACGTAGTCGAGGTACTCCTCCGGGTTGAAGAACGGGCCAACGTTGTCGGCAAAGATGGTGCTGTCTTTTCGCAGCAGTCCGTTTGACTCCATCGACATCAGGTCTGACTTGTAGAGATCTTTCCAGTGGTCCAGAAACACAAGGTCAAAAGGTCCCCTCAGGGTTGGGATGATTTTGCCCGAGTCACCCTCGATGATCTCAACACGATCCGAAAGACCTGCGTACTCCACAGTTTGCCTCGCGACAGCGACGCTGTCGGCATCGATCTCAATACCGGTCAGCGTGGCGCCAGGTGGCAATGCGGAACCAATCAGGATCGAGGAATAGCCGCAGAAGCAGCCTAGTTCCAGAACGCGCCCACCTTCCGGTTGTTGCGCCACTATCCCTGTCAGCAGGGGACCTTTTTCGGGCCCCACATTCATCAGAAACTCATGATTTGTTCCGTAGTCGTCGAAAGCGACCAGCATGGCTTTGATGTCACCCTGTTCAGCGTTGGCCTTCACAAAGTCGAGTGCCTTTTGATGAATGGTGGGCATTAGGCCTCCTGTCGTAGTCTCATTCGTGGAAATTCAGGTGTCGCGCTGGTAGTGTTTGATCAAATCACAACACCCCTGTGCAGCGCCATAGCCGCCGGCCTCGCAGTCAGCCTGGTGCTGAATGCAAGAGCGGTTCCCTGCCGATAACCGCTCTTGCATGACTGATCAGATCGATAAATCCAAGACCCGTAGGGTCGAGGCGACGTCCTCGTCAGCCGCTGCTGCCCGTGATTTGACCCAGGGTGACGTCGCGGCACATCTGACCCGTCTCACGGGTTTCATGATGTTGAGCATGATGTCGTTCATGGTCGCCAGTCTGGTGGAAACGCTCTATATCGGATGGGTCGGTACCTATGAACTGGCAGCGATCAGCTTTACCTTCCCGCTCATCTTTACACTCCAGGGCGTGTCCATGGGCCTGGGGATCGGTGCCTCATCGGTGGTGGCGAGATCGGTAGGGCTTGGCGACCATGCACGGGTGCGTCGGGTCGTCACCCATGTGATTGTGCTCGGGACAACGATTTCCATATTGATGGCATTTGGTACCAGCTTTTTCCTGAGAGACATCTTTTCCCTGTTAGGTGCGGAAGGTGTGGTCCTTGACCTGGTGGTCGAGTACATGTGGATCTGGCTGATTGGCCTGCCGGTCTTCACCATGACCTTCGTGGGTACCACGCTCATGCGAGCAACGGGTGATGCGAAAACGCCGGGCTATCTATCGGCGCTGGGCTCAATACTTCACATGGCCATCGCACCGTTCTGCATCTTTGGTTATGGACTAGTTCCGGCGATGAGTCTTGAAGGGGCTGCCATCAGCTTTGTCGTCGCCCGACAGCTGGCATTCATTCTGTTTATCTATTGCTTCATTTTCCGCGATCGCATGATGGGCATATCGATGACGGGGTTCTTCGAGTCCTGTCGGGATATCCTGCATGTCGGGTTACCCGCTGTCGCGTCGAACATGATCATGCCGTTCGGGATGAGTGTGGTGACCCGGTTACTGGCCGGGCACGGAGCGATCGTCGTCGCTGGGTACGGTGTTGCGTCTCGCGTCGAGTCGTTGCTCGTCATGGTGATCTGGGCCGTAGGCATGAGTATTGCCCCGCTGGTGGGTCAGAACTGGGGTGCATCCGCGCACGATCGGATTCGAACCGCGATGCGCCTCGGTGGCATATTCGTCATGGTCTGGGGGGTGTTGTGTTACGTGACGTTCCTGGTGCTGGGGCGCGAGATGATCGGGCTGATCAATGATGATCCGGAGGTCATCGACATGGCCTACGCCTACCTTGTGATCGGGACATTGGCCGTCGGCTTCATGGGGTTGATGAACATTGCCACCAACAGTTTCAACGCACTGGGTAAGCCCATGCCTCCCCTGATCCTGTCCGCGCTCCAGATGATCGTGCTCAATATCCCGATCATCCTGATCGGTGATCATTTCTGGGGGTACCGGGGCATTTACGCCGGTGGTGTGCTGACGTCGGTGGTGCTCTCGGTGGTTGCCTGGATCTGGCTGAAGCGAACCCTCAAAGAGGGAGCTCGACAGTTCTAGGCCCTTTTCTGGTCCGCGCATCTTCTGCCACCACATTGCCGCAATGTTGACCCGGTTCTGACGCGTTTGTTTGCTGAAATCGCAATCACCTGTTCAAGAAGGAGTTGTGATGTTGCGAACGCGACGTCGGAAGATTCCCGGAGATCTCCGATACGACGGCAGTATCAGTGCGCGTGGAGTATGACACGAACGTCGGCCTCTACTATTTTGCACAGCCGACCTGGTTTGATGTCGGGCTGGATGTTTCGAGTCCGAACTTTGGGACATTGTCAGCGTCGTCGAGTGAGGTTGGCTTCGGTATCGTCGCGGGTCTGGAAATCTCTCAGGGATGGTCTGTTGAACTGGGCTATGAATCGATCGATGACACTGATTTCATCTCGGTCGGCCTTGGCCTCTGAACCTAGTGGTAATTAGCCACCGCCCCGAGGTGATGGCTGGGCGGTGGTTCCTTCGGCTGGGCCGTACTTCGTTCCTATCATCGCCATGAAATCGTCAGCGATGATGTAGAGGCATGGGATCAGAATCAGCGTCATGGTCGTTGCGAACAGGATCCCAAATGCCAGTGCGATGGCCATTGGCATCATCAACGCAGCCTGAAAGCTGGTCTCCGTCAGCATGGGGGTCAATCCCATAAAGGTGGTTGTTGACGTCAATAGAATTGCACGGAAGCGGGCGCCACCGGCCTCAACGGCAGCTTCTGCTCGACTGCGACCCTGAGCAACAGCCTTGTTCACATAGTCCACGAGGATGATCCCATCGTTTACGACCACACCCGTGAGTGCGATGAGCCCCATGATTGTCACACTGCTGACCGGGTAATTCAGGATGAAGTGTCCCAGTAGAGCCCCGATCAGGCCAAACGGGATCACGGACATCACGATTAGTGGCTGGATGTAGGACTTCAAGGGGATGGCCATCAGCGCGTAAATAACAAACAGCGCAATCAGTGCATTCTTGCCAAAGTCGAACAGCGTCCTGTTCTGGCGCTCACTGGCACCGGACAACTGCATGTTAACCCCGGGATGAGCGTCAGGGAGTTTTGCGACAAAGTTCTGGTAAACCCCTCTCATGACATCGCCGGGCGCGGTGGTGGTTGTGTTCACTTCCGCAGTAACGACCACAACCCGTTCCCCGTTCTGGCGTCGGATTCCTGATGGTGCGGCGTCGTAGACCATCAACGCCACCTGCTCAAAAGGCACCTCACCTCCGGCAGGGGTCTTGAACCACATGTTCTCAAGATTGCCGACCGAGATCCGTTCCTCTTTCGGGTAACGCACCATCACCCTGATTTCAGTGTCATCCCGATTCACCCGCTGTGCTTCAACGCCGTAGAATGCCTGGCGAACCTGGGACGCGAGGTCCATCTGGGTGAGGCCGAGTGCTTCTGCCTGTGGTTTGATCCGAAGCTGAAGCTCGCGGGTGCCCGAAACATGGGAGCTTTCCACCTCGTAGACCCCGGTGTATCCACGGAGATGTTCAATCAGATCAGCCGCTGCGGCTTCAACCTTCGCGGAGTCTCTGCCCAGCAACGAGAACTGAAGCGCGGGACCACCGCCGGTACGTTGCATGGACCGAATACGCATGGATTTGGTACCAGCGACATCCCCCATCAGTTCTCGCCAGCGGTCCGTGAGTATCTTCGGGTCGACATCACCCGAGTCCGGCTGGTTGATCTCAACGGCAGCGTCGATGGTTGAATTGGCGAGAACCGTGTTGTTGTCCCCGAGCAGAGACTCTTCGAGCCCCAGTTCCTCCTGGATCTCATCACCAGCCTGGACCAACGTCATTCGAAGTTGCTCTGCGATGGAGACACCGAGTTCCTCAGGCATGCCCTCGGCGAGTTCCACCCGCGCCATGGCATAGGTGTCGGGGATTTCCGGTGAGAAGACGAACCGGATGATACCGCCCATGAACATGCCACCAACAATGATGAGCAATGCAATAAACGTGGTCACGGTGGTGTAGCGGTGTTCGATCGCTCGCTTGAGAAATGGTTGGTACTGGTTGGAGACAAAGCTCTTTAGCCCCGCTGAGATCATGTCCTGCACTCGGTGGATACCGCGTGTGACCGGGTTACCGGGCGGCTTCGCCTTGATGTGTGCCAGGTGTGCAGGGAGAATCAGTTTGGACTCGACAATGGAAAAGATGAGACAGAACACGACCACCCAGCCGATCACCCGCTGCATCGCGGCAAAGTCACCGCCTGATACAATCAATGGTGTGAAGGTCGCAATTGTCGTCAATACGCCAAAGGTTGCAGGAATCACGACGCGCTTCACACCAATGATGACGTTGTCGATGTGCTGGCCGTGCTTCTCGACTTCCGTATAAGCGGATTCACCGATGATGATGGCGTCGTCGACCACGATTCCCAGGACCATGAAGAAACCAAAGATGCTCATCATGTTGACGGTCAGGTCGAAACCAGGAAGTGGCATCAGCATTCCCGCACCGAGAAAACTCACCGGGATCCCCACCATGACCCAGGCCGCCAGTTGCAGGCGCAGAAACAGCCCCAGGACGATGAATACCAGTACGGAACCGATCAGCAGGTTTTTCACCATGAGATTGACCGATTCACCAATGAACACGGAGATGTCACCCCAGTAGTTCACTGTGACGCCCGGAGGCAGCGACTTCTGTTTCTCAACGATGTACTGTCGCGCGGCCGCCGACACTTCGATCTGGCTTTGGTCGCCGAGGGCATCCACTTCAACGCTGACACTCGGCCGACCGTTGAACAGGGTGTAGAACGGCATGTCGACAAACTCATCCTTGACGACGGCAATGTCACCAATGGTGATCCGCGTGCCGTCGGGTCTGGTCAGCAGAACAATCTGTTCAAATTCCTCCCCATTGTAGGCCTGGCCAATGGCGCGGATACGGATGTCGCCACTGTCGCTTTCAATGGAGCCACCGGACAGATCGGTTGAGCTTGATCGGACCGCATTCGACACCTGGTTCAAGCTCAGGCCGTAACGTCTGAGCTGGCGTTCCGGAATCTCGATCGAAATTTCCGTGGGTCGCACACCTCTGACGGTGGCCTTTGCGACCTGTGGAATTTGAAGCAGATCGTCACGGACTTCCTCTGCCAGGGCCTTCATGCTCCGTTCGTCCAGGTCGCCACTGATCTGAACGCGGAGGACACTTTGTTGCCAACGGTTGGCGGTGACTCGAGGCTTCTCGGCCTCGGCAGGTAATCGGTTCATGCCGGCGACCGCCTGCTCGACGTCCTTCATCACCTCTTCAATGTCATAACCCGACCCCGTGTCGACATCGATGCTGGCGGAACCGCTGCCTTCGTTGGCATAGGTGTCAAAGCTCTCGATGCCATCTACATCTTTTAGAGCCGCCTCAAGTTTGATGAGAATAGCCTGTTCAACTTCCTCGGGTGCAGCACCGGGGAATGGGATCGTGACATTGATTCCTCGCGGGGGAATCCTCGGCTGGGCCTCCTTCGTCATGGTCAGGAAGGCAATTCCACCCACGGCGATGATCATGACCATCAGCAGGTTGGCGGCCACAGGGTTACGCGCGAACCAGCTAATGATGCCTGTATGTGGGTCTGGTTCTGTATACATACTCTATTCGCCGGGTCTGCAATTCAGAGACATGATCTCAGGCACCGTCGGCGACCACACGGACCCGGGTGCCAGGCAGTGGATTATCAACCGGGGTTATGCAGATTCTCTCACCCGGCACCAGCCCACCATCAATCCATGCGTGCTGGGCGTCCGCGTAGGCAATACTCACAACGCGGGACTGGATACGAGAATCCTCATCGATCACCCATACCCGGTTCCCCGGTTTCACCATGTGACGCTCAAGAGCGAATACCGACTCTAGGCGTTTCCCTGGGATGACGACGTCAACATAGGTACCAATGCGTAAGGGTTTGGGCACGGGAATGGCGCTCTTGATACCGTACGGGTCTTCGACACGAGCGACGGCGTAAAGCGTGCGTGAATTCGGATCGAGCGTTCCCTCGGTTCTGACCAGACGACCTGACCACGTGCGCCCCGCGTCGACCGCTCTGACTTCAACAGGTATCGGTTTTCCCCCCGTCGCTGTTGGCAGTGGCAGTTCGCGTACCTGCGAGGGGGTCAGCGGCAATCGAACTTCGGCGTAATCGACAGCGAACAGGACGCCGAGTGGCGTCCCGGGATTCACATATTGGCCCAAGCCTGCGTGTTTCTCGCGGATGAGACCATCGTAGGGCATTCGTATAAAGGTCCGATCAACATCGCCCTGTGCCTTGATGACCTGAGCTTCGGCGGCAACAACATCAGCCATGGCTTGCGCAATCTGTGCGGAGCGAAACGACAGGTCTGAGGTCGAGAGTTTGTTCGGGTCGACCGACTTCAAGCGCTCGAAATCCCCACGTTCATGTTCCGCAAGGGATTCTTCCTGCGATAGCTTGATCCGCGTCCGAACAAGTGCCGCTTCGGCACGTCTCAACTCGGCATCATGATTCCTGGGGTCAATCTGCAGAATGATATCCCCGGCGCTGAAGTAGCCACCGCTCTTGAACCCGGGCGCTACGCGGATGATCCGTCCGGCGACTTCAGATACGAGCGAGGTTTCCGTATACGGTGTCACGGTGCCGGAAGTCGTGACTTCAACCATGACGTCTGCTGGATACACTTCGAAACTGTCAACCAGCAGTAAAGGTGGTTCGACGGTAATCTGCTCTGCGGCCGGACGTGAGACCATCAGGAAAGACGCAACCGCAAGTGCACCAAACAGGACGATGACCGGCATCACGATTTTGACGAGGAGCTTCATGAACGCGGGTTGGGGAGGGATCAGCGGGTCATTTTAGTACAAAGGTTGCCGGTAAACGTTAGGTTTCGGTCAGTGTTGAGCGACTATTCTGAGGGCTCAGCGGCTCTACGACGGCCTGCAAACAATCGTTTGATGACTGCTTCAGCGACGATATAGAGGATAAACAGGGCCGTCAGGGCACCGAAGGTACAGGCCAGGATCCAGAGCGTCTGACTGGCAATCATTCGGTCGGTCAGAATCAACCAGGATAAGAGCACGGCGCCAGCCATGGGCGCGAACACGAAAAACAGGGCCAGAATCAGATAGGCCTGGCGCTCAACCTGGAGCAAATTGTCTTCATTGGCCCTGGGTTCGAACGAGGTCATGCGCAAGAAATGGGGCCACGTTCCTGTTTTTCAAGACCTATCAGTATTTTGTCGCGCCTGCCCGGCGAGCGTATCCGAGATACGCGACCCGCCTGAAACCGAGTTCAATCCGGTCTGCGACGAGTCGTACCTGTTCGTCATTGAGAAGTTCGAATTCATTCAGCGATGCCAGGTTTTCTGCCATGGCCTCGTTTGCAGGTTTACGCAGAGCGACCTCAAATTCGTAGGGACCGCTTGTTGGGTATGGCCCCAGTTCATGACCCATGGCACGTTGTACCGCACGTGACGCGCCTTCCTGGATCATCGCTCGCGCGCGCAAGGGAGGAATACAGTCGCCGGCCTGCCTTCCCAGCGCCTGTTTCAGAATGACCTGCTCTACGTCGGGACACAGGTTTGCGACCTGTTCGGCTACGATCTGGTCACCCGTAATCAACCCGACTGGCACCGAGAGCTCTCCCGCTCGCCTGATGAAAAAGTCTGCTTCACCAACGGGTGTGCCCGCCAGCGAGACCAGGGAAAACTCGGTGTAGGAAATCGTATGGGCCATGATGCCGGGGAAGGATCCGGCTCTGGCGTGGTGGCCGACGAGCATCACCAGGTCGCATGTGTCGTCGAGTCCCGCCATGGTAGAAGCACCGGGCCGACCAGCCCCCCGAACAACCCGGCACCTGGGATCGATTTCGTCCATCCTTAGCACGCATAAGTCCTCAACGCCGTGATTTTCCTCTACTACCACCTCTGTCGCGCCGGCGTTGAAGGCGCCTTCGATTGCCGCATTGGCGTCGGCCGTCATCAGACTGCGATTGAGTTGAAAGTCGATACTTCCCGGGGTTACGTCAGCCCATCGAACGAGCCCCGAGATTCCCTCCATGTCAACGCTGACAAATACCTTCATAGCGGCTGTACCCAATCATCTGGAGCCGTGAGTGTACGGAACAGGTCGCGGTTTGTCCCAGATCGCTCCTGTCCCTATGATCCCCCACGAGAAAACAGGCAGGAGTCGGCATGGAAGATGTGAATGGTAAGGTGGCGTTCGTCACAGGAGGTGCGAGCGGGATTGGTCTGGGAATGACCCGTGCGTTCCTGAAAGCCGGTATGCGCGTAGCGATTGGTGATCTGCAGAAGGACCGGATCGAAAATGCGATAGCCGGCTTGCGGACACAGTTCAGCGAAGAAGATGTGCTCCCGATCGAATTGGATGTACAGGAACGTTCAGGACTGGAGGATGCAGCCAACCAGATTGAGGCGCGGTTCGGCAAGGTCCATGTGCTTTGCAACAATGCAGGTATAGGTGCCGGTGGACCCCTCCACACTGTCAGTCCTGAGTTGTGGGAAAAGGTGATCAGTATCAATCTGACATCGGTGTTCAACGGGATCCAGGTATTCGTTCCAAGGATGCAGAAGCACGGGGAGGGTGGGCACATCGTGAGCACTGCTTCTATGACTGGAGTGATTCCGATTGGCGGATCAGGACCATACGGTGTGGCCAAGGCGGGCGTGGCTGTGATGTCTGAAATTCTGAGGC
>NTKD01000035.1 GCA_002457275.1 OM182 bacterium MED-G24
TTGCATCCTGTCGTGGGTTTTACCAGTGCGTTTGTGCAGATTTGGGGTCAGGACCAGGTGCCAGATCGAACGCTACGTGGTCAGGGCCAGGTCGAATTCGAGAGCCAGGGGATCTGGCACCTGGTCCTGACCCCGTTCACGCCTCCTGGCGGCGCAGCAAATCTACCCTGTTGGGAATCTCAAATACGAACCCTGCATCATTGCGTGCCGCGAGGAAGCGAGACTTCACAGTCTCCACCAGATCATCCGAGAGATTGTGGTTCGTGTGTGTGACACCCAGGATATTGCGCTCGTAATGCTCCCAAGACTGCATTTTGATCTCGTTCTTGAAGAAATACTCTTCGGTCAGATCAAAGTTCCCTTGACCAACCGCACGCTCAATAGCATTGAACGCCTGCTGACGGACGTGCTCCTCATCGTGGAACAGCCGCATAATCTCATTGAAGGCACCTGCAAAGACCGGTTCGGACACGTAGAGCCACCCCCCTGGTTTCAACACCCTGTGGATTTCTGAGAAGGCCTTCTCCATCAGCCCAACCGGCACATGGTGCAGGGATTTGAACATCAGCACAGCATCAAAGGAGGCATCAGACTCATCGATGCCTTCCGCGCCATATGCACAGAACCGGACTTTTGGCAGGTCGATGACCTTCAGATTTTTGGCGTGCTGCTGCTCATCCACCTCGGCCGCAACAATCTGAGCAACATCAGTGTTTTCGGCAATCCAACGGGTCTTCTCCGCACCACCGCAACCGAGTTCCAGGATGGTGGCTGCCGCAAGCGGCAGCATCCGGGTAATGACCTCGGTCTCGTTCTGGACAGGTTGGGTTTCAGGACCTTTCAACTGCATGGACGCACTCCGCTATCACTGACTGGTTGCAGGTCGGCCAGAATAACAGCTGGTACAACAAGCGTCAGTCAATGAGCGCATCCTGAATCAGGGGGGTGATCTTTCTCGGTAGATCCGAGGGTTGCTGCACCATGTAGACGACCGTCAGGTCTTTGGAAGGCGTGGACCAGGAGACGGTACCCCCCGCTCCTCCCCAGCCATAGGACCCGTTGATGCGACCGCTCCAGGCCTTCTCCTGATCCAGCGAAACACTGGTGGTATATCCATGACCGGTACCCAGACCGCCCTTCGCCGCAGTAAGAGACAGGTCCCCAATCCGATTCGTGGTCATCAGTTGGACGGTCTCGGGTTCGAGAATACGTTGCCCATACAACGAGCCACCATTCAGCAGCATCTGCTGAAACCGCAGATAGTCGCGTGTTGTGCTGACGAGACCCCCTCCAGACACAAAGGCGCTTCCATCCGGACCGACCAACTGGCCGGTACCCCTCGCCTTGTCATGGAACCGCGAAGGCATTCGATACAGTTCATCTTCCGGCACATCAAAGTAGCTATCGGTCATGTCCAGCGGATCAAGAATTCGCGCTTGTATAAATTCGGTCAGGGGCATCCCTGAGACAATCTCGATGACGCGACCGACTATTTTCAATCCGGAACCAGGGCTGTAGGCCCGATGGGTACCCGGCTCGAAATCGAGAGGGCGCTTCGCCATCCGCGGTACCCACGTAGCGAGGGTATCCGATGGGCCCGCCCGATCTTTAGAAATGACCGCACCCAATCCCCTCTGGGTGCCAACACCCGCCGTGTGTGTAAGCAGATGGTGAATGGTCAGCGGCTCGATGACGGGCTCGAGTCGATAGTCCGGAATCTCTCTTTTTCCAGCGGACTTGCGGTTCCCTGCTTTCTTTTGATTACCGGTCTTTTTGTTCTCCCCTGAAGTCTCGACCGGCACCACAAACTGCAGGCCCTGGTACTCGGGAATGTACTTTGAGACGGGATCGTCCAACCGGATCAAGCCCTCGTCGACCAGGATCAGCGCCGCGACACCCGTCACTGGTTTGGCGGATGACGCCATGATGAAGATCGCATCTTCCGGCATCGGTGTTCCGGTTGACGGTTCAAGCATCCCATGTGCCCTCAGATAGACGACCCGACCCTGTTTGGCGATACCCACCACCACACCGGGCACACGTCCTTCGTCAATATAGGACTCTATCAACTCGTCCATCCTTAACAGACCGGCCGGTAACAGACCCACATCTTCTGGCAAACCACGTGGTATCTCTTGAGCACCTGCGATTCCATCAACTGCACCACCCCGTGATTGTTGTGAATCTGTGGCAGCACACGAAGCCAAACACGCAACAACCAGGAGACGAGCGATAAGTATCAAGGGTTTGTACATATTGGTGTTCCTTTAGGTCCGTTGGGTGCAACAGTTTGCGAGCCCTAACGATCACCATAGCGCAGTCAATTTTGGACGGTCATAGACCAATGGTCCGGCACCCACCCAAAAGTCCGGGAGATTGACCAAACGCTGACAACATTCTTTGGTTTACTGCCGATCTTGCTGGAAGACAACACCGCCGCCCAGATGGTCATACCCATGGCGGTTTCGCTCGGATTCGGCATTCTCTTTGCCACCGTGATTACACTGATCCTGATCCCCTGCTTCTATGTCATTCTGGATGACTGGAACCTGTCGCGATTCAGTGTCGGGGATTCTGAAAGCAAGCCTGTTGCAGTTTCGTAACCCTGACGTGCGCAACATCGTCATTATGACGAGCGCAGCGAGGTGAGAATCTCCAACTAGCCGCTTCTGCGATGCAGAACCGCAGTGATCATCGACCCCGAGATGCTTGCATTGCATTTGCTCCTCTTCATGACAATCATCTCGTCATTCGCTGCTGGATTCCTTAACCCGATCACCGTATTTTGGAGCGTGGGTCGATCGTCGAGCCCACACTCAACGCAGAAAAAGTGGTGACCTGTGACTGACGGAACCGAATCAAACAACATGGGCCTCCTGGCGAGGATGCTCAACGGCATCGAGCGAGTCGGCAACCGGTTACCCCACCCGACACTCCTGTTCGCCTGGATGGCGCTCGGTGTGCTGGTGTTGTCTGCCCTGACCGAACTCCTCGGACTGTCTGCCATCCATCCCGTATCCGGTGAAACGATCCATGCTGTGAACCTGATCTCCGGCGATGGCATTCGCCGCATCCTTGCCGAGACTGTCGACAACTTCACCGGGTTTGCACCACTCGGAACCGTCCTGGTGACCATGCTGGGCATTGGCATTGCCGAGCGCTCCGGATTGATTGACGCGCTGCTGCGACGCCTGGTCCTGGCAGCACCGCCCCGTGCACTCACCTTCTGCATCGTATTGGCTGGCGTGTTGTCTTCACTTGCCGCAGATTCAGGCTACGTTGTACTCATTCCACTCGCCGCACTGGTTTTCCGAGCCGCCGGCCGACACCCCATTGCTGGTATCGCCGCTGCTTTTGCCGGTGTCTCTGCCGGTTACTCTGCCAATCTGCTGATTGGCCCCTTGGATGCCATCCTTGCCGGTCTGTCCACCGAGGCCGTGGCACTGGTCGATCCGGACTACGAGGTCACCGCGGCGGGGAACTGGTGGTTCATTATTGTGTCCACGTTCCTGATTTCCCTCGCTGTCGCTGCCGTGACCGAGCTTATTACAGAGCCAAGGCTCAATCCTGCGGAAGCGGGTGACGAGATCGATATTCCGGACCGACTCGAAAAAACCTCGGAGGCGCGTGGACTGCGTGCCGCAGGAGTTGTCACCCTTGTCATGTTGATTCTGGTGCTCTGGTCTGTCGTTCCGGAGAGTGGCGTGCTGCGTGATCCTGATACAGGGAGTATCCTGCGTTCGCCCTTCATCTCCGGCATTGTCGTGATCATTGCCCTCTGGGCGGCATTTGCAGGTATCGCTTTTGGGCGCGCCGCCGGGACCTTTGGAAACAACACCGAAGTCGTGGACAGTATGGAGCAGACCATGACCACGATGGCCACCTATCTTGTGCTCATGTTTTTTGCCGCGCAGTTTGTCGCCTGGTTCGGCTGGACCAATCTTGGGGTCATATTGGCCATTGTCGGAGCCGATGGCCTTCGCGTGATCGATCCGGGGCCCGTGACTTTGTTGCTGCTCTTTATCGTCGTTACCGCATTGATCAATTTATTCATCGGTAGTGCCTCAGCCAAGTGGGCGATCATGGCGCCGGTGTTTGTACCGATGTTGTACCTCCTTGGGATCAGCCCCGAGTCGACCCAGATGGCCTATCGCATCGGTGACTCCGTCTCAAACATCATCACCCCGCTGATGCCGTATTTCGGGTTGGTTGTAGCGTTTGCGCAGCAGTACGACAAACGTTCGGGTATAGGAACGATTATCGCCACCATGATTCCCTATTCGGTGGCGTTGCTGCTGGCTTGGTCCGGACTGCTGAGCATCTGGATCCTGTTTGATCTGCCCCTGGGACCCGGCGCACCAATACTGTTGACCAATCAATAGTTGTCGTCGTTCTACCGGTTAGGCCAGGTCATCTTTGATGCGGCCGCCGGTACGACAACTATGGCCAAAACGTCGAAGAAACTTACACAATGGCAGAGAGCCTGGTGGCCGATACACTCATGTACCACCTAAAATATTGTTTTATAGAACTTTACCTATTGAACGGAATCATTTTTGCTCGTCTCAGTTACAAACAGTCGGTTATGAGAAACAGAGGCAGAACCTCAACTGCCCAACAACTCAACTGCAATTGACTTCACTCTGGAGAGAGACATGGATGTAATGAAGCGAGTTTCAAGATTCAGTACCAACGCAGGCTTACTGGGATTGTTCTTATTGGGATTTTCATTCCAGGCACAGGCGCTCATCGTCGATATTGATCTCGACGCCACGTCTGGTGTCCAAGTGCTAACTGATTCCTACGCCACCTCGGATTCGCACGTCATGCCGGTCCTGCAGACACCGTCAACGCTACCGCGTTCACGGGCGACAGCTCAGGCCACGGTTTTGCACGAGCACGAGGAAATGGCGCCGGTGTGCTTGGTGCAAGCGCTTCGGGGGGTGGAACCTATTCCTCAACAGCAACCTTTGTACAGAGCTTCGCCATTGAAAATGATGAAACCTTCGGTCAGGGCTTATCATTTCTCTTCTATATTGAGAATGGCAGTATCAGAGCAAACCGCGGCTTTTCGGAGGAACAAGGAGAAGTCGAGGTCCTAGGCGGCGGCGAATGCACCGGGGATGATTTCGCAGAAGCAAGTTATGCCGCAAACATCAAACTCAACGGCACGGAAATCTTGAGCAGTTCCGCGACCGTAAGGCAGGACGCAACCGAGTCCGCTTTTGTCCATGATCCAAACACGCAACTTGCACCACAGCCTCCAGCGGACAGCAACTTCTATAGCTGGGGTGCAGACAGCTTCCTGCTGACCTCGGTACCGCAGAAGTCGCCAACGAATGGACGCTCATCTACACCATATCTTTGAATGTATTGGGTCAGACGTCGGGCGGCTGCACTTATATAGCTTGCTCATCGAGCCGTGCACAATTTGCGGATCCGAATAATCTTGCTAGCACTGGCGGGGCAATGATCAGTTGATCTGCCGCCCCCATTCCTGTGCCCACGCCGTTATTCCTCGTCGCCGGTGGACTCTTCGCGATTGCGGCTTTGCGGCGTCGACGACAAAACGCGTGATCTACAACGCTGTTTAGACAAAAGGCCAGTCACTGACCGGCCTTTTTGTTGGCGACGCCTTTTATTGGCGGTGACACTGTTTCCGACGTCCGGTCTGCTACCGAAGACTTCGCCAGTGCTCCGCCGGTCGAGCATCCGGGTGCACCACGATGCCATCATGCAACGTATCCAGCGGATCACGCCCGTCCACACCATTCCCAAAAGGGTAATAACCGAGCAGACGCTGCAGTTTATGCGGCATTTCCCGAACGACTTCTCGTGGCACCGAGACCAGTTGTAGATCGGACGGCCTGAGATAGCTCACCAGGTGACTGATGAAAAGCCCCATGCGCTCCTGGTCGGTCGTCCGGTTCGCGCCACCGCCATGCCAGAGACCACCTTCCCAGAACAGTACACTCCCTGACTTCATCTCAACCTGGACGGATTCAATGTTCTGATCCACCGGCTTCGTCCAGGTATGACTGTGTGGCACCACGTGAGTGGCACCGTTCTCGATCGTAAAGTCATCAAACGCGATCAGCAGATTACACAGGAAAGAGGGATGTGGACGCGGGATTGGCCACAACCCGTCGTCCTGGTGCAGATCCTGTTTGTATTCCCCCGCCAGCGTATTGAACATCGTCGCAATATTGATCTGGCAGTACTTGCCTATGACGCCCGCAACGATCGCTCGAAGGCGTGGGTTCAGCAACAGTTCGTCAATCGCACGTGTCTTCGCCAAAAGATTGTGCGATCGCCAAGTGTTGCCGGTGGTGGAACCCAGAAAGCGCATCTCAGTGATCGGCACCTCGGTATCGAACGCCTCCCGGATGGGGTCCATGATCTCGGGCGTCAGAAATCTCTCTACGACTGTGTATCCCTGCGCGTGGACTTTTGCGACCTCGGCACCGATGTCCAGCCCCTCTATCACAACAGCGGTCTGATCAACCGGCGCGTAGGGTGAATTGTTCTGGGTCCGCATATCTGTCCTCTCCAATAAGGCCTGCCAATATTATAGTCTGGGCCTAACCCCGACGCATGGCTGGAGTCACCGTATCCCTGCCGGATCGCAGCGCGATACCAGGAAGCTCCCCGGTGTGCTCACCATCGTCAATAATTCGCACGCCATTCACAAACACATCACGAATACCCCTAGCGTCCGCATAGATGCGTGGTTCATCTGCCGGCAGATCCTGCCGCATATAGAAGTCGCTGGCGCCGACGGTGTTCGGGTCAAAGATGACAAGATCTGCGTACCAACCCTCCCGAATCAACCCGCGGTCTTTCAGTCCCAGCAATTCAGCGGGCACCTGTGTCAGTTGGTGCACCGCGTCTTCAAGTCCAATCACCTGTTGCTCACGGACGCCCTGCGCCAATACAGCCGTCGAAAACGCGAACGTATCAATCATGTCCAGATGCGCACCGGCGTCCGAGCCACCGATCACCGTGCGTTCGTCCTGCCAGAGTTTCGCGCGGATCGGCCACAACGCCGGATCATGATCGCCGGTCATGGGCATGAACGAGGTCCGCAAGCCCTCCTCCACCGCAAGATCCAGCATGGCATCAAATGGGTCTTTATCGAGTTCACGCGCGATGTCATCGACCGTGCGCCCCTCAAAGGATTTGTTTTTCTCGAGTATGGTGGCGTGCACTGTCAGGTTGCCCCAGTTGGCAAGAGACGTGAACGGCCCTCCCGATTTCGCTGACGTATCCAGCTTCTGTCGCTCCGCGGGGTCCTTCAATCGTTCAAGACGCTCTTCCACCGACAGCTCAAACAGCGGTGCCCAGCCTTCCAGGGAGTCAAACACGAAACCCGCATGCAAATTAATGCGCAAAGTCATGGGTTGTGCACGGGTCAGTGCACGGACATCGGCGCCCGCAGCGATGGCGCGGTCCGACGCGGACAAATGATTGTCCATCAGTTGCTGACTACCGGCGGCCAGTACATTCCAGTTGAGGGGACGTTCCGCCGCGTTGCTCAGCTGAATCATCAGGTCCATCACCTCATCCGAGAACATGCCCTGTGCAGGCAGGAACTCAAGCGAGGTGCCCTCAAATTGCCTGCATACGCGGGCAAGCTCTATCAGTTCCTCATACGAGGCATGCCGGGACGGCACTGGCTTTCCGTCTGCATCGTTATGTGTAATCGCGATCGTGGAAGAAAAGCCCATGGCCCCTTCTTCCAGGCACTGTGCAAGCAGCATCTTCATGGCGGCAAGTTCGTCTTCTGTCGCCTGGTGCCCGACGGCGCGTTCCCCCATTACCACGCGCCGGATTGCACTGTGACCGGCCATAAAGCCGGCGTTCACGCCCAGGTTGCCCTCCAGTCGCTCAAGGTAGTCCGCAAACGATTGCCAGTTCCATGGGACGCCCACTTCCAGGCTGGTGACCGGCATGCCTTCAACCCGCGCCAGCATCCGCATCAGGTACGGTGCCGCGGCTTCGCTGAGCGGGGCTATCGAAAAACCACAGTTGCCACCAAATACAGTGGTCACCCCGTGATAACAACTGGGCGAGAGCGTGTTGTCCCAGAATACCTGGGCATCATAATGCGTATGCACGTCGACAAAACCAGGCGCCAGTACCAGATTGCCCGCATCAATCGTCTGTGACGCCTCGCCCACCGAAGCACCCACTTCTGCGATACGTCCGTCACGGATCGCAAGCTCGCCCGCATACACTGGTGCGCCACTCCCATCCACAATGTTGGCATTGATGATCTTCGCATCATTCATGGGTCCATCGACCTCCATTTCACCTTCGAAGTCGCCAACTGAGCGACTCTTGAGCGCGCAGTTTAGCCGTGTGGCGCACACCGGGCCAGCGAGACGGACTCACACTGGATGTATCTCGACGGTGATGGCGTGCAAACCGTGCCTATCCAAGTCTCTCAGGGATCCACGAAGCATCGCGAGACCCAGCCACCACGCTCATGGGCCGATGAAGAGCGCGATGCGTTGGCAAAAGCCCGGAGCTACCACTGGACGGCTTCGGCTATACACGCATCGTCTACTGAGACAAGCTCGGGCGCCCGAGCCCGCCAGAGGACATGTATGTCTCACCGTTCCCGCATGGCTGGTGGTTCGATGAGACCAAGGCAGCGCGGATCGGTAGCCCTTAGCATCGGGGTTAGATCCAAGTGACAAAGCGCGAACTAGTATAGGGGTCAGACCCAAGTGCCAGAGCAATTTGTGAAGCCTGACATCTTATGACTGCGCGACATTTGCTCTGGCACTTGGGTCTGATGCCTTTCTCTTGCCCGTTTTCAGCTGTATCGTAGCCAGATCTCCTGTACAGAAGACTGGACCCATGACACACGATCTCGTGATTCGAAACGCAAACATTGTGGACGGCACCGGCAGCACACCTTATGCCGGTGACATCGCTATCGATGGCGACAGTATCGCTGCTCTGGGTCAGGTGGATGCCGAAGGCCGGGAGGAAATCGATGCCGATGGCCATGCCGCAACCCCAGGCTTTATCGACATGCACACCCACATGGATGCGCAGATCGGCTGGGACCCTGCGCTGACTTCCGTCACCTGGCATGGGGTGACCACCGCATTATTTGGCAACTGTGGCGTCACGTTTGCCCCCTGCCGTGCGGAAGATCGTGAGTTTCTCGCCGGGATGATGGAGACAGTTGAAGACATTCCGAAGAAGGCGATCCTTTCCGGTTTACCCTGGGACTGGGAATCCTTCGGTGGTTACCTAGATTCCGTGGAACGTCTTGGCCCCATGATCAACGTGGCAGGTCTTGTAGGCCATTGCGCCACGCGCTTCTATGTCATGGGCGAACGCAGCGTGGAAGAACCTGCCACCCCCGAGGAGATTCGTCAGATTGCAGAGCTCGCGGGTCAGTCCGTAAAAGAAGGTGCCGTCGGTTTCTCAACCAGTCGCACCATGGCCCACAGACTCCCGGACGGCCGCAGCATCCCCGGGACCTTCGCGAAAGCCGAGGAAGTGCGCGCCATCGCCGAGGCCGTAGGCAAAGCAGGTGGCATCATGCAGACCGTGATGAACTTCCCCGACGTTGAAAAAGAGATGGCATTGATTGGCGACGGCGCCGCGATGTGCCGTGCCGCTATCTTCAGCGAGGTGGTCAACCCCTCCCCCGACATGCGAAAGCAACGCAACGAGACCGTGCGCCAATTCCGAGAAGAGGGAAAGAACATCACCGCATTTACCGTGCCGCGCAGCGCCGGTGGCATCGGCGGACTGACCACCCCGCATTTCTGGCACACACCGAGCTGGAACAAGCTGCGCGAGATGGATCTTGAAACCCGTCTTGAAGCGTTGCGTGACAGCGAATTCCGAACCCAGCTGGTCGACGAAGTCAGCAATGGCGAGCACGCGGAACGGATCAAACAACAAACCCGCAGCTGGTACCCCATGGGCACGACTGAGCGTGCGTACTACACGGGCGGACCGGACGAGAGCCTGTATGCGATTGCAGAGGCTGCCGGAGAACACCCCGTGGAAACATGGATTCGTCTCGGACTCGAATCAAACGGCCAGGTGCGTTTCCACATGCGCCTCTTCAACATGAACCTAGACGATGTTGCCGAGGTGCTCAGCACGGACTGGGGCATGCCGGGTCTCGGTGATGCCGGTGCACACGTCAGCGGCATGATCGACGCCGGGTGGGCGACGTTTACCCTGTCCCACTGGCATAGGGACCGGGGTCTCTACACATTGGAAGAAGCGGTACGTCGGATGACCAGCGTTCCGGCCGATATCCTGGCGCTACAGGACCGCGGCACCCTGGCGGTCGGCAAGAAAGCGGACATCAATGTGATCGACATCGATCAGGTCGCTGAGTGCCAGCCGGTGCTGGTCAACGACTTCCCACACGGTGCACGGCGCTTCATTCAACGCGCCGTGGGATACCAGGCGACTATCTGCAACGGGCAGATCATCCTCCGTAATGACGAGCATACCGGGGCGTGTTCCGGTGCCGTGTTACGAAACCTCGGTTAGTCAACAGACAGGGTTTTCAAGGTCCGCGATAATATGATGCAATCGGCGGCCTACGAGCGTGCAATGGCTGATCCGCTCAAGGTGCCGCCAGGACGCATTACGACCTTCCTCAACCAGTGACATGGACTGTTCGGGGGGCAGCTTCGCGAGCACCTGGGTCGGGTCCAGCACACTTTTACGTGGCATGATGTTGACATCCGCCGTGTAGTCCTGCGTCATCACGCTGTACCACATGCGTGTCATGACATTGGCAGGGTAGATGTTTCGGACCGCGCGCATCGCAAACGGATACGTCGCCTTACACCACTCCTTGTACGCTGACTGACCAATGTTCAGCGCCTGTGAAATTGGATCCGAGGCGTTCGGGTCCTGCAACGCCCAGAGCACCATTGGGTTGGTCTGGCTGGCAATAAAGAAGTTGCAACCGTACACGCGTCGGAGCCTGGCCCGGGGCAAATCATCGGTGACGGAACCATCAACCCACTGCCTGCTTTTCACGTAGGCAATGCGACGTCCCTCATAGCTTCGGGCGGCGAGTCTGACGGGTGGCAAAACACCCGGAACCGCCGACGTCGCCATCAGAGTTTCCTTGATAAAGACGTTGGGTGAGATGACGGGGTTCAGTGTTCTAGACTGCTGATGAACTTCCGAAGGTGACACCGATACATTCAGATAACGGCCGGTGTGTTCGTGTGCTTCACCAAAAGTCATTTCCGGAATCCAGGTCTCAATGATCTCCCGGATATCCTCTGCATTCAGTTGATGGGACCTGTGTTGCTGCTCGTGATCATAGAGCATCGCAAACGTCTCTCTCAATCGTTCAGGCTGCAACAGCGTGGTCAGCTCATCGTCACGGTGTGTACACAGCACCGCCGCAATGATCGCGCCGGCGCTTGAGCCTGAGATGATCTCCGGCAGAACACCCTGCTCCCACATCGCGCTGGCAACGCCCAGGTGAAACGGCCCCAGTGAACCGGCACCACTGAGCATCAGCGCTGGTCGACCAAACGCCTGTTGAACCCGCCGGAAGAATCCGAGCTTCCGATCACGGGAGAGGAAGGACTCGTCCAGCTGTGCTAGCTGATCCAGGCCGCCTGCCAGTTCCTCGATGTAATCAGAGATCAGTTGTTTGGTGCCGTTAGTCGCATGCCGGTACAAGGATGGAGACCCCATCCCACCCGTGTTCCCGTGAATACCCTCGTCGTAATAGAACATGAGTTGGCGGGGGTCATGTGTTGAACGGACCTTTCTGAGTTCATCCAGGCGCAAGCGAATCGTGCGGTAATCGTAGCGCGAACTTTCTTCTTCTTTCTGCCAGCGTACCGCACCCGCACGTTCGTCCCGATCACGCGCGTCGGATTGCCAGTCTTCGTAGGTTGAGAATTTCATAAGGCCTTCATTCTAACCAAATCATGGTCCAGTAACGTTAACAAACATCACATCGCAGAGAACGTTCGTCGGTCGCGAGAAAAAAGTTGGCACCAAACGTGCTCTTACCTTGGCTGTCAACAACTCACGAATTGCACATAGCCATGAATAAAGTGCCATCACCCAAAAACGACCGAGGAATCGTGACCACATCAGGTGCAGCCAAGCCAGCGCGCGCTCCCAGAGAGTGCACTTTTAAAGGGAGTGGCGCCACATGAGCGAATCATCGGTACATACGATGCAGGATGTGTTTGAGCAAAACCTGGCTCTGTGGCAACACACACAGTCACAATTCACGGACTGGATGAAGGACGGTCTCGATACCGCGACGACCCCACCTTCACCGGATCCGACAGCCTTCACGCAGACACCCTATTCACAAATGGTCGGCACCGACATGCTGTTTGGTGCAGACCGGAAAGCCATGGCTTTCATGGATGCCATCATGAAGCTCGCAGGCACTTCCAGTGAACTGAACGGCGTTATGGGCCAGGCCTGGGTTGAAGCCTACCAGCGATACAGTACAACCGACGTTCATAAAGATGAACTGGCAGACGTAATGTCGGCAGTGAACGCCTGGTTCAACTACGCCAACGATGCGCTGCTGCACTGCCAACGCACACAGGAATTCCTGGAAGCGCAGCGCAACTATGTCAAGGCATCCACGGAATGCCGGAACCGGTATCGCGAACTGATGGAGGTATTCCAGGAGCAACATCAGATGCCTACACGCTCCGAAGTCGACGACCTGAGCCAGACCGTCTACGAACTACGCAAAGAGGTTCGCGCGCTGAAGCGCCAATTGAAGCAGCAAAGGGAAGTACCCGCGGCGACCGAAGAGGCCATGGATACTCCCACAGACATCCCAGACGACATAGCATCGAAAAAAACAGGACGTGCCGCGTGAGTGAAGCCGTTCAAACGAACGATACCGCAGACTACCTGGGCAAATTGAACCAGGGTTTTACCAACATCGTAGAACTGACCGACGACGACGTCCAGATCGCGCAGACGCCCAAGGAACTCATCGCACGCAACGACAAGACGTGCCTGTACCGGTACAAACCACGGGTACCCCGTGAAATCGAGACACCACTACTGATTGTGTATAGCCAGATAGGCCGTTACACCATGGTCGATCTGCAACCGGATCGATCCGTTGTAGGGAACCTGCTGAATGCGGGTATAGAGGTCTACCTAATCGACTGGGGCGAGCCGAATCGGTCTGACCGATGGCTGAAATTCGAAGACTATATCTACGAGTACATGGGTGGTTTTGTTGATGAGATCTGCCGTCGTCATCGATGTGATAGCGTGTCTCTGCTCGGAATTTGCGAGGGCGGTGTGTTCACCACCTGTTATGCCGCCACCACTGATCGCGTCCGCAACCTAGCGCTCGCGGTGACCCCCATCGACTTCCACGCGGATGAAGACGACTTCGTCCTGGAGCAGGGGTACCTGAACCGATGGGTACGTAATCTGTCCTCACAGGAGCTCAGCGACCTGATCGACTCCTATGGTCAGATGCCGGGCTCGGTCACGGGTATGTTGTTCCAGGAAATGACCCCCGTGAAATCGATGACCAAGTACAACTGGGATCTCGCGGACAGTCTTTCAGGCTCCAGAGACCAGGTCGTCAATTTCCTGCGTATGGAGAAGTGGCTATCCGATCGTCCCAACCATCCTGGAGAAGCCGCCAAGCAGTGGTTGATCGAATTGTATAAAGAGAACCGCCTTGTGAAGGGCGAATTCACACTCGATGGTGAACTCGTCGACCTCGGCAAGCTCGACATGCCCATACTGAATATCTACTCGAGCAAAGACCATATCGTTCCACCACCCACCAGCCAGGCACTGAAGAGCTTTGCCGGTAGCCATGACTATTCAGAACTGGAACTGGGAGTGGGACACATCGGCACGTTTGTCAGTCGACGTGCCAACCGACAGTTCACGGATACATTGATCGAATGGCTCGCGACGCGTTAAACCTCACAGGAGTGAATTGACCACCATGAAGAACAAACTGATTTCAGCGAAGGAAGCGGTTGAAAAGGTACGCTGCAGGGATACCGTCTGCACGACCGGCTTCGTGGGGACAGGCACCCCGGAAGAGTTGATCCGTGCACTCGAAAGCAGGTTTTTGAAAACCGCTGCACCGTTTGACCTGTCTCTTGTTTTTGCAGCAGCCCCCGGTGACGGCGACAGTCGTGGGGTCAACCGCCTCGCACACCCCGGACTGTTGCGGCGCATTATAGGTGGACACTGGGCACTGGTGCCCAAGCTGGGCGAACTCGCGATCAACAATGCAGTAGAAGCCTATAACCTGCCTCTGGGCGTGATGTCTGAACTGTTTCGCGAAATTGCCGGTCAACGCTGTGGCGTGATAACCAAGATCGGCATGGGGACATTCGTCGATCCTCGGCAGTCCGGCGGCCGGCTGAACGATAAAACCTGGGAACACCTTGTTGAACTCGTCAACATGCGCGGCGAAGACTGGCTGCTCTACAAGACCTTCAATATCGATGTAGCCTTTGTTCGCGGTACAACCGCAGACCAGCACGGCAACATCTCCATGGAACATGAAGCGCTCACACTAGATAACCTGGCGATCGCAACGGCGGCCCGAAATTCAGGCGGCATTGTGATCGCTCAGGTGGAGCGGGTGACGTCGGATCCGCTGTCACCGAGGGACGTCGAGATCCCGGGAATTCTGGTCGACCACGTCGTCATCGCTGAACCGGAAAACCACAGCCAGACATGGGCCACCCAATACAACGATGCGTTTGCTGGCCAGTGCCGCGAAGACGTCAGCAGTTCTGAGGTAATGCCCCTCGATGACCGCAAAGTGATTGCACGCAGAGCCGCGATGGAATTACCCCTCAGGGGCGGAGTCGTCAACCTTGGTATCGGAATGCCGGAAGGTGTCTCCCGCGTTGCCGAAGAGGAAGGATTCATCGAAGACGTCACGCTCACTGCGGAACCCGGCGTTATCGGTGGCATGCCTCAGGGCGGACTCGACTTCGGCGCAGCGATCAACCATCACGCACTGTTGCACCAGAACCAGCAGTTCGACTTTTACGACGGTGGTGGTCTGGACATTGCAGTACTCGGCATGGCGCAGATGGATGTGCATGGTCACGTCAACGTGTCCAAATTCGGCCGAAAGCTGGCGGGTGCTGGAGGATTCATCAATATCTCCCAGACAGCAAAGAAAATCGTATTTGTCGGCACATTTACCGCGAGCGGTCTTGAGATCAGCGTGAACAACGGCGAACTTTCGATCGAGAATGAAGGCAGCGTCGCCAAACTCGTGCCCGATGTTGAGCAAATTACGTTCAACGCCGATTTTGCGCTCGAAAATGAACAACAGGTGCTCTATGTCACTGAACGGTGCGTCTTCGAACTGACACCAGCTGGTATCGAACTCATTGAGGTCGCACCCGGCGTTGACCTTGAGAAGGACATCCTTGAGCAACTGCCGTTTGAACCGATAGTCAACAACCCAACTCAGATGGATGTACGCATCTTCACCGATGCGCCCATGGGTCTGGTACAACGTGATGAACTCACAACTCGCCGACGCGCCAAGCAGAGCAAAGATCTGAAGCCACGCGCTGCGTAATCAGACTGGTCCCAGTAATGTAAAAAAGTAATGCTGGATCCTGAAATCCAACAGATTGTCTCTGCTGCAAACAGCAGTGGCATGGAATACTGTGACATGACCGTGCCCGAGGCGCGCCTGGCTCACGAGGAGAAGGCGCTGCTATTGGGTGCTCCGTTCGTATCGTTGACCCGTGTGCAGGACGCACACATCCCGGGCCGCTTCACAGACATTCCCGTCCGTATCTACAGCCCAAACAACAACGATGAACTGCAGCCATGTCTTGTTTTCTATCACGGTGGCGGGCACGTCATTGGAAGCCTCAATTCCTATGAAAACTTGTGTCGACAACTCGCTAAACAATCAGGCGTGGTGGTGGTATCAGTCGATTACCGGCTGGCGCCGGAACACCGTTTCCCTGCAGCGGTTGATGATGCCTTCGATGCATACGACTGGCTTTCCAGGAACGGCGAGACCTGGGGACTGGACCCGAAACGCCTCGCCCTGGGTGGCGATAGCGCGGGTGGCAATCTGGTGGCCGTGGTCGCACTGCTGGTTCGAGACGCGGACACAGGCATAGCACCGCCATGCCATCAACTGATGGTGTATCCGGCAACCGCGCCCTACCCTGATACGCCGTCACAACAACAGTATGCGGAAAATCACATCCTGACGCGTCGCTTGATCCTCTGGTTTCACGAACACTACCTGTCGTACGCGGACCACCTAGATGTCCGATGGGCGCCGTTACTCGCGGATAGTCACGAGAACTTGCCACCTGCCACCATTATTTTGGCGCAGTGTGACCCGTTGCGCGATGAGGGTGTCGAGTATGCGCAACGACTGATGGAAGCCGGTAACGACGTGTCGCTCACCTTGTATGCGGGAACCACGCACCCCTTTTTCAGCTGGTCAGGTGTATCCATCAAGGCGCGCACCGCGGTGACGTTTGCGGCGCATCAACTCAGGACCGCGTTGATCGAGACGTAATCCCGCAGGGGCTCAGGCGTTCGGCTGACTCATTTCACCCAAACGCTGTGACAGAAACGCGTTCTCACGGTAATCAATCGGGATCACAACCAGGCTGGGCCCTTTCTCTTCCAGCGCTGTTCGAAGTGTCGCCTCAAGGTCGGCACTCTGATCACAGAGATGAGCATGCCAACCAAAACTCTTCGCCATCATGGCCCAGTCTGGATTGCCAAAACTCAGATCGGTTTGTCGATGGAACTCGTTCTCCTGTTTCCACGAAATCAGTCCGTAGCCGCTGTCGTCCCAGACCAGCATGGTGATATCGACGTTGAGCCGGCGGGCCGTTTCCATTTCCTGCACGTTCATCAGGAACCCGCCATCGCCGGCGATACCCAGTATCCGTTTACCCGGATAGACCAGGCTGGCGGCAATCGCCCCTGGCAGTGCGAATCCCATGGAACAGTACCCGTTGGGAATGAGGCATGTATTGGGTTCATGACAATGGTAGTGCCGTGCGACCCACATTTTGTGGGCCCCAACATCTGATAACAGGATGTCGTCACGACCGAGGACCGACCTCGCGTCCCACACGGCCTTCTGTGGTCTGATCGTCCCTTTGGTCTTGTCGTCAGCATTGACCATCAGTTCGGCGGACATTTCGCCACGAAGCGAGCGCTGTCGCCGAAGGTCCAATGTCAGGCCGCCCACGTCTTCGACCTTGCGACACAGTTGTTTCAAGGTGCTGGCAAGGTCGCCAATCAGTTCAACCTCCGGATGAAAATACTGGTCGATCTCGCCGGGTTCAAAGTCCGCATGGATGATGTGTTTGTCGCGTTCCTGGTTCCACAGCATGGGGTGATATTCAACCATGTCGAACCCGAGGGCAATCACAAGGTCCGCATCATCGAGCGCAAGGTTCGGGATATCCTTTGCCCCCATTCCAACGGTGTACAGATAGTAGTCACTATCGAGATCAACGCAGCCCTTCGCCATGAATGTGCTGATGACACCCACGCCGGTCAGATCGCAGAATTGCCTCAGATAGCGACTGGCGCGTTTTCGAATACACCCATTCCCCGCAAGAATAATGGGCCGTTCTGCGGACTGCAGGAGTTCAAATGCCTGATCGATGATTTCGGGCCCCGGCACCGACATCGAAAAGCGACGTGGAACGATCGGCACCTCATCGGTTTCGTGTTTGGCGATATCTTCCGGCAACTCGATATGAACCGCCCCCGGTTTCTCACGCCGCGCGAGCCGCACTGCTTTACGGATGATCTCCGGGATCGTATCGGCACTCCGAATTGAAATCGCCCACTTAGTCACCGGTTCAAACATACCGACGACGTCCATCACCTGGTGTGACTCCTTGTGCAGGCGATTCGTTGAACCCTGCCCGGTCAGCACCAGCATCGGCGCATGGTCCATGTTGCCATCGGCAACACCCGTAATCAGATTCGAAGCACCGGGCCCCAGTGTGCCGAGGCAACCTGCTGGGTTACCAGTAAGTCGACCATACACCTCGGCCATAAACGCCGCGCCCTGCTCGTGTCTCGTCAGCACAAACTGAATGCGGGTACTGCGCTCCAGCGACATGATGAAATCGGCGTTCTCCTCACCGGGTACGCCGAAGACGTACTCAATCCCCTCCTCCTCGAGGCATTTAACGAAAAGATCAGATGCTTTCATCTCAAGGCAGGCCGCTTATCAACCATCATCTAGGTCACTTTCTCCGGGACGTGTTTTTGAATCTGTTTTTGCGTTCGGGTCGGTACTCTTGTTGCCTGCCGAGGCCGGATTCCAAAGATCCATCATCTGCTTCATGGCATTGACGGGGTTGAAGGTAGCCATCTGTTTCATCTGCTCGCGGTATTGGTCCTGATGTTTCAGGAACATAAGCATACTGTGTTCAATATAGGAGGACACATAGTGGCCGAATCGGTCGCCATAGAAGCGGATGATCTGTTCGATAGCGCGATTGGTCAGCACAGGCTCGTGTCCCGCTTCTTCCTGTTCCGTCAGGATCTGTAGCAGTACGGAACGGGTGACATCGTTGCCGGTACTATTCTCGGTGACTGAAATGCTCTCACCCTTGAGGATGCGCTGCCGAACATTGTCGATCGTGACGTAACAACTGTTCTCAGTGTCGTACAGCCGCCGGTTCGGATATTTTTTGTAATGTCGCATCGGATCGCTCTCTCCGTCTCATTGTGCAATGCATTATTTGGTCCACATACGTCGAGGGCACCAGAACCACTAATCGATCGCACCAGGATGGTGCTTCACGTTTGTATTATCTAGATATGTGCACCAATAACAATACTTTATTACACTTTGTTGCACACCATTGGCATCCGGATATTCCGCAAATCGACAGCACATTTTTAGCAAAATAGTGTTGACATAGGCTATGGTGCGTTGCACAATTGTCTCCATTGTTGCACTTCACCATTCAACAAAGGAAGTAGGCGTTGAGTGAAACCGGAAGCGGTGAAAGGCGGCAGGCAAACTAGGAAGAACACACTACACGGAGCCCATGATGTCTGTGATCGAGAAAAGTATTGAATTGAACAAGGCACTCTTTGAACTGAACTCGTCTACGTTCAAGAAACTGGCAGAACTAGATAGCGAGTCCTTTCAGAGCTATATGGATCTGAACAAGACCACCAGCGAGAAAATGATGGAAATCAAGAGCGTCGCTGCGTGGCTCGAGATGCAACGTGGCTACAGCAAGAGTCTCTGGGACGACAGCCAATCTGCGTTCAAAGCAAAATCCGAAATCTGTCAGCAGGCTTACGAACAGGCCGGACAGCTGATCAAAGAGGCCAGCGCAAAACCTGCGGAAGCCTGATCAGGAACGATCCCCCACGAGTGCGGCTGATCTGAGTTCCATCAGTCAGCCGCGCTCCCCCATTCACCCAACGGGCGAACACCACAAGAACCCAGTCCACTCCCTATAGAAAGCGAGGCCAGCATGACATCGTTCACCTTTGAAACCTGTCACAAGATCGTGTGTGAGCCTGGCGCCATCGAAACACTACCCGCACTCTGCCGGGATCTTGGCATGCACCGCATTGTGCTCGTGACGGACAAAGGGCTCGTCTCGGCAGGACTGATCCAACCTGTTATCGACGCTTTGGATACAGAGGCTTTCTCGGTGTCGGTCTACGACGATATACAGGCGGATCCTCCCGACGATGTGGTCCTCGCCGCTGCAAAATTCGCGCGGGATCACGACGTTGATGGGGTCATCGGCCTCGGCGGCGGTAGCTCGATGGATGTCGCCAAACTGATCTCGGTGTTGAAGGAGGCCAAACAGCCGCTCTCCGAAATGTACGGAGTCGGCAACATCAACGTGGACCGATTGCCATTGATCCAGGTGCCAACAACCGCAGGTACCGGCTCTGAGGTGACCCCGATTTCCATCATCACGACCGGTGAGGCCACCAAGATGGGAGTGGTCTCGCCCTGTCTGCTCCCGGATGTCGCACTGCTCGATGCTAATCTCACCACCGGATTGCCCCCGCACGTGACGGCTGCGACCGGCATTGACGCCATGGTCCATGCGATTGAGGCCTACACGAGCAAGATCAAGAAGAATCCCTACTCGGACATGCTGGCCAAGCAGGCACTGACCCTCATGTCCCGTCATATCGTCGCGGCGGTCGAGGATGGCGACAATGTTGAAGCACGTCAGGCCATGCTCCTCGGTGCCATGATGGCCGGGCAGGCATTTGCCAACGCGCCCGTCGGTGCGGTGCATGCACTCGCCTATCCGCTAGGCGGTCACTACCACATCCCTCATGGATTGAGTAACTCGCTGGTGCTACCACCGGTGCTCAGATTTAATGCAGAGGTTGCCGAGCAACACTATGCAGAACTGCTCCCCACCGTGGCGAGCGACAGCTACAGTTCCTCACGGACTGGCTGCAACGCGTTTATCTCGCACATGGAACAATTGATCACCCAGGTGGAATTACCTACGACGCTCGAAGAAATGGCCATCCAGGAACAGGATCTGCCGATGCTGGCCTCCGATGCCATGGAACAGGAGCGTCTGCTGATCAACAATCCTCGGGACGTCACCGAAACGGACGCACTCGCGATTTACAACGAGATCTATGCCTGAGCGTGCGTATAACATGCGGTGAACAGTAAAC
>NTKD01000036.1 GCA_002457275.1 OM182 bacterium MED-G24
CGACTTCAAATTCATGAATCGCTTCCATACCCAGGTCTTCAAATGCGACGACCTTCGCTCCTCTGATCGCCTTGGATACCAAGTAGGCAGCACCACCCACTGCCATTAAGTAGACCGCTTTGTGCGCAGCGATCGCATCGACTGCCACAGGTCCGCGTTCCGCCTTGCCAATCATGCCCAATAACCCCGTCTTCGACAGCATCATGTCGGTAAACCCGTCCATACGGGTGGCGGTCGTCGGGCCCGCAGGGCCTACGACCTCTTCGCGCACCGGATCGACGGGTCCAACGTAATAAATGAAGCGGCCACTGAAATCCACGCCCTCAGGAAGCGATTCCCCACGGTCCAGAATGTCGCGGATCCGTTTGTGAGCAGCGTCCCGCCCTGTCAGCATCTTGCCTGACAAGAGCAATGTCTCGCCCGGCTGCCAGGTCTGGACAGCTTCTGCCGTCACAGTGTCGAGGTTCACACGGCGAGCACCATCTGCTGCCGACCAGGTGATGTCAGGCCAGTCGTCAATGGAGGGAGGCGCAAGCGCAACAGGACCAGAACCATCCAGCACAAAATGAGCATGCCGTGTCGCCGCACAGTTAGGAATCATCGCAACAGGCAGATTCGCCGCATGAGCCGGGTAATCCATGATCTTCACATCAAGCACGGTGGTCAGCCCACCCAATCCCTGGGCACCGATACCCAACGCATTCACGGCTTCAAAGATCTCAAGTCTGAGTTCTTCAACGCGACTCGAAGGACCACGATCCCGAAGTTCATGGATGTCGATCGGATCCATCAGGGACCGTTTCGCCAGCAACGTGGCCTTCTCGGCGGTTCCACCGATGCCAATTCCCAGCATTCCTGGCGGGCACCAGCCCGCACCCATGGTTGGCACGGTTTTCACCACCCAATCCACGATGCTGTCTGCGGGATTCAACATGGCGAGCTTGGACTTCGCCTCACTACCGCCACCTTTGGCGGCAACATGAACCTCGACCTTCTCACCAACAACAAGCTCGGTGTGAATCACCGCGGGCGTGTTGTCTTTGGTATTTGTACGAGCGCCGGCAGGATCAGCGAGGACTGATGCGCGCAGGACGTTATCTGGCAGCAGGTAGGCACGACGGACACCCTCATTGACCATATCTTCCAGTGACATGTCCGTTTCGAACCGGACGTCCATTCCCACCGACAAAAACACGTTCACAATGCCGGTGTCCTGACAGATGGGTCGCTGGCCTTCAGCACACATACGGGAGTTGATCAGAATCTGGGCCATAGCGTCTTTTGCCGCCTGCGATTCTTCTTTTTCGTATGCCTCACCTACCGCGCGAATGAAATCAGCGGGATGGTAGTACGAGATGTACTGCAACGCGTCCTGAATGCTGGTAATCAGATCATCCCGGGTGATCGTGGTCACGGAACGCTCCTCAAAGAAAACGGCGAAAGAATAGCACAGGATTGATTTCGCCACGGCCCTTACATAGGATGCCGCGATGCAGCAATCACTGTCGTTTCGCTGGGAAGTCGCCGTCGTTCTGATCGGCCCCATCATCGTTTCTCTGACGGTTATTCCGCTCTATATTCTGATCTCAGGTATCAGCCCCTGGGTCTGGCTGATGTTCTTCGTTTTTATGATGTGGAACGGGCTTTCGATCACTGCCGGATACCACTGTCTGTGGTCTCATAAGAGCTACCAGGTACATCCGATTATTCGGAGCATCTTCGCGTTGGGCGGCGCCCTAGCCATCCAGAACTCTATCCTCCAGTGGTGCAGCAACCACAGGCAACACCATCGAGATACAGACGACATCGATGCAGACCCGTATTCCATTCGCGGTGGTTTCTTCTATGCGCATGTGGGTTGGATGCTGCGCGACTACCCGTCATCAAGGACCGACTACGCAAATGTCCGTGATCTGCGTGAAGATCCAATTGCAGCGTGGCAACACCGATGGTACTGGCCACTCGTACTCACGATGAACCTAGGGCTTATCGCTGCACTTGGCTGGCTCGCGGGCGACATTCTGGGAGCGCTGCTGATTGCAGGTGTGCTCAGGCTTGCTCTCTGTCACCACTGTACATTCTTCATCAACTCACTCGCGCATTATTGGGGACAACAGCCCTACTCGGATGCAAACAGCTCCCGGGACAATCCGATCATTGCACTGCTTACCTACGGTGAGGGCTACCACAACTTTCACCACACGTTTCAGTGGGATTACCGCAACGGGCATTGCTGGTATCACTTTGATCCCACCAAATGGCTGATCCGTGGTCTGTCGGTTATCGGACTCGCAGGATCCCTGAAGCAGGTCTCACCCGTTCAGGTCGAGTCCGCCACGGCCGCGATGCAGCTGAAACGGGCGACAGACCGCATCAGGCACGGCCAGCTGATGAACACCGCAGAGCGGATCAACCTCCTGAAAGCCGAAAACGATAGCCTGATGACGACACTGGACGAGTGGTCTGCTATCCGCAGCGAGTGGCTCAGTGCGCGTGCCGATAATCTGCACCAAAGATGGGAACGAACACAATTCCGCAACCAGTTGCGCGAGATAGAAAACCAACTCCGTGAGCAGCGCCGCCAATGGCGAATTCTGACAGCCCAATTCGCCTGACCCCAACCTCTGATTTCTCAACCACCAAAGTGTGCGCAGGCACACGCTATTAGAACAACGACAGGACAACACCATGAATGACATCTATATCGTTTCGGGAAGCCGCACCCCCATGGGCGCGTTTCAGGGCAGCCTCACCAGCATGACCGCCGTCGAACTGGGGGCTGCAGCAATCAGTGAATCCATCAGCCGTGCGGGCATTGAACCGGACAGCGTCGACGAGGTCATCATGGGGAATGTGTTGTCTGCAGGCCTGCGTCAGGGCCCTGCGAGGCAGGCCGCCATGGATGCAGGTATTCCCGTAGGCATCGGCGCCACAACCATCAACAAACTGTGCGGATCCGGCATGAAAGCAGCAATGTTGTCACACGATCTGATCTCGGCAGGCACCAATGACGTCATGGTCGCGGGAGGCATGGAGTCGATGACCAATGCACCGTACCTGATCGCGAAAGCACGTGGCGGGATGCGCATGGGTCATGGCGAAATCCAGGATTCCATGTTCACTGACGGGCTTGAAGACGCGAAGTCCGGTCGTTCGATGGGTGAGTTCGCCCAGGAGATGGCAGACAGATATCAGTTCACTCGTGAAGACATGGATAACTACGCGATAGCGTCCCTGACGCGCGCACAGACAGCGATTAAAGCCGGTAAGTTGTTGCCAGAAACAGCAAAGATCACCGTCGCTGACAGAAAAAAGGGTGACATCGAAGTCAAGGACGATGAGCAGCCATTTAACGCCAATATCGACAAGATCCCATCGCTCCGGCCCGCCTTCAAGTCTGATGGCACGGTGACAGCGGCCAATTCCAGCTCCATCTCAGATGGCGCATCCGCCCTGGTTCTCGCGAGCGAGGAGGCCGTGAAACAACATGGACTGAAACCCGTGGCTCGAATCGTGGGTCATGCGACCAACTCCCGAGACCCCTCCGAGTTCACCATCGCACCGGTTGGGGCGATTGAGAAACTGCTGGCGAAAACGGGTTGGGACAAGTCGGATGTTGATCTCTTCGAGATCAATGAGGCATTCGCGATGGTTACCATGGCAGCCATCAAGGATCTGGACCTCGATCCTGCACTCGTTAACATTCATGGCGGTGCCTGCGCTCAAGGCCACCCTATTGGCTCGACCGGTTCACGCATCATCGTGTCACTCATGTACGCATTGAAAGAGATGGGCAAGCAACGCGGTATCGCCGCCTTGTGTATTGGTGGTGGTGAGGCCACGGCCGTCGCCATTGAACTGACCGACTGATCACACTGGTGACTCGTTCAACAGAATGACCAGGGATGGGTGCGGCTTGAAACCGCACCCATCCAAGTTTGAATTCTGGGTATGTTGCGACACTCGTCGCGTCGTTACTGGCGTCCCCACGGGCATCCCCGTAGAATGTGCCCTTGTTTGAATCACCGGGTGTTCACCCGGACACGCAGGGGAATCAGGTCTTGTCGCGACTGCCAGTCATCGTCGGTTTTGGAGGCGTCAATCCGGCCGGACGCAGTTCATCGCACCACGCCTACAGGCGCCTGGTGATCGACAGCCTGAGTTCCTCTGACGCAGGTCGTACCTACGCCGCGCTCGCAGCAATGATGCAGCTGCGAGACGAGGACATGGACGAACCGCTGAAACAGCACATTCTTGACCACACGCTCGTGCGAAAAATCGAGTCGAACCTCTTTGACCCTGACGACATTCTCGTACATAAATCAGCGCGCCTGAACGCATCTGCTGAACCCATTACGTTTACCGTCAAGAAGAACCAGCTACCGGATCAAATCCCTGAGGACTGGTCCATCAGCGAGGCTGAAGGTACCGTTCAGGTCACCGTGCCCGATGGCCTAGACGTGCTCTTTCGCGATTCTCGCCAGTCTGAGGTGAATTCCGCAGGTCAACTACCTTCTGGGTTTAAGCCGGACAGCCTGTATCAGTCGAGAAGCCATCCTCGTGGCCTGCAGCTCACCGTCTACGGAGCTTCGGACGCGATCAACTCACTGGGTATTCCGTGGGATGAGATTCGTGCCAGGGTGCCGGCGGATCAGATGGCTGTCTATGCCAGCAGTGCAATGGGTCAACTGGATGACAATGGCACCGGCAACATGCTGCGGGCCTCTCTGATGGGTAAACGCGTGTCCTCGCGCAATTGTGCACTAGGATTAGCGGAAATGACCGCAGATTTCATCAATGCCTACATCCTGGGCAGCGTCGGAAGCACTGGTGCCAACGTCGGAGCATGTGCGACCTTCCTCTACAATCTGAGACAGGGTATTGCTGACATCAGATCCGGTAAATTCCGAGTCGTTATGGTGGGCGCCAGCGAAGCGCCGATTACACCGGAAGTGATCGACGGCTACAAGACCATGGGTGCATTAGCTACCGATGAGGAGCTGAACAAGCTTGACGGTATCACGTCCGGAACGGACCATCGGCGAGCCTGCCGGCCGTTTTCCAACAACTGCGGATTTACGCTCGCCGAGGCCTCACAGTTTGTCATTCTGTTTGATGATGAACTCGCACTCGAAACCGGCGCGAATGTTCATGGTTCGGTAGCTGATGTCTTTATCAACGCTGATGGATTCAAGAAGTCGATTCCAGGACCTGGCATTGGCAACTACGTCACCATGGGGAAAGCCGCGGGTATCATCAGATCCATCCTCGGTGAGGATGCATTGAAACATCGCAGTTACATACAGGCCCACGGCACCGGAACACCTCAGAATCGGGTCACTGAATCGCATATCTTCAGCGAAATCGCGCGCGCATTCGGCATAGAGGACTGGCCCGTTGCCGCCATCAAGTCATACCTCGGACACTCGCTCGCTACTGCTTCCGGAGACCAGATTGCAACGACATTGGGCGCGTGGGCCCATGGCATCATCCCTGGAATACAGACTGTCAGTCAGATCGCGGACGATGTCCATCAGTCGCACCTCAACTTTCTGCTTGAGCATCATGAGATTGATCCCGCGAAGATGGACGCCGCCCTGATAAATTCAAAAGGATTCGGCGGCAACAACGCCACAGCAGTGATCCTCTCGCCGACGGTTACCCGCGACATGCTGACTCAAAAACATGGCGCATCCGCTCTCAAAGAACATGCCAGTCGCAATGAAGCGGTGCAGGCTTCCTGTGCAGACTACGATGAAGCAGCCATCAACGGTGGCAACGGAACTATCTACAATTTCGGTGTAGGCGTGGTCGAAGGCGACGAACTCACCCTCAGCGACCGGGCAATCAGTATTCCCGGCCAGACGCTCGATATCAATTTGAGTGTGGAGAATCCGTACCAGGATATGACCTGACTGGCCCGTGGGAAGTCAGGTCATCCCGAGGTCGCAGCGCGACCGTGAGGATCTCATACTGCCAGTTCCTGCATTCCAGATTGACCGTGCTTCCACAAGCGCTAGACCCTTCACTGTGTCAGTGGTTGATGGGCCAGCCCATCAAACCTCTCTCGTCGCCCGAAACGCAATATCTGGCCAGCGTTCTTCCGTCAGACTCAGGTTCACTCGGGTTGGAGCGAGATAGGTCAGGTGCCCCGATCCATCCACCGCAAGATTGGTTTCTGCCTTTCGGCGAAAATCTGAGAGCATCTTGTCATCGTCACACTCGACCCATCGCGCTGTGTGCACATTCACGTTCTCGTACGCACAGTCGACCTTGTACTCGTCCTTCAAACGAAACGCGACGACGTCAAACTGCAACACTCCCACGGCACCCAGGATGAGATCATTGTTCGCCAGTGGCATGAAGACCTGTGTCGCACCCTCTTCCGACAACTGGGTCAGTCCCGCTCGAAGTTGCTTGCTCTTCAGCGGATCCTTGAGCACTACCCGACGAAACAGCTCGGGTGCAAAATGGGGAATGCCAAGATACTTGTATACCTCCCCATCGGTGAAGGTATCGCCCACCTGAATCGTCCCATGATTGTGCAACCCGATGATATCTCCTGGCCATGCCTCATCTGCCTGTAAACGCCCGCTTGCGAAAAAGGTGACCGCGTCACTGACCCGTATGTCCTTGCCAATGCGCACGTGCTTCATGCGCATGCCCTGCTCATAGCGCCCCGAACACACGCGCATGAACGCCACTCGATCGCGGTGTTTTGGGTCCATGTTGGCCTGGATCTTGAAGACAAACCCGGAAAACCGGGCATTATCCGCATCCACGGTTCTGTCCTCAGCCTGCCGAGGTTGTGGCTTCGGCGCATACTCTACGAAATCATCGAGCATCTCGAGAACACCAAAGTTGCGCAGCGCCGTTCCGAAATAGACAGGCGTCAACTTTCCTTCGAGATACGCTTGCCGAACAAACTGATTACTGGCTCCCCGCACCAGTTCGATTTCATCCATGAGTTCCGAATGCAGGTCATCACCGAGACGATCCCTGACGGCATTACTGTCAATGCCCTTCAGCACCTCCGGCAACACTAGGGTTTCCTGCTTCGCTTCCGGGTCAAGTAAATGGACCTCATCGGTGTACAGGTTGTAGACGCCCTTGAATCGACCCCCCATGCCAATCGGCCAGGTCACCGGAGCACACTGAATATTCAGGATCTCCTCAATCTCATCGAGCACTTCGATCGGGTCTCGCACTTCACGATCAAGCTTGTTGATGAAGGTAAAGATCGGTGTATCCCTCAAACGACAGACCTCCATCAATTTGATGGTTCGATCTTCAACACCTTTACTGCCATCGATCACCATCAATACGGAATCCACAGCGGTCAGGGTTCGATAGGTGTCTTCCGAGAAGTCTTCGTGACCAGGGGTATCAAGTAGATTGACCGTACGATCCTGAAACGGAAACTGCATCACCGACGTGGTGATCGAAATGCCACGTGACTTCTCGAGTTCCATCCAGTCTGACGTCGCAAACTTGTCTGACTTTCGTCCTTTGACCGTTCCAGCACTCTGAATCGCCTGACCGAGGAGCAACAGTTTTTCAGTGATTGTTGTTTTCCCCGCATCCGGGTGAGAGATAATGGCGAAAGTGCGTCGCTTCTCGACCTGTTGCAGGACTTCTGAACTCACGATGGATGACCTTTCATCAACGGCGCTAATGGCAAGGCGGCGATCATACATCGACGTCCTGTCGTTATCACTGGGATTCGATCAATCGAGAGGTGTCGCAAGCTCCATGGCAAGGACCAGCGCGTCCTCCCGCCCGCTGAAAGCAGGATAATAGTCCTTACGGATCCCAATCTCGTTGAATCCAAGATTCTCATACAGTTTGTACGCTGGCAGATTGGAAGAACGGACCTCTAGGAAGACACTGCGGGCGCCGCGTAGCTTCGCTCGCTGCAACATGTGCAGCACCAGGTGTCGACCATGACCATGCCCCTGGTATTGGGGCGCAATACACAGGTTCAGCAGATGTGCTTCACCGGCCGCCGCCGACAGAATACCGTGACCGATGTTGCGACCATGAAACACCACCAGCCACGTTTCGTAGTCCCCATTGATACAATCTCTGAAGATACCTTCTGTCCAAGGATGGGAATATGACTGTATCTCATTGCTGAGGACAGTGGACAGATCAGCAAGTTGCATGCGCATGAACTCACAATCCAGTTCTACGCTCGCCACAGCGGTGACTCCGTTCGACTATTCACAGCTTCCATGACTACCTTACGATCTTCTGCTCACGGTTGTCTCGACGACGCAATCCAGGCGTCAGTCGTCTGTACTCGTATCAGGCAAAGACGCATCCTGCACTGCTGATCGCCAGCCCCTGAGTGACTCCCACAAGGCCCGCTTCTGATCCGCCGATACCATGACAGTCTCAATACCCAGCGCGACGACGGCATCTACCCGTATCGATTGATCAACGTATTCTGCCACTACATCACCAAACAACAGCCTTTTTTTACCGAACCCTCGCATTTGATCCGTCAATGTCTGCCGAAGAATCGGCTCAGACTGGTCCTGGTGCTCGCTACGAAGCATTGGCCATCGAAAATCGAGAAACCTCACTGAACGACGGCCCAGGGCCAGCGTTACATCCTGGGCAAACCGCTGCCGCCCCTGATCCGTGGCCACCCCATCCGGTAACTCAAACACCAGACAAATCTCATCATCACCCATCAGTCCGAGATGGACTTTCGGAGCACTCGTCAGCTGTTTGGCGGGGAGTTCTGCTCTCTGAGCCGGTACACCGTCTATCGGCTCCGGGATCACAACCGCCGGTTCCATCGTTTCCGGTACAAGACCATCGACCATCTTGCGCCACGCCTGCCGTGGCGACAGATCCCCGGTCACAGCACCAGGTTCGACCCCCGCTGGTTCCGTCGAAGGCGGACGGCTCGCTGGGCGTTGCACTGTGTCTTCCGGCATTTCTGGGGAGCGTGCGCCGGATACCTCTACTGTCCTCGGCAAACGTCTCACCCAGACGTCTACTCCCATGGCTCCCAGGTATCTCAACCGACGGCTCACGATTATCGCCCCTTCCACTGAAGGTTCTTGAGACTGATCTTGACGGTTTCAACGGCCCGACCGCGCTGATCATGGACCCGGAGAATAACTTGACCCTCGTTGATCACGAGCGAGCCGAAGTTGAGCCCCGTATAGACCGCAATACGATCGGGATTCACCGATTGATCCCCTTGCTCAAAGCTGTGAGTCATCCCACTCGACGTAAAGTCGTGGAGGGGATATGCCAAAATGTCATCACGGCGGGAAATTTCTGCAAAGTGGCGGTCGCCAGACAGCAGGATCACGCCGTTTGCCCGCGTCGTGCGAATCAAGGCGAAAAGCCGCTCACGTTCGTGTGGGAACAAAGCCCAGTGCTCATAGCCATGATAGCCATTGAGCACCTGCAGGCCGGATGCCACGATACGCACATCCGCTTCTTTGCGAAGTTCCCCTTCAAGCCATTGCCACTGGGTTTCACCCAGAAGCGTCAATTCAGGATTGTCATCTGGATCGTATCGACGAGTAAAGGACCCCGATCGATTCCACGCACTCTTGAAGTAACGCGTATCGAGCAGCAGTAGTTGCACCACATAGGACCGATTGAACCCGGCCAGTTCATAGCTGCGTGAAGCGAAAATACCCGGGCTTTCCCGCCGAGAAGATTCATCAGGCTCCCCAAGGAAATCAAGCATCGCCCTCTGCGCCATGTCCTTACCTGTGAACGCCGCCCCGCCGTCGTTCACCCCGAAGTCATGATCATCCCAGATACCTTCTATCTGCACGGATTTCCTGAAATTCCCAAACCCCGCGATCTGATTCTGCAGATCATAGGTCGCACGCATCTGACCCTCATTGTCTGTATCCGCGTAGACGTTATCACCGAGAAACACAAACACGTCTGGCGCCATGTGCGCTAGGGGCTCCCACAGTGGCTGTTCACGGTTCTGGTCGTTACATGAACCGAACGCAATCACGAACGGCAATGTCCCGTCCTGGGCCAGAACCAACTCCGGCCACAACGCCAGCATCAGACACGCGAGGAAACGGGTCACCAGTTTCATACCGCGACCGCGGTTTGGGGCCGCTTGGGCGGGGTAGCCGCAAAAAAGCAGAATGAACCAATGAACGCAAAGCTTGCGATAATCAGGAAACTCAGTTGGTAGTCCCCGTAGACGTCAGCCATATAACCCGCGAAAATCGGTCCGATTGACATGCCCAGCATCGAGATCAGTGAAGAGAACCCCATGATAGTGCCAAACGAGGATGCGCCAAAGTAGTCCGCACGCATGGCTACCATCAGAGGTCCACGGGTTCCCCATCCCAAGCCATGCAGAAATGCAAATACCAGTACCATCCATACGTTGGTCGCGAGCGCAACTGCCACCAGCCCAAGGCAATGAAAGATCATGCAAATCGTGCAGATAATCCGCTTGTTGAAACAGTCACCCAGGTAACCACCGGTAACCTGGCCAACCATCTGACAACCTGTCAACGCCGCAACCACGAGGCCGGCCTGCGCAAGTGTGTAGTCCAGACCCTCTGTCAGATGTGGAACCAGGTGAACCATCACGGTCGACACAGTGAGCAGCGAACACGCGTGCCCAATCGAAATAAACCAGAATGCAGGTGCACGCATAGCCTCACGCGCCGTAAAGTCGCGCGTCTTGGTTAGCGGCGCGTCCTTCGCTTCCGATTCACCCGGCGCCGCGCCACCATCAATCACCCCACCGATCTCAGAAGGACGGTGCTTGACCAGTTGAACCATGGGGAGTCCAACAAGCAGGATGACGCCTGCTGAGATCAGCGCAGTGGTGCGCCAACCAAATGCCTCAAGGCACAGAATGATAATCGGGACAGACAGGCCACCAAAGGAATAGCCCATCAATGAAAACGCCACTGCTTTCGACCGATGTCGATCAAACCAGTTAACGAGTGAGACCATCACCGTGGCGAAACCACCGAGTGACGAACCCACTGCGATCAGTCCAAAGGTGACATAGAAACCAAGAACGGTTTCCACCTGGCTGAACAGGTAGAACCCAAGGGCAAAGATGAGCATACCTATGGTCAAAATCCGACGGGGCCCAAATCGATCCGTCAACCAGCCCTGAAGGGGGCCAAGGACGCCACTTTCCACTCTCGTTAGCGCAAACGCACCGGCAACAAGTGCCTTGCTCCAACCGAAATCTTCCTGCAACAACACCACGTAGGCGCCGTAAGACTGCATCCAGAGGATCCCGGACAGAAACTGGACACCGGCGCCCCCTGCAACGATGTACCAGCCGTAGAATAGTGTACCGCCCGGCCGAAGCATGGCGTTGGCGCGCACAATGAGGCTCAAACAACGTCCCCGGAGATTCCAGCCCGCAAGAGCCGATGGCCAGTATCCGTCAACGCACTGGCCCTGCGCTGCCCGGACCCTCGTTCACGGGTCTGCGGAATAGTCCATAGACACTGATGGACAACCAGACGATTTCTATAATGAACGATGAAAGATTGAAGTCGACCGCGAGGGACACGAGGATAAGAATAGCACCGGCTGCATTCAACGCCGAATAGGCGTGATCGTTGATGCTCATTCGACCCATTTGCAGGCCCAGATAGGTACCGATCACCAGTACCACCCCGATATTTCCCACCAGGTCATGCCATCCATAGTCGATCATTTCGTTTTCCTGCCCTGTATCGGGTCGCGGCGCAGTATATCAAGTCGCTTGCGAATCGCTGGTAAATCAAAGACGCTAGGCGCGCCTACGTCCTTCAAAACACGGCGTCACGAAACAGTCGGGATGCCCAACCACGGAATCAGTATGACAATGACGACCCTGGCTGCAGCAGATTTTGCTGGGAGCCCCCTCGAGATCATGGGTGCCCTGGACTTTGATCGGCGCGGAGCGGCGCTGTCTCCACGCAGGCTACCGGACTGGACACGACCACAGATCAACCCGATGCTCGACTTCATGTTACGGACGCCATCGGGCGTCAGACTGCGCTTTGCAACCACGGCACATACCGTCCGCCTGACCGTTCTGACCACCCATATGGCGGGACGCTCCGGTCGAGGTGGCTGCGCCTTCGATCTGGCTTGCAACGGGATGGTACACACCCGCCGTCATCACGAAGGTAATCAGCTCCATTTTGATCCGTCTGGCAAAGTGCCACCTCGCATCGAACCGGGCGAAGTGTACGATGTCGTCTTCGATGGGCTGGGTGACGAACAAAAGAACCTGTCCCTCTGGCTACCTCACAACGCGCTGGTAGAACTCCATGCCCTCTCGGTTGACGGCGGTGAAGTCGAGGCGCCTGATCCACTCGGCGTGCATTGGATTCACCATGGCAGTTCAATCAGCCACTGCATGGAAGCCGACATCCCCACCGGCACATGGCCGGTCGTTGCAGGCCAGGCCGCGGGAATCGATGTCACCAATCTTGGCCTGGGTGGACAATGTCATCTGGATCCCTTCATGGCGCGCACGATCCGAGACCTCAATCCCGATTTCATCAGCATCAAGGCGGGTATCAACATCGTCAACGGCGACACCATGCGTGAACGTGTCTTTCTGCCCCTGGCACACGGATTCCTGGATACGCTGAGGGAGGCGCACCCGGAGGTTCCCATCCTCTTGATCTCACCCATCTATTGTCCATCGGCAGAAGATCATCCCGGACCGACGATTCCCAACGCCGAGGGGAAGTTTGGAACCATCGACCGGCCACCCGCGTTGCGCGAAGGCGCTCTGACCCTGAGCCGAATTCGTGAACTGCTGTCTGAGGTGGTGATCAGCCGCAATGATCCACACCTGGCCTACCTGTCCGGGCTGGAACTGTTTGGCGAGGATGACGCCCATGATCTGCCCGACGATTTACACCCGAATCCAACCGGATACCGACGAATGGGAAAACGATTCGCCGACCGCGTGTTTGGCGATGATGGTATCCTCCAGTCAATTCGCTAAAGGGAACCTCGTTTTTTGGATCCGGTCACAGAAGCCGAGCTACTGGACGTTTTTGATGGTCAGTTACCCGCAGAAGCCATGCCTGACCTCACTGTCGTTGAATGGGATGCTCACGACTTTCTAGGATGGATCCATTCTGCCGGACATCTTGGATACATGTTGCTTCTCAGTCCCAACGACGGCCATCTGAAGGGCATCCAGTTCCGACGTTTTCGGTTCAGTGGAACCGGACGAGGCATCCACATGTGTTCGCTATGTCATCATATGCATTCCGGTGAAGGGACCGCAATGTTCTCCGTTTCCCGGAAGGGCAGCGACGGCCGTCACCGCCTGGGCAACGTTGTCTGCAAAGACCTGGATTGCAGCCTGCGTATTCGCGACCTGGTCGCACCCAACGACTACTACCAGGAAAAACTGAATGTCCAGGCGAAGATCTGGCGGATGCAGACCCGGGTTCACCGGTGGCTGACCCGTGCAGAGCGCCTGTAACGGAACATGCGACGGTGAGCGCCTCCCATCCACCCGAGTTCCAGTTCCTCTGGCGCAAGATCACGCCAGAATGGCAGGAGCGAATTTTCAACTTCTGGTTGGCTGAACAGGCGATTCCTCAGGAGATAGCTCGTTCGCGTTTACGGGAGGTCATAGGTGCACTGACCATCGACGACAACATCGTTGCAATCTGCAGCGCCTCAGTGAATCGGCAGGCGCCGATCATCAGCCAGCCCATGTAGATCTACCGCACATTTGTAGCGGTTCAACACCGTAGACAGGGCCAAGCGCGCCGGCTGCTGAAAGCAACATTCAATACCCTCTAGGACTTGAGCGACCGGCAGAGGGAAGGTGCTTCTCCGGGAGATCTACCACCAAAATTGCCACTGGGGCTCATGCTTGTCGTGCCCACCGAGCTCACCGGGGCCCTAGATGACCACCTCATCTGGCCGGAAACGGAATTCTCGATGCTTGGATACGGGACCGGCGGTGTGCACTAGCCGCATTCGCTACTTCGATGGCCTGGAACTGTATCCCCCGTACCCGCAACCTAATCGTCTAATCACCCAATGAGCCGCGTTGACGAAACCATCATTGACGATACGCGTCATCTTTACGTGTGGCTAGCGCACCAGCCCAACTCCGAGCGCGTGTCACGGCCTACTGGCGTGAACAGGGCGTTGTTCCTGCTGGCAAGGAGGAAGAGCGTCTGGACGAGCTTGTTCTGGTCGCCATGACGAAGGTCGGTAAGGTCCTCTATGTGTGCAGCGGCCAACCGCTTGTCCATGAAACACTGGGAATCCCGTTCCACGAGCTCCGCCTGCTGACCAGAGCCGGGCTCCGACATCGTCGACTGGCCAGCAACGCCATCCTGACTGCTTTCAGGAAACTGGGTGAAAACAACCGGTCTCTCTCTACCCCCGAAGCTGTAGGATTGATATTTTTCTGAAAATCAGCAGCTTATACTATCCCAAAGACAGCCAATCTGGATCACGAATCGCGCACTTCACATGGGCCTGAACGGCGCCGGGCACGATGTCCGTATCCGCTATTTCCTCCATGCCAGGCTCTCTGACCTGCCTAAGGTATAACCTCGGCGTATTGCCCGCTCAAATGGTCGGATTGCCGGTTGATCAGGCTGCCAGAACCCGCTACGTTACCTGACCCTTCCTTTATGTCCAGGCAGGTCTGAGCATCGATTCCACCCCTGAAATCCTCATACAGAACGCCCAGCTACTGCTGGACGGCATCTATACCCGTGACGACTTCGATCTTGTGATCACAGGACCGGACGGCACTGCCCACGTCGTCGTTGACTACTTCTCCTTTGATCCACCACCCAACCTGATGATGCCGGATGGTTCCGGTCTGTCACCGGAAATGGTGAACGCCCTGCTGCGTACCAGTGTCGGGCAGGTCCAACTGGCCCAGGAAGGAGATCCCGTTGGGGTCGTACCCCCACTCAAAGAAGTCGGTACTGTCTGGTTCCTGCGTGGCGAAGTCTATCGCACACCCAAACATCCCCAGCATGGTGAGCGGGAACAACTCGACAAAGGCGATGCGATCTATGAGGGCGACGAAATCGAAGTCGTCGGCGTCGGATATTTCCGTGCAAAAATGATCGATGACACACGATTCAGCCTGGGCAAAAACGCCCGGGGTGTCATCTCAACCTACGACTTCGACGAGAACGACCAGACCACCCCCCCGACCTTCGAAGCCACCATCTTGCGTGGTGGTTTCCAGTACAAGAGCGGTGACATCGGACAATTGCTCGCCGGCCGATCACACCACTCCAAGATTCGAACACCCTCCGCGGTGATCGGTATCCGCGGCAGTGAGCTTGAAGGCACCCACGAGAACGGAGAGACGATTGTTATCCACGAATCGGGCGTGCTGACCATCTACGACATCAACGAGAATCCCGATTCCGCGGTCGATCTGCAGGTTCCTGGTAACACCTCAGTGATTGTGCTGAATGGCACCCCATCCTTCACGCCAACCGCATCGCCTGCACAGCAGACACAGTTGCAGGACTCGTTTCCCCCACCTGCGGACGATGACCCGGAGGTCCTCGAGGACAACAACTCAGGTGAAGAGTCCGCGGAAGGTGGCGAACAGACAAAGACCCAGTCAGGTCCCGAGGTCAATGAAGACGCGCCACCCGATACAGAAAGCACTCAGAATCCGATTACAGAGCCTTCGACGGAAGAAGCCACGGATGATGTGACCGGCGAGGAAAACGAACCCAGCACCAATGAAGAGGTGGAGACACCGGTCACCGATACCGCGCCCGCCACCGATCCAGTACATACGGAAACCGAAAGTAACGACGAGCCCGCGAACGAGGTGCCACCGGACAACCCGCCTGTCGCCGGTGCTGATGAGGTTAGCTTTACCCAGGATGAGGGCGCACTACTCAATCTCTTGGAGAACGACAGCGACCCGGATGGCGGCGAAGCGCCCGTCATCATTGGCGTTGACGACTCCAATACCCAGGGTACTGTCACCCTCGACGGAGAAACCGGTGAGATTAGCTACACCGCCGACAACCTAGAAGCCCTGGCTGATGGCGAAACCGCTACAGACCAGTTCACCTACACAATTCAGTCCGGCGTACTCACCGATACCGCGGTTGTGACGGTGACTGTCACCGGTGTGAATGATGCGCCTGTCGCCAACGCCGACGCGTATACCATCGACGAGGATGCCGATCTCAGCGTCGACGCTTCTGCAGGACTGCTCGCCAATGACGTGGACCCGGACACCGGCGACACGATCACTGTGATCAACGCTGCGGTAACGACCCGGGACAACACCATCACGAACGTCAGTCAGGACGGCACGCTCAATTTCTTTGCATCGTCTTCCCCGGTACTGAACGCTCTCGGTGAAGGAGAGGCCTTCACCTCAGAGCTTCAGTACGAAATCACTGATGCCGCAGGCGAAACCTCGATTGCCAATGTTGAAATCACCATCACCGGTCGCAATGACGCACCGGAGACCACATTGCAGGTCGCCTCAGCCAACGCCATTACGGGTGACTTTGCACTCGATCTGATCGTCGAGGCCTTTGATCCCGATGCGGGAGATACACCGGCACTCGGCACCGTCACTCAGAATCTTCAGCTGTCCGGTCGAGATGCAACCGGGCTCTTTTCGGTCGTCGGCGACGAACTGATAATCGACACCGATGCGTTTGCCGACATACCCCGGGACGATGTCGTACAGCTGGTGTTTGACTACGAGCTGAACGATGGCAACGCCCTCGCTAACAGCGTGACCATGGCGCAGGTGACCATTGATATCGTTGGCACCAATACGCCGCCTAACGCTAACCCCGATGTCGCGGTGAGCATGGAAGGTGACATTATCACTCTCGACGTGCTTGCCAACGATACTGACGATCAAGGTAACCCGTTGCAGGTGATTTCAGCCGCGGTTGACGGTGGGATGGATCCGATCTATTTGGATGCTGGTAATACCGTGATCTCGGTGAAGGAACTGACAGGGCTGTCACTATTCATCTTGAATCAGAATGGCGACTACATCATCGAGCCGACCTTCGTCAGTATGCTCGATATGTACAACAATCCGGAGACCAGCACAGAGACATTCGCACTGATCATTACTGATCCAGAGACCGGCGAAGACATCCTGAACCCCGAGGCTTTTAGAGAGTTCAGTGTCCATCCGCAGACTGGCGAGCCCCTCTTCATGCTCAACGAGATGGGTGAAATCGTCGTGGACCCCATCGTTGTGAACGAATTCACCGAAGCAGGGATCATCGACCCAGCCACCGGCGTGCCAGTTTTGTTTCTGGATCCTAGGTTTGTACTACCCACCGGGGTTGCAAAGGTCGACCCTAATGGCGGGTCGGTGATCTATAGGGCTCCCAACGACCTAGCCGAGGGTGAAGTCCGCATTGAAACTGTCAGCTACATCGTGTCAGACGGCGTGTCACAAAGTGAGGGTACAGCCACCATATCCATCACGGGCGTCAACGATGCCCCAATCGTCGTTCCAAACTTGAACAACCCGGAACCGGTCAACGTGGCCGACGGGGAGGTGGAACTTGACGTCCTGTCTGCCATTTTCGACGACAGTGCGGACCTTGAAATAATCGCGGTTGGCGACAACTTCACCGCAGGTGCCGTGAGGCTGGGCAGTGTCTTCTACGATCCAAGTAAAAAATTTCAATACCTCAATGAAGGTGAGTTCTTCTTGGATACGTTTTCCTTCGTAGTTGAAGACACCGAAGGTTTGACCGAAACCGGATTTTACACCGTAGAGGTCGAAGGTGAAGCAGATGCGCCACAATCCATCTCACCTGGGCTAGCCACCTTCAGCGAAGACGCCGGTTTTCAGAACATTGATCTCAGTATCGGCGCATTTGATCCGGACGCGACCGATGTTCTCATCGTACAGAACCTGCAAGATGAAGAGGGTGGACCAGTATTGCTGCCGCTGAACGGCAACATCCTGACGGTTAATGCAAATGACTTTAACTATCTGAATACCGGGGAAACAATCACCACCACGTTCAGTTTCGATCTGGTCGACACCACCGGACTCAGTGTTAGTCACAGTTTCGATCTGAGAATCTTTGGTGCAGCAGACGCACCCATTGGCGCGGATGACGATGGCGGTGCGACTCTCGAAAACGCACTCCTCAATTCCGGGATGTTTTCAGTCCTCGACAACGATACTGACCCGGATTTGAGTGATCAGGGCAAGCTCACCGCTTCCATCAGAGGTATGGTCAGTTCACCAGTACTGCTGGCCAGCGGTGCACAGATCACAATGAATGCTGACGGTACCTTCGAGTATAACCCGAACGGTGCCTTTAATACCTTGAACGACGGTGAGACTGCGGTCGACAACATCACCTATACCGTCTCCGATGGCGTTCAGGCAGCTGAGGCTACGTTGTCGATAACGATCAACGGCGTCACCGCTTACCCTGAAACGCCCGGGAACAACCAGATGTTTGGTCAAGGAACGTTGCTCACGGTCGTCGTCGACTCCTACGATGGCGCCGGAGGGGGCCACACCCAATTGTCATTTGAAGCTGTTGAACTCGATGGCGTTGTTGCACCAGACATTCGAACCATTCCACTCGACGGTGCGACCATCAGATTCTTGATGGCCGAAGAATTGACCGGCAGTTTCGACATCCTCTACCACGCTGTGTTGGACACCACCCCGGGCGCAGAACTAATTGCCGACCTCAGCTATGACTATACGCCCGGTATGGGTTCCGTCTCGCTAGATATCCATGCTGTCACTCAAGGTCCAGCCGCCGGTCCTACCTACACCGGAACTGTAGGTGCCGATGTGATTCTGGGTGGTGCTGTCGGTAATACCTACAATGATATTGGCGCTGACGATATTGTGATTGACCAGTCGAGTAGCTTCGAAATATTCAACGTTACGTCGATGGATTTCCAACGCATTGCTGGCGAACACGGCGGTACCAACCGCATCGTACTGAAGGAAGCCATCCTCACGGCCAACTTTACCGAAAAGCCAGGCACCTCCGTTGAGAATGTTAACGAGATCGACGTCAGCGCCACTGGCTCGCAAATCGTGATTCTGGACGAGGGAACACTAAGTACTATTCTCGACGATCAGACGGGTCCTCTGTTTATCACGGATCTCGGGGCAAACGAAGGTGACGTCGTCATCCTTGAAGGTGACTTCGAACAGGGTCTTGTATCAGTGAGCAACGAGTACCACGCCAACGGTCGTACGGTGACGCCCGACAGTGAACAGGGTCTTGTGTTAGCAGGTAGCGAGTACCAGGCCAACGGTCGTACGGTGATGATCGACAATAGTATTTTCGTTGAAATACGTCCGGAAAACGGTGGCGTTCAACTCTACGGCACCCACAACGATGACGTCCTTGTCGCACCTGAAAGTAATGACTGGATTGACGGCGGGTTCGGTTCAGACAATATCGAAGCCAACGGGGGTAACGATACCGTCCTTTTTGATAGCTATGACTTTGCCATTGACGGCGGCTCTGGGTTGGATACATTGCTGATCGACGAGTTCGACTATGTCGATCTGTCAGGTGTGAATAGCATTATCGATTTCGAACGTATCGAGTTGGGTCAGGGGGCAACTCTGGAAATCAGGTTCGAGGATCTGTTTGGAGGCAGTAACCTTGTCGGCGATGTCATCAATCAATACAGCTCAGATCCTGAATATGGTGACTACCAGATCTGGATTGATGGTGACGATAACAGCGTTTCGCTGACACTCAATTCAGAGCTAGCGGCAGATCCAGGGACTTTCGTCACTCAATCGATCGACATCATCGACGGCGACGTCGATGAGACGCTGTCCCTCATGGACATCAATGGCGGACTTGAAACAGAAATCAATGGCGAGTCTGTTATCCCTTTCACAAAAGGCGATGTGACAATCTTCATAAGTACCCAACTGTTCGACGAAATCAACGTCAACCTGGTTTCTTGATGTCGGACACCCCGAAGAATTAGGGGATGTTTCAGTTGTCTGACTCATGATGTGGGATAGAGCCCCGGTGTATCAGGAAACACCATGTTATTGGCCACTTTAGTTGTTTCTTGTCGCAGCTTTTTGCAAATATCGTGGGTTTGTCAATGAGTGACCGAAGGTCCCTTTCCCGCACTATTTGTGTCCGTAATCTTCCGCGTCCAGGACGTAAACGTCCAATTCCCTGCTTTGAGCCTGAATCGAAAACTTGAATATTTCCCGGTTCCTGGATGGAGCTATGGTCTGCATGGCGCTAGCCGGCACGCTGTGCGTGTTCAAAGCCACGGTTCCATCATATGGTGCTGGCAGACGCGCTGCTCATGCGGGGCGGGCTGGCTGCTGTGCATCTGATTTTGGGCGACGATTCAGACACCACGAATCCAGACCT
>NTKD01000037.1 GCA_002457275.1 OM182 bacterium MED-G24
CTACATCCAGGATCGTATCAAGGACATGATTATTTCCGGTGGTGAGAACGTTTACCCAGCGGAGATTGAGAACGTCATTCTCGGGCACCCGGATGTGGCAGAGGTGGCCGTGATTGGTCAACCCAGTGAACGATGGGGAGAGTCACCGTTTGCGATTGTGGTGCGGAAAAGTGACTCCCTGGAGGAAGATGACATCCTGCAGCATTGCGACGGCAAGCTGGCCCGGTTCAAGTTGCCGAAGGGGGCTGCATTTATCGACGTGATTCCTCGAAATGCCAATGGGAAGGTGCTGAAGCGTGTATTGCGAGAGCAGTTTCCTGGGCCTGCGCCTGCTTGAGATCGACGTATCGCCCTGAGTAAAGAGCTTTGTCACTCCGAGCGCAGCAGCATGGGAGGCGAGAGCTTTAGCGTCGCAGAGTGTCTGGCACTGCAGGTACTGATAGCCCGAGGTCCTCACGTCGCTTCGCTCCTCAGGATGATAAATTCGTCACCCCGCCGGATTGCGAAGCACTCGCCCACCAACACTACCAGTCAGCTCGTCATCCTCGAGGATGACCTGGCCATTGACGAGGGTACAGCGATAGCCAACGCCACGTTGGATTAACCTTGGCGCACCGCCGGGAAAATCTGTCACGCGCACAGGCTGGCGTTCTTCCACCCGGTCAACCTCAAGCACATTGACGTCAGCCTTCATGCCTTCGGCGAGAACACCACGGTCATCAAATCCGAGGACCTTAGCTTGCTTGTGTGTCAACAAATGAACGGCTTCTTCAATCGTGAACTCTCCAACGTCGCGATGCCAGTAGGACAACAGGAAGCTGGTCCAGCCGACATCAGAAATGACACCCACATGTGCACCGGCGTCACCGACCCCTGGTACAATCCAGTCCTTCCTCATGAAACCTGGAAGTGGCTCAAGGTCCTCATTCACAAATCGAATGTGGAACAGTCCCTTACCCTCGGACTCCAGCATCAGGCGCAGCCAGGTCTCTGCAGGGTGTTCGCCTGCGGCTTCTGCCATGGCCGCCAGTGACTCGTCCGCATTACCGGTGTAGTGGGGACGTTGGCCCACGCCCATCCAGAAGGTCTTGTCCATCGGTAACATGAAGCGTGGAGACGCCATCGTATGCCCGATACCGGGTGGTGATTCCATGGTTTTGGCTTCTTCGACGAGTTGCGCCCGGAACGCGGCGTCCTGGATGCGTTCAAACCGCTTCTCCGGTTCCAAACTGCGAAGCTCGAGCCAACCCGGCGCCTCGAGTCGCATTGCGATTAGGACATTGGTCTGCAGACCTGACAGGAAGCCCGCGGCTCGCGGTTGAGTGGTACCGTTGATATTGAGCCCGGCTGCCTGCATTTCGTTCACGGCATTCTGGTAGATGGATTCGCCATTCTCGCCCGGCGTCCAGGGTGCGCTGAACAGCAGTCGGGTCTGTGCTGCCTCAAGCTGTTTCTTCATGAGTGCCAACTCGTCATGGACCCGGTCACCGCCTTCAATAACTGACTGAAGCATCCCGCCGTATGCGCCCACAGCCTTGGATATGGCGACCACTTCTTCATGGGTGGCGTAGGTTCCGGGGATGCACCGGCCGTCTGGCATGCGGTGAGCGAACAGACGATTGGTGGAAAAACCGATGGCGCCGTCTTTCACGGACTGACCAACCACATCTGCGATTTGTGCGATCTCGTCCTCTGTGGGTTGCTCTTCGATGGAACGTTCGCCCATCACGTAGTAGCGCGCTGCTGAGTGTCCGACCATCCCGGTGACATTGATTGCAGGGTTCAACTGCTCAATGGCATCGAGGTATTGGCCATAGGTATTCCAGTTCCAGGGGAGCCCGGTCATGATGGCGTGGCGTGGGATGTCTTCCACGGACTCCATCATGGCGGCGAGCACTTCTTTGTCCTTGTCATGGACGGGTGCGAACGTGACACCGCAGTTGCCGATCAGAGCCGTGGTTATACCGTGCCAGCACGCGGAGGTCATCGACTGATCCCAGCCAATCTGCGCATCTAGGTGGGTGTGAAGGTCGACGAAACCGGGTGTGACGGTCGCGCCATCCGCATCAATCTCTCGGGTTCCTTTCCCTCCGACCTGACCAATGGCGGTGATGGTGTCCCCGTCAATCGCGAGGTCCGCATTGTAGGCGGCAGTCTGCTGCCCATCGACAATCAAGCCGTTTCGAATCACAAGATCATGTGCCATGAGCGTGTCGTCTGCTGGAGGCTGGAAACGGGAACATACACCATTGGGCACGGCTGTTCGACCTGTTCTAGGGCGTCAGGAAGTGTTGGAAGGTACCAAAAGTGGTGGGGGTCGTAGCTAGGTTTTCGGGGTGTGTCGAGCCAGAATCCGGTCGAGTCCGTTGGCAAATGTCTGCCGGTCGGTCTTCGACATTGGTGCTGTTCTGGACATCTCGATACCGCTGGAACGCATAGTGTCCATGAAGTCCCGAATGTTCAGACGGCCCCGGATGTTCTCTTTGGTGAAGGCTTCACCGCGGGGACTGAGTGCGAGCCCTCCTTTTTCGATGATCTCTGCCGCCAACGGAACATCGCTGGTGATGACAAGATCACCCGATTCGCAGCGGTGTACGATCTCGTTATCGGCAACGTCAAAGCCGGATTCCACCTGCAGGAATCGAATGTTGGGGGCGGGCGGGATACGCATGCCATGGTTCGCGACCAGTGTCAGATTGAGTCCTGTGCGCTCAGCCGCGCGGAACAGGATCTCCTTGATCACTACCGGACACGCATCGGCATCGATCCAGATCTCCAAGAGTCGTCACGCCTCAGAGGCAGAGCGGCGACCGATGCGTTCCTGGGACCGGTCAATCAGACCTTCTGGTCTGGCGATGGAGGGGTTGGGGTCGATGTTCCCCAGCGTCCCATGGACAAGAAATCCCGTGCGTTTCAGGAGTGCTTCGGGCATTGCCGCGATGGTCTCATCGGAAAAAGACACCGCCATGTTTTCCTGCTGACGCAACCAGGGGCGGCACCAGTAGTTGAGGAGGCCGACACGTGAATCGTCTTTGGATGTGTTGGGACCCGTCCCATGCCAGACCCGTCCATCGAAGACACAGGCCGTACCGGTGGGGCCTTCAAGGGAGATGCACTCAGTGAAATCAAACGGCTTGTCCGGAATTTGATTGCGCAGGTGGCTCTTCGGAATCAGGTACGTCCCGCCGTTCTCAGCGGTGTAATCACTGAGCATCCACATGGTGTTGCAGACCACCGCATCGGTGATGGGGACGTCGACATAACCCTGATCGGAATGCAGCGGCATGGGCTGACTGCCTGGGTGGGTAATGTTGGCGGTGACGCTTGATGAGATGACGTTCTCCCCTAGGAGGTGGCAGATGACCTCGTCCACGATGGGGTGGAGCAGTAGTTGCCAGAATTCCTCACCCTTATCCAACAGATTCATCACTCGCTGATTGGGTGCACGTTGTGGCAAATCCTTCTGCCAGGGCATTGGACCACCATCCCGCAACGCAACGCCGGTGCTGCGTTCGGCTTCAGCCTGATCGAGCAGACGGGTTTTGATTTCCTCGACCTCGGCTGTGGACAGAGCGTCGGCCATGAGGCAATAGCCCCACTCGTCCAGATCGGATCGCATTTGATCGAAGGAGGTGACGGGTACCGGTCGCTGGCTACTCATGATGGAGTCCTGAATCCACGTTTGCGCATATCATACCCGTTTGTACGGTCTTCCGTCGTCCCAGGGGAGCGTCAGGACGGCAGTATGGCGAGGACTCGTCCTTGAGGTTCGACGCTTGCTGGCAGCTTTAAGAGACTTGTTGTCCACCGTTGCGCCACCATCGATGAGTACCTGGACCGCATCGACGCGGCCTGCCTTGATGACTTCAAAAAAGGGGTATTTCCCCTTTGTTATCCTGTTGGTCGACAGTCGCGCCGTTGTTGATCAGAAGATGCATGATACGAACGTGACCAGCCTGTGCGGCGCGGTGAAGCCCTGTCTTGCCCTTATGGTCGACGGCGTTGACGCTGGCGCCAGCGGCTAGGCAAAGTGCGACTCGCCTCGGTTCATCGACGTCGTCCAGCTTGCCGCCAGCGGCTGCTTTCAGCACGACGCCGGAAAAGTCACTGAATTTGCCGGTGAGTTTTGAAAGAGGGTCTTTGGATTTTTTCGAGCGATGTTTTGTTAGACATGGGTCTGACACCCTCGGGGGTAGCGGATCAGTGGAATCCATTCTCCAGCCAGGTGGCACAGTCCGGCGACAGGGTTGACCCAACCACTTCAGAATACCGAGACAGTTCCTGTTCGGTGAGGATATTCCGCCAGCGCCCATTGGTACCTTTATTCATGAAGGTGTCACCGCCGCCTTTCCACACCATTTTGGCCTCAGGCATGATGTTGTCAAAGTTTGCCTTCATGTCATCGAAGGACGTCCGCTTCACGATGCCGGGGAGTTTTTCCTCATCGATTTCAACGTCTAGGTAGCCTGCCAGTCGACGGATTTCGCGTTCGGGGTCTGACAGCATGTCGCCGTAATGAAACAGCTCGATGTTATTGAGGTGGCGATAGTCCCACCACGACTGTGCGTGATGCAGGTGTGACCAATACGGGAAGCCATAACTTTCCCATTCGAAATAACTCTGGTTGATCCAGTCCTCCCAGAACGCATGGATATCAACCTGGTCCATGGGAAACTGATGTCCGCATGCCTCGGCTTTCTGCCGCATGATTGCGCTGGTTTCGTCCGTATAACCGGAGTGGTGATTCCACATGGACATGAAAACATCTCTGGGATCGCGCCCGACAACAACGTAGGTGGCGGTGTCAAAATACGGCAGTCCGTCGAGTGGCAGGTGGGTCTTGATAAATCGGCGCCCTATCTGCGCCCCGAGGTCCGCGATGACGTCGGCAACCGGCCGGACATCCTGATCCAGCCAGGGAGACATCACGTTCACAGGCGCTGGAAATTGACCGTCTTGATAGAGCAGGTTGGCGACGATGGTCTGTGTCCAGGTGGTTCCTGCTTTGTAGGACGTCGAGATGATGATGTCACCTTGACGATGCTGGAACCCGTCCCATCGATCGCTGTTGATGATGGGGTGATTGATGTAGCGGTGCGACTTTACAGGCAGGTCAGTCATACGAGTTGTCAGACCACGAGTTGTCAGCCCCCTCCCCAATCGCGCAAACTGTAACTGTCAGGTTCAGCACGGTACCCTTTCTCTGTTCGACGTTCCGCAAGGGTTGCTTGGATGTCCAGCACAACGTTCCTGGTGAGCTTATAGCGTGGAATCATGCTGATTGGGATGATGTGGAGCAGTGGGACGAGAACGCCAACGACAAGCCCTAGTCGGAATATCACCTCTGCAGGGACGTCAGAGGGAGCGACGCCGGTCGGAAGCTGGATCAGACTGATGATCAGGCCACCCAGGACAATGCCGACCCCGGTCACGGCCTTTCCGGAGAATGACAGTGCGGCGTTGAACATGCCTTCCTGGCGATAGCCGGTCTTGAGTTCATGGTCGTCGAGAATGTCTGCGACGATGGAGGTGCCGATGATCCCGTGCACGGTGCCGATCCCCGCGGCGAACACCGAGTTGACCACCAGGATAATCAACAGCAGTGAGGTGCCGTTGTCCGGCAATAAGTCAAAGAAGCGCAGGTTGATCAGCATGATCCCATCGACCAGGGACACGATGGAACAGAAGATCAGAATGTGTTTCTTGTCGAAACGTTTCTGTAACAACCCGGTGATGCCAAATGCGACGATGGCGCCAATGCCGGCAATAACGAACCAGCGGAGGTCGTCAGTGGTCAGTCCCCAGAAATAGGTCTGCATGTAGATGCCAATGTTGGTGGTGGTCCCACCGATGGCGGATGAGATGAAGACAATAGCGAAGACCAACGCGAACTGGCGGTTCCTGAGCGCGCGGATCATATCGCTCAGTGCTTCGCGAAATCTGAATGGCGGCGTCGCAGACACGTGCTGGCGCAAATAGGGAATCTCGCGTCTGGTGAGGAGCGTGGTCGCCAGGGCGCCACAGATCATGATCAAGGCAGTCCATGTGGCCATGACGGGGTAGGCGGAGGGGTTCAACTGGCCGACCGGAAATTCTTCGGTGTTCGCCATGACGGTGCTTAGCATCACAAACGGGACCCCGACGCCGAACGTCCATCCGATAGCAAACCGAAACATCATGATAGAGGTGCGTACGTTGTAGTCGTCAGACAGTTCTGCGGCGATCGCAGCCCAGGGTACGAAGTACAACGTCATGAAACCACGGGTCAGCACGGTGAATGTTGTGAGCCAAACGAACAACATCATATGTGACAGACCATCAGGCGGGATGAACACGGCAATGACACATAATCCAAGCGGAATTGATGCCACGAGCATCAATGGGTGACGCCGTCCCCACCTGGTTCTGAGATTGTCCGAGAAAGAACCCACCAACGGGTCTGTGACTGCGTCGAACACCATGGCAACCGCGAGTGCGATCGATACCAGGAAAGCGTCCATCCCCAGAATCTGGTTGTAGAACAGGAGGACAAAGGTATTGAAGACCCAGTTCTTCAGCGTGTCGGGGATGGCACCGATTCACTGATAGAACTTGGTTGAAACCGGGAGTGGACCCTTACGCGTTTCGCGCTCGTAACTCGGTGTTTCAGACATCTTCGGTTGCCGTCAACCGAACCGAGGTAAAGTACATGGCGGGCACCTTGATGTAACGGTACGTCAGAATCCTGACGTGACGTCAAAACTCATCAGTTGGCGTCTTCGACAGCCTTCATTTTCCTCCCAGCATCTTCATTGAAGATGTACTGGACCTTTGCGGCCTCCTTCATCAACGCCTGTTCCTCGGCCAGAGGATTGTTGACGGCTTCCGGTTCGGTAGCCTCTTGCGCGTCTGGTGGTGTATCGCCACCCGAGCAGGCGATGAGTAGCAAAAGACAGGTGAGAGTAAGTGCAGACAGTTTTCTCATGAAACGTCCCTGTGAACTGTTTCCCGGTGTCTACGTTAGACGATGGCCCTGTGCAACAGAACCACCGTCGGTCGGGACCACGCTGTATCGCGTACATTTGCATCCCTAAGTTTACGACCACATACTGCGCGCCCCACAACTGATTAGAGATCTTCCATGGCATCAATCGCAGGCCCCCAGGACGGACCCGTCGCGGTCACCGGTGCATCAGGTTATATCGGCTCCCACGTGGTCAAGAACCTGGTTGAGCATGGATATACCGTCCATGCGTGTTTGCGCGATACCAGTCGTGAGGACAAGACCTCTTGTCTCAAGGACATTGATGCCGCCGGGCCGGGTAGTGTTGTTCTGTTTGCAGCAGACCTGATGCAGGCAGTCAGTGGTAGCTATGATGACGCGTTTACGGGATGCAGTGCTGTGTTTCATGTGGCCGCGGACATTGGCACCGATACCTCGTACGATTCTCCAACACCGGAATCCATGTATACCAGTCTGCTGGACATGACTGGCGGCGTACTCGAGTCGGCGCGTAAGGCAGGGACGGTGAAGCGAGTTGTCTATACGTCCTCCACGGCGGCAGTGATGGGCCGTCGGGATGAGGGTGTCGAACCTGGGGCCGCTTACACCGAGGATGACTGGGCCGGTGGGAAGTTCGAGACGCTTGATGAGCGTTACACCTATACTAATCGCCAGGGTGAGACGGTCAACGCCTGGTCGGTTCAGCGATCTGCCTATGCCAAGGGCAAGGTGGATGCCGAAATTCTAGGATATGAATTTGGCGAGAAAACGGGAATCGATGTGGTATCGATCTGCCCCTGTCACGTGCTCGGGCCGCTACTGGGCAAGCCGCACAACACGGTGTGGCAACGTCGGATTGGTCTGTTCCTGTCTGGCAAGACCGACTTCGAAGGGAACGGTCATACCTGGAACATTATTGATGTTCGAGACATTGCAGAGTGCCAGCGGCTTGCGGCAGAAAGCGATGTGGCAACCAACAGATCTCGATACATGATGGTGGCGACGGATGAGTCCCAGGAGCCGTCGATGCGGATTCTTCTCGACACACTTGCTGAGCTTTACCCGGATATCAACGTTGCGGGAGACTATAATCCGGAACCATCTGACCATCGTCTTGTGGCGCGGTGTACAAAGGCAATCGAAGAGCTGGGACTGAAGACGCACAGCGCGATTGATACGCTCAAGTCGACCGGGGATACTTTGATCGAACTAGGTTGTATAGAACCCGCCAAAAAATAATTGGACCGCCAACGGAGGTCTGATCACCTGCGAGAAGCATGAGAGTCTCTCCTACGTATGAAGCTCGGTGTAGCCGTTATCGCTCGGGTTCACGGCTATTGCCTTGCCGTAGGACGACCTGGCGTTGTCCTGCGCGAAGCGGAAGGGTCTCCGGCCGCGTATTGCGGTCCTGCAGAACGTTCCATTCTGACTCTCCATTCTGAACTCTCCCACAGCGGATTGCTGGCAGAGATCGCATAGCGTACAGTCGCGCGACACTTTAGGGGCCCCCGATGGCCAACATCGTCAAGAGTTCGGGATGACTTCCCCAACACCTTATCGCTGGATAATCGTGGGGCTGACCCTGGTCAATCAGGGTATCAGCATCGGTATTCTGGTTTACTCTTTCGCACTGTTTGTCGTGCCCTGGCTCGAGACCTTTGGCATCAGCCGGGGTGAGATCATGGTCGCGATCTTCCTGATGCAATTGCTGGGTGGATTGATCAGCCCCCTGATGGGTCGTTTCATGGACCTGTATTCGATGCGCTGGCTGATAGTCGGCGGGGCGATCGCCATGTCGACCGGGCTGTTTCTGTCATCCTGGGCTAGCGACTACTGGCAGATCATTGCGTTGCATGGGCTGTTGTTACCGCTCGGTATGGCGCTGTGTGGCACCCTGTCTTCCCAGACCCTCGTCGGTAAATGGTTTACCCAGGGACGTGGTCTTGCAATTGGTGTGTCTGCTGCGGGAACGTCCATCGGCGGGTTCGTGTTCCCGCTGATCACAGCGGAACTGCTTGGCCAGGTCGACTGGCGCACGACGCTGCAGATACTCGCTGCTTTCACGATTGCCGTGATGGTACCGCTCAATCTCTGGGTACTGCGAATCCCGCCCCCGGACGTGGAACTATTGTTGGATGCCCCTGAGCCGCTTCCTCATGAACGTCCGTGGACGGCCTCCGATATCCTGACGACCCGAATGTTCTGGATCCCGATCGCGGGATTATTGCCAATGAACATCTCATTCGCCGCCATACAGTTCAATCTGGGAGCGTACGTGGCAGACCTGGGGTTCTCACAGACAACCGCTGCGCAACTCATCTCGATAGGGGCACTCAGCATGATTGTTGGGAAGTTCACATTTGGCGGGTTATGTGATCACGTTGACCACCGGTTTCTGTTCTGGATCATGGCATTGTCTCTAACAGGCGCGTTGTTACTCTATCAGGGCAGTCCCGGATACTCGGCGTTGGTGGCTGCTGCCGTCCTGCATGGTATTTCGACCGGCGGTGTCATGCCGATGATTGGCAATGTCTACGCGGCGAGATTTGGAACCTTGTCCTTCGGCAAGGTGCTTGGTTTCGTCAACATGTTCACGATGATGGGGAGTTTCGGGTCATTGGCGAGTGGTTGGCTCTTCGACCTGACCGGAAGTTATGATGTTGTTTTCTGGTTGTTGCTGTTGATCCAGATACCGTCCGTGACGATCATGTTCTGGTTGCCACCGGTACCGGCGAAGCGGATCGTGGCCTGATTCGACAGCGGCCCAAAAGAATCAGATTGAATAGGTGAGCTCATGAATATCGAGCAACTGGAGGAGCGTCTGACCAAAGCCTTTGGGCAGGTTGGCCTGGAGGGCCCCGTTGCACCCAGCGGCGCCGCTATTCGTATCCACGGCGTCGATCTGTCCCCGCCCCTGAGACGGGACCAGGCGGCTTGCCTGCTCGATGCGCTGGCCTGGTTTCGTATTGTCTCGCTGCCGGGACAGGATCTGAATGAACGATCATTGCCACACCTTGAACGCTTTGCGAATCACTTTGGTGCCCCGGTCCCACACCCCAGCAACTTTATCCGGGCTGGTAAACCCGGTCAGCAGGATGGTGCCACCGATGGTGAGATTGAAATCAGACCCGTCGAACAAAGAATGGCCGCAAGAGTGAATGCCGCCTTTCCGGGTGAGCTGATGTGCCTCAAACATGAGTCTCCGGCGGTTCTGGTGGTTTCAAATGTGCAAACGAACCCGGAGACCCCCGGCCGGTTTTCAGAGAAGCCACCGACGGTGATTTCTGGTGGTACCTGGCATACGGATATTGAGTACGAACCGATTCCGCTGCAGGTCAGCATGTTCCTGGTGCACCAGATGCCGGTTGTCAAAGACAACGATGCTCATTGGATCTCATTACCCGATGACGATGTCGCTAAAACACGATACTACGAAGGTTCATCCGAGGAACTGATGCGTAAACGTATTGCTATGCCAGTCGATGGAGAGACCGCGTTCGTAGATACGGTCGCGGCCTGGGAGGCATTACCAGACAGTGAACAGAAACGTCTGAAAAAGATGCAGGTGCGACGCCGACTCAACACCGGTGATAGGGGCTGGCTGGCACCGATTGTACGAACCCATCCACGGTCAGGACTGACCGGGTTACACAGTCCCATTTGGGCTTCGCGGCCGAGGGTGCGCCCGCCCGTGGTTGTCGAAGGTATGACAGAAGCGGCGTCTCAGTCTGTGCTAGATGAGGTTGAGGCGCACGTGCTGTCACCAGAGTTTCGATACGACCATTTCCATACGCCCGGTGATGTCACGATCTGGGATAACACGCTGACACTGCACAACTCGCCACCGATGAAGACACGGATTCGATCGGTCGATGATGCACGTTTGCTCTACAGGATCAGTTGCAAAGGGCCTGACAGAGAAAAGTTACCCCGCGACGACGACCCCGACTGGCTTACGGAACACGTCAGTGCTGTTTATTCCACACCTGATGAGATTCTCTCCGCAAGGTGAGCGACCTATTGGAGAGGTTCCAATCGTGCCCTGACATGTTTGTGCCAGGGTGTACCCACCCACTTGTCCCGATCTTCGAGGTCCGTCAGCTCGTTCGTGGATGTCCCGGTAATCCCATTCACACCCGTGTGGTCTGGATAGTTTAACCCTAGCCCGTTAGGTAGCGACATCGTGCCGGGTTGCATCCGATCATCGAACTCAACGAGCACGTTCAGTGAACCCCGCTTCGTGACCAAGCGTGCCGTCGCTGCATCGGTGATTCCCAGAGCGTTGGCATCGATTGGATTGATGGTCAATGACGTCGGGTTGTTACTCTTTCGCCAGTCAGGATCCCTCATGATGGTGTTAGCGGTATAGAGTCGGCGTTCGCCAGCCGCAAGCAGTAGCGGAAACTCATCTGTGCGTTCCGGCATTCTGTATTCCTTCAGTTCTTCCAGGTCGTCCAGCATCTCGCTCATCTGCAACTGGATTTTCCCGCCGGGTTGGCGCCATTGTGTCGGGTCGTTTTCCACATCTGCGGAAGAAATAATTAATCCGGATTTTGCCTCCAACATCGCCATGAACAGGTTGATGCCCAGCATGGGGCCTTGACCTTCGAAGCCTGCACGCCAGACGGCATGTGGATCGCGTTCGGCAAATGCAAGGCATGATCCGACCAGCATGGCCGCACTGGCCGCGCCATGAGGCAGGGTCGGACCGAGTGCACGGTACATGATATACCCCAGGTAAGGCTGATACCGTGGCAGGTCTTGGAGGACCGCCTGAAGTAACGCGGGGATACCCTGCTTCACCGCCTCATGAAACGGTGCCAAGTCCTCAGGCTCAAAAACGCCTAGGGCTTCAACCAGTCGTGAGTGGATTTCGGGTTCTGGCAGCGTACCTGGGCGCGGGGGTAGCAAGGGATGCCTTAGATGAAAGAAGTTCTCGGGGTATTCAAAGTTGAAGAAGGTTGCTTCGAATTTCTCGTACTGAGAGGCTGCAGGCAGCACGTAGTCAGCAAGTTGTGCGGTCTCGGTCATGGCCACATCGATGACGACCAGGGTGTCCAGAGCGGTGAGTGCGTCCCGGAACTTTGCACTATCCGCAAGCGAGTGTGCAGGGTTGGCACTTTCTATGATCATTCCCCGAATGCGATCGGGATGGTCAGTCAGAATCTCCTCTGGGATGGCGTTGCATGGCAAGAGGCCAGTCACAACGCGTGCGCCACTCACTGGAGACGTTTGGTACTCGCGCTCATAACCGTCATCATCTACGACCCCGGGTGAAGCGCCAAAGCCATAGATGCTGCCGATGCCAGAGATCAGATGCATTCCACCTGGGACATCAAACGCTCCCCGAAGGACAAACAGCAGTACATTGAGATAACTGCACAACGTGGAATTGGGGGACATCTCGATACCGAGGTCTTCATAGACTGCGATGCGGTTGGTGCTTGCCATCGCCTTTGCGACGGCTTCGATCTGTGGCATCGGTATGTCAGCAAAGTCCGCGTAATCCTCGACAGGGACCGAACGAAGCTGGTCGAGCAATCGGTCATACCCCTCTGTGTGTTCTGCCAGCCACTGCTGGTCGACCAGGTCGTGCTGCACCAGATAAGCTAGTATGGCCGCAATACACCAGACGTCGGTCCCGGGTTTGACGGCGAGGTGGATATCAGCCAGTTCCGCTGATTCGCTTTTACGCGGATCAAAAATTATGAGTGTCTTGTCGGGGTCTTTCGACAGATCGCGCAGCATGATCCGAGCACGTTGGATACCGTTCGATTGCCAGGGATTTTTTCCGATGATCAGGGCAACATCACAGTGATCAAAGTCTCCATGCCACATGCCGCCTAAAGTGCGCTCACTCACCCAGCTTAAGCCTGTTTTTTCCTGGGCGAGCGCATTGGAGTGGTAGCGCATACCCAACGCCTCCCGGACAGCACCGGAGTAGGCCCCGCCAAGATGGTTGCCCTGACCGCCGCCGCCGTAATACATGATCTTGTCGCCACCATGGGTATCGCGTAAACCGGACAGTTTTGCGGCGACTTCCGTAATGGCGGTCCCCCAGTCGATCTCCTCAAATGTCCCGTCTAATTTTTTCCTCAGCGGGCTCGAGAGTCGGTCACGTCCGTTTTGATAAAAGTCGATCTGTGCCGCTTTGTTGCAGGTATACCCTTTGGAGACGGGGTGATTCTTGTCCCCACGTACCTTAACGATGTGTCCATCTTCAACTTGGGCAAGAATACCGCAGTTGGCGTAGCAAAGGTTGCAAGCAGTGGGTATGAACTCTGACATGGTTGACCTGATTTTTGTGGAACCCGCGAGTCGGAATTGTACTATTCTGCGGTCATGTAAGTCGCGTCGGTCGCGACGGTAAATTTGATGATGGAGTTGATGGCGAATAACCGATCAAACCCCGCGAAGATCACAGGAGTAATATTGTGTGGTGGCGCCGGGTCTCGCCTCGCTGGAGCAGACAAACCCTTGTTGTCGGTCGAAGGTGAACCCATGGTCGAACGCGTAATGCGTTCGATGCTTCCGTGCGTGGATGAGGTGGTAATCAGTTGCAATCGAAACCTCGACCGCTATCGGACCTATGGGCATCGGATCATCGTTGATGAAGTCGCAGATCAGGGGCCATTGGAAGGGCTTCGCTGCGCCCTGCTTCAGTGCAGGACAGATTGGTTGATGAGTGCGCCAGGAGATTGTCCATTTGTAAGCCAGACGATCTTCGAACGACTCAGATTTGTCGACATCGGGTCAGCGCAAGTGAAGGTTGCATTCGATGGTCATCGTCAACAGAATCTGTTCTGCCTGATGCATCGGTCAGTTGGGGAAGTTGTCTCCTCACAGTTGTCGAGAGGCGTTCGATCTGTGTCGAAGTTTCTAGATCTGTGCGATACCGCGTGTGTTGATTGCAGTGATCTTGCTTCAGGATTTTTAAACGTCAATGAACCTTCAGACATGGAACGCTTGTGAAACTCAGAATTCTCGATGACAGTATTCGCTACCGATTATCGCGGAGTGAAGTCGATAGTATCGGCGAAGGTCAGGGCGTCAGCAGTTCAACTAGCTTTCCCGGCGGTGGTCTACTCACCTATATGTTGTCGCCGTCTGATCAGTTGAAGGTATCGGCGAGCTTTGATAACAATATGATCATGGTGCGGATACCTGGTCCAGATGGTTCGAAGTGGGCGCACAACGAAGAAGTCGCTCTGGTTGATGGGGAGATTGATGGTCTCCATATCCTGATAGAAAAGGACTTTCATTGTCTCGATCCGCGAGAAGGTGAGGATCAATCAGATCTGTTTCCCCACCCTGATCAAACATAGGTCAGAACCTGGTGTTCAGGAGCAGCGAGCTCTTCGTCGTATCCGTGGCCAAGGTGTATGCGCTGTAGTCAGCGACTTTGAACTGAAATGACATTTGCGTAGCGAAAGCCCACGTGGCGACACTGTCAATTTCCGGGCCGTAGTCCGCACCTTCTTCGTTTGCTGTGAGGTCGTGCAAAGTCGCTAAGATGGTTACCTTGCCGATTTTCCCAGAGATGCCAAAGTAGAGATATTCGGCGTGCACTGGGCGCGATCCAGGATTACATCGCGCGATACAATCTGTTTGAAAGCGCGATCATCTCGGTGGTTGGAGTTTTTCTGGGTGTGACGATGATGCTGCGTCTTAACATCGTGATTGCGAATGGTGTTGGCTACGGCGATTCCAGTAACAGTTCCGTGGTGCTGGCTGTTTTATTCATGCTGGCGATCGGCTGGATATCCAAGATGGTACCGATTGTTCGCGTCACGCAGATTTCGCCAGCCATTGCGACCCGGACGGTATGACATTAAACCCCGTAGTCCCAGGAGATTCGATTGACCACACTGATCTCGATGAACGCCGAGCCTGGTCTAGATGACGTGGGCCAATCTGCTTCTGGAGTACCCCTTCTAACTGCGGCTTTTCGCATTAATGTCAGGACAACTTCAGGATCCCGTATCACTGTTGCGGTTCCCTGGATCATGGCGCCTTTGATATCTGCCATGGTTGATCCTGACTCAATCATGAGTGAAACTTTTGGGTTCGCTTCGATGTTTCGGATTTTTGCGGTGTTGTCGCGACAACCACAGTATACGGTGTCTCCATCGCGGAAATAACCCAGCGGTACGCTATGTGGGAAGCCGTCAGGTGTGATCGTGGTCAGGATGATCCAGCCCGGACGGCTGTCCAGGAAGTCGTTGAACGTTTCAGTGTCCATGTTGCTTGGCATCGTTGTTTCCTCTGGTGATTAGCGAGCTGGCTCGCAGACCGCCCACGGAACGCTAGCATCTGACGAGGGAATGTTCACGATCATGCATCGCGCAGGGGAGCCCTTCAGATGCTCAGGCAGAACTTCGTCCGTACAACGACAACTCAGCTGCCTGGAACTCAACGTCTTCACCGAACTCGATGTCGGTCATGAAGTCTCTGGTGCTCTCACGTTTGGGGACGTTTTTCTCAACGGCGTTGGGCATCGGTAGCGTCTTGCCAAACACTGATTCCAGTTCCTTGACTTCGGCCGCCGTGAGCTTCTTGAGCTGGCACGGCACACCTTTCATGTGCGGTATCCCCTGTTCGCGATCAATCAGTTCGGGATCGTCATCCGGAGTGATCTGGGCGTCTGAGAACGACCACATGCCAGACATATGCGCGAGGCCCTCTGGCGCTTCTGGCTTCCACCAACCGTGTGGTACGCGCACCAATCCCTTTGGCATGCCTTTACGTATGAAGGCTCGGCCAGTCATGCGGCCAGTCGACGTCTCGACGCGCGCCCAATCACCTTCTTCTAGGCCAAGGTTTATTAGGTCTGCCTGATTGACAAAGAACGCCGGATCCTGAGCACGCTTCCTGAGTTCCGGAATGTGCCGATGCCCTGTGCGGTAGTACTCGTCGTCAGGCAAGCCGATGAACATTGAGAGAGGGTACTCGTCGCTCTCTGGCGATGCTTCGCGGTAGTAGGGAAGGGGGTCGAAACCGAAGTCGTCCAGAATGGTGGAGTAAAGCTCCACCTTACCCGTTGGGGTCGCGAAACCGGTCTGTTCATATTTTTTCTCAGGGTTCTCCATTTGGGGCATCCCGCCACCGGAGACCACCTCTGTCCAGGTCGTATTGCCAGGTTCCAGGCGGTAGTCGAGTAACTGTTCGGGTGTTTTCCATGGAAACTCGTCTTCGAGACCCATGCGGCGTGCGAGCTCGTGCCAGAAATAAACGACGCTCTTGCATTCACCGGGCGACTGCATCGCCTGATCCGAGATCCCAACCATCATGCTGGGGCGTTCGAGCCACGAGTCGCCTGGAAGCACGTAGTCAGCGAGTTGTGCGGTCGGGGTCATCATGTGCTCGTAGGCGACGATTAGATCCTGCTTCATCAGCCCCTCATAGATACGTTTGGTGTTGGCAAAGGACATCAGCGTGTTGTTGCCCATGGCCAAAAACGCACGCACCGGGTAGGGGTCGCTGTCAGCCATGGCCTTGAATACCGCCATTGGGTTTGCCATGTAACAGCCACCAACGAGGTTGGCATAACGATGCCCCCATACTTCTTCGGTTTTATCGTCCATCGGCGCCATTCCACGATAGGTAAACACCGGGAACTCAGCGGCACCAAGCTGCTTGTCCTTTTGTGCCTGTGGCAGACGGTCGTGTAGTTCAATCTCGGAGTCCGACCGGACTCCCGGATTGAAACCGCTGAACATCTCGCCGCCCTTCACATCCAAGTTGCCGGTGAGTGCACGCAGGGCGCATTGCAGTCGGATTGCTGATGTGCTGGATACCTGCTGGTCGGTAATCGGTGACCATGGAATCGCCGCTGGGCCGCTCGTCGCGTACATTCTGGCAGCATCTCTGATGAGTGATTCTTCAACGCCCGTGATCTCCGCCACACGCGCAAGCGGGTACTCGCGCACACGCTGCGCAAACTCATCGAAGCCGTGGATCCATTTAGTGACAAATTCTTTGTCGTACAGCGCTTCCTCGATGATGACGTTGAGCCAACCCAGGGTCATTGCAGCGTCGGTCCCGGCGCGTAATGGCAACCAGATATCAGCGACGTCGGCATTCTCGCTTTTGCGCGGGTCCAGTACGATCAGTTTTGCCCCTGCGGCTTGTGCGGTGCGAATGCTCTTGTATTCGAGGGTCCAGCTGTGGCGGCGTGGATCGTGGCCGAAGAGGACGATGCACTTGGAATTCAGCAGGTCACCACGCGGGTACCAGCCGTAGACCATGCGCGAAACTGCGGCTGTGTTGCCCATGCAGTAGGCAATGCCACTGATGAAGTTAGGCGTGCCAATCAGGTTCATGAAACGGCGCGAGAGGCCGTTGTCGTTGCCGACGTTGGCATTGCTGCTCACGACGGCAAGCGCTTCAGGGCCGTATTGATCAACAACCTTCGTAAGACGTGAGGCGATGTCATCCATCGCTTCGTCCCAGGACACCTCTGCCCACTTGCCCTCGCCACGAGCGCCCATGCGCTTCTTTGGTTTCATGAGGCGGTCTGGGTGAGCGAACGACTTGGGCGCGTAGGCCCCTTTCATGCAGATGACATCCTTGAAGAAGGGATGATCCCGTGTGGTGACCTTGACGACCCGGTCATCCTTCACCTTGGCAGCGAGGGGACAGAAGCTGTCACAGCTGTAACAAACCACGGATTTCGTATCGCTCATATTGTTCTCCATATCCGTTCTTTTTGATTGGCAGCTATGCGCCATCATAACGAAAGTAGGTAGGGCGAGTATATTTGGAACAAGTATAGCTTTTGGGCTCGCTGCTCGGTGTACGATACGTCAAACTACAGGCAGATTGGCGAAGTATCGCTGGGAGGCGCGACCCAATTTGATTTTCAGATGGCAGCCGGGAACCCCATTCTTGCGGTAGCAAAGCGCCACAACCCATTCTCCCGACGGTTGCCACGAAAAATCTATCTGTTCGACGCCATGACAGGGGAGACGATTTTCAGAGACAGCGTTCGAGCGGGTGATCTGGACGACGTCCTGTTGTCACCCGACGGTCGGCAGTTGTACATCGTGAGGCAACCCAATAACTAGATCGGCATACTCACACCCGGTCCGGGGCCTCGTGCGGTCGTTGTCATTGTGTGTGACCAGAGCTAGTTGGCGATGCCCTGAATGTGCCGGTCTGCTTCTGTAAATGCATCCAGACCTATCTGTCGGCCAATCAGACGTCCTGGGATGTCATCGACCGGGGGATGGATACCTCCCCAGATGCGCGAGAGGCTACACTGGTCTGACGCATCGATATAGCGCGCCCATTCCAGCGTGATGTCGACTGAGGGGCCGGACTCAAAGACCAGGAATTCTCCGGCGGGTATTTCAAACGTGCTGCGGCCGCCCGGGAAGTATTCATCGCCGGTAAACGCTCCCAACACTTCTGCTGCAGCGCGAGAATAAGTGGAGTGGCCGGAGACGTAACCGGCAAACGGTGGTGTCACGAAGGTGGGGCGTTGGTAGGGCCACCAGTTCTCCGCGAGAATCCATCCTACACCGGCCGTGTCCATGGCAGGGTTCTCAATATGGTCTGGACCGCGCCAGGTGTATAGTTTGATCTTGTCCACATGCTTATCGGAGTCTCCCGCTAGCGGATCGCCTACCACTACCAGTTCAATCCGTCCGTCCATGAGGGGAATGCCATTGACGTTATAGGACGGTGCCTCAGAATCGCTGCTCTGACCGAGATCCGCCATGGCTCGAATGGCTGAAACGGGCCGAATGTAGTCGTACCAGCCTTTGATTCCCCAGGCCGTAATGGCGGCGTCGTGCATGGCGCCTCCCAGGGAAAAGTAGAGTTTGAGATCCCATTCCAGTGCGTCGAGCGGATCGCCAGTGCCCTGGTAGCGACGTTCCATTAGTTCATGGTCGTTGACCTCGTTGGTGATCACAAACCAGTGGCCGGGTGGTGTCTCCGAGTCAGGACCGTCTGCCCAGAATTCGGCCAGGACGCGTGCATAGTCGCCCCTCGGTACGAACTGACTGTCATACGGCGCACCTGTGGCTGGATTGACGGTGTATCCGATGCCGGGGTCACCTCCGTCGGTCAGGTTGTAGAACGCGGCGTAGTCGACCAGATTGGTGGGATAATCTGCAAGTTGTAGATTGCCGGTGCTGGCAGGGGAGATGTCCCAGGTGACACCGTCATCTGCAGTCAGATGAGCGCCCCAGACGGACACCAGCATGAAATGCCAGAGATAGTCAGCGGTATCAAAAGAGGGTGGTGCACCGGGGTCATGAAAGACGCTGTAGGTGTATGCGTCTCGAACAAATTCAGTACGATCAAGATCGACCAATGCGAAGGGCAGCACGCTACCCCACTCGGGGCTCAGAAACTCAGGCTCTGATTGGACCACCTGACCAGCCTGATCAATCGCCACATCGAGCGCCAGTGGTTGCCAGCGATTGTGATCAGCGATGTCCGGATTACCGGGTTCTGCAGGCGACAAAGCGGGATTCACAGTCATATAGGCGGTGTTGGCGTAGTCGTTTACCTCATTGGCGCCGTCCGACAAACCGTAACGGATGTAACACTCGGCGATGTGATTACCCAGGGCCGCCGCGCCATCGTTCTCGTGGTCTGTCGACATGAACTCAGTGT
>NTKD01000038.1 GCA_002457275.1 OM182 bacterium MED-G24
AAAATGTAGGCCTGCTTGTCGTTTGCAGGCTGGTCGTGATCAATCAAATGGTGTTACCGTCGCGGTCTCTGAACCAGTGTATATAAACGGTTGATATCAGGACGGCGGGTTATCTGAGCTGGATTTTTCGCGGAAAGTGTACGCTAGCTTGGACTTATAAGTGAATACAAGCGTGACCGTTCTACTGTTGTCACCAATTGATGGAGTCAGGTGTTGAAAGTCGGATTGATTGCAGACACGCATATGCCCGGAACCATTGACGCGTTGTGGTCTGAGGTCATGGATCTGTTTTCAGACGTCGATGTGATCCTGCATGCGGGAGATCTGCACACCCTGTCTGTGGTGGACGAGTTGAGTGCCCTGGCACCCGTGTACGTTGCGCGCGGCAATGGTGATGTCGGGATCGTCGATGACCGACTGCAGGAGGCGTGGGTCCTTCCCCTGGGATCATTCAGCATTGGTATGATCCATCATTTTCCCTCACCCGAACGTAAAACGTCGCAACAGCTCCACAAGTACATGCAACGACATTTCAGGTCGGTACCGGATGTGGTCGTCTATGGGCACACACACCTGGAGGCAATACACGATGTAGACGGTGTTCTCTGCGTCAACCCGGGATCGCCAACACTGCCGCGTAATCAGAGCCTTCGGTATGGTCATGTTGGTATCATGGAGTTGGGAGGCGACAAGCCATCAGTGACGCTTTATGAGCTGTTTGAGGGGGGGGCGCGCACCCTAGGTGCCTGAATGAGCCCGCCGGGGGGGGGTAGTCCTGTCCGCTGACATATCGGCTGGTCACTAACGCCTTCACCGCTGCTGCCTTGCGTCCCCAAATATTGTGTGGCAGTTTCTGCGTCCACGAAAAACTGGAGCGCCTGTGCTTCTGGATCTACATACGCATTCCATCAAGTCAGATGATGGTCGGGCCAAGGTGGAGAACTACTGTCAGTGGATCAAGGCCCGCAATCTCACTATTGATGGCTTTGTACTCACTGAGCATCGCCAGTTCGACTTTCAATCCGATTACTCGGCACTTTCCGAGGAGTTTGGCATCTGCATTCTGAAAGGTGCAGAGGTAGAAACCGAGTACGGACATGTGCTGGTGTTTGGTGTCAATGAAGGCTTGTACGAGGAATTTGATTTCAGTCGGATAGGGCTACCGCTATCCATGGTGCTTGAGACCAGTGAAGCCCATGGTGCAGTCGCAGTGCCATGCCACCCTGGACGTCCCAAGGTTGGCATGTTTGCCCATACGGAAAACCTCGGAATACCCGAAGGCGTCAAGATCGTTGAGATCATGAATGGTGGCAGCCGCGATGATGAAGATGAGATCGCGCGCAGCAATGCCGAATCGCTGGGTTACGCTGGCATCGGGGGAAGCGATTCACACATCGTCAGTCACATTGGCCGTTGTGCGACCCGGTTTTTCGAACCGGTATCGACCATGGACGAGTTGGTGGCAGCTTTGAAAGCGGAACAATTCGAGGCGGTCAACATCAAGACCTGAGGGCGCCCATGTTGCCGTGTTAGGAAACAGCCGCAGGTCGTGCCGGTTGTCGTAGCTCGATACCTTCAAACAATGAGCGCTGCATCTGATCAATGACCTCGTCGATCGCCATGCCTGAACCCAGCGCCTCCCATGCAGCGGTCAGCAGGTTATCGAAGAGGAATGTCAACCAGACTGGCGAAAGGTCTGATCATACGTCACCAATCTCGATGGCATCAGCCATCACCTCCTCTATTTCTCGGTCATCCTTGTAGATTCGACGCTGGGTTTCGGGATCCGGTGACCAGTTGTTTGTCAGGAACTGGAATTTGTCACCGAGTGGGACGAGTGTACGGATACACTCGATGATCGCCGCTTTGCCGCGCAGGCCATCTGCTTCGATATGCGCGGTTGCCTCATTGGTCTCCCGCACGCAGGTCGCCACCAGATCGCGCAACAAGGTGTCCCGGCTGGGGAAATAACGATACAGCATTGCCCGACCGACGCCGGCAGCGATTGCAATGTCAGACATCGTCGCATGTGGGTGTGTGATCAGGTGAGAGATGGCGGCGTCGCAGATGAAAGCGCGTGTCTGTTGATGTCGCGACAGAGGTGTTGGTTCTCTCTTTTTCAGCCAACCTTTGCCGGTAAGAAGATTGTTCACCCTGCGTTCTTTGTTTAATCTTCTAAAATACTATCGAAACAATATTATGGTTATGCAGCACGGAACGCAATTTTTTTGGGTGATGCTAGGCTGAGATACGTTGCAGCCTTGAAACCGGTTGCTTGAATTCGCAGAGTGTCAATCCTGGGCGGCCTTGAACAGGGGAAGATTAACGCCTTCGTGTGTTTCCCAGGAGATCTGAACCCGCATCCCGATATGGACGGCCTGCCAGTCGGTGTCGATCACATTCGACAACAGGCGTGGACCCTCGTCCAGGTCTATCCACGCGACCACATAGGGAATCAGGTTTCGGAAGAACGGGTGGTAGCTCTGGCGGATGATGCTGTAGGTGTATACGGTGCCCATCCCACTGGCGGCTTTTGATATCAGTTCACCCTCAGTACATCCGGTGCAGTGAGAGCGTGGGTAGAATACGATCGTGTCGCAATGGCTACATTGCTGGAAGTGCAGTTCATGGTCCAGGGTGGCAGCCCAGAAATCCTCAGTGTCCCGTTCTTCCAGGTTGGGTAGTGGACGTTTGATGTCGTTCATGTTGTTTGTCCCTGATCAGTCTGCGGCGAGGATGATGGTGCCGCCTGTGTGACGGCTACCAAGCATGCCTCCATTCCCATGTGCAATCGAGAGTTTCGCGTTGTCGACCTGTGCCGTTGATTCTCCCCGCAACTGGCGCGTTGCTTCGAGCAGCAGAAAGATGCCGCGCATTCCAGGGTGATTGGACGACAGACCGCCACCGTCAGTGTTCAGGGCGGGGCCTTCGGACGGGCGATCGAACCTAAGACGCCCGCCGGTTACGTAGGAACCTCCTTCACCCTTGTCGCAAAAGCCCAGGTCCTCGAGGAGCGTGAGTACGGTAATGGAAAAGGAATCGTAGATCATGGCGATGTCGATTTCCGATGGCGTGACACCAGCTTCGGCAAAAGCGATTGCACCAGATTCGACCGCCGCACTGGTGGTGATATCACCGCCCATCGTGGGATATCGCGTCGCTTCGCCTGTGCCAATTATCCAGACTGGTTTTTTTCGGCAGTCCCGGGCAACGTCGGCAGCCGCGATCACAAGGGCACCGCCACCGTCTGAAATCATGCAGCACTCGAGCAGATGGAGGGGATCAGCGATCACCCTCGAGTTGAGAACATCGTCGATCGTGGTTTCGCGGATGTCCAGAAATTCCAGGTCCTCCATGGCACGCACGGCATCGGGGTTGCGCATGGCATGCAGGCGGGTGGCGACAGAGATTTCTGCAAGCTGGGCGCTGGTGGTGCCGTGGTCAAACATATGCCGTTGCGCCACCATGGCGTAGTTGGCGATGAGTGTCGATCCGGCAAAACCATCGAGATTGTCTGCCGGGTGTAAACCACCGGCGGCACGTCCACCAACACCGATGGCGCGCCTGTCACTATGAGCGGTTGAACCATAGGTCAGTAAAGCAAGACGTGCTTTACCTGCTGCGATATCACGAAGCGCGTGCGCAGCATGAAACTGATATGAACTACCGCCGACAGCAGTTGTGTCGATGACGCGAGGACGGATGCCAAAATACTCTGAGATATTGAGGCCGCTCATGCCGCCACCTTCTCCGGCGTCATAGATGGCATCGACATCGGACCAGTTCAGCCCTGCATCAGCGAGTGCACGTGCGGCGCTTTGCGCCTTGATCTGAAGGGCAGACAATTCGCCCATGACATCGCGGTCCCGGAACTCGTGGATACCGACAATGGCTGCCAAACGGCTTTGCTTCATGGTGTCTCTTGGAGCGGAATGCGTGACACGGAGGATACCGGAACGCGGCGATTCCCGTCACCTGATCGAGCGTGGTATGTCGTCTGTGGATATGGCAGGCTGGCGTTGCGGTATACTGGGGTCGGCCAGCCTCATCGAACATTTGAGAAAGGAACATCGTGTGAAGAGGATTTGCCTGACCGGGGGACTCGCATCCGGAAAATCGACGGCTATCGCCTACCTGAAGGCACAGGGTGCCAGCGTCATTGATGCAGACAAACTCGGCCATATCGTTTACGAAACCGGCACACAGGGTTATCGCAAGGTCATTGATGCATTTGGCGAGGACATCGTTGGTGGCGACAATATGATTGATCGAGGGAAACTGGGCGCCAAGGTTTTCGGAAATCCGGACGAGTTGAAACGGCTGACCGATATCGTGTGGCCAGAGATCCGACATCTGGCGGAACTAGAAATGAACAGCTATGAAGCGCTCTATCCCGATGGTGTCGTGGTGCTGGAAGCGGCGGTGCTGTTCGAAGCAGGTTGGGAAGATATGGGTGATCAGGTCTGGGTGATTGCTGTGGAACCCGCGGTGGCGATCGAGCGAGCGTGTGCAAGAGATGGACTCGATCGTGACGCTGTGCAGAGCCGACTGGACGCGCAACTATCCAATGACGAACGTGTGGCCAAATCTGATGTGGTGATCGAAAACAACGGGAGCCAGGCGGAGTTTTTTGAAAGTCTGCAGGCAGCGTGGGAGCAACTCAACCAATAGAAAGTGGCATCTACACGCGCTGCAGTGTCGCAAGGAATGCTTTCAGCACAGACTCGCTGAAATCCCACATATTCTGTCCGCGGTCTGAATGACCGGTCTTACTGACCAGAGAGTGATTGAGCGGACCATCAATCCCGATGGCTGTGGTGCCGGCATCGTGGCCATACCGCGAACCTGTTGGACCGGCGGCACCGAGTTCTGCGATCCCCCAGGTGGCGGATAATTTCTCTCGAGCACTTTTTGCGAATACGGCAGCCATGTCCGCCGACAGTGGCGCGATCCCCTCCACGTCCTCCCGCCTGACATCCAGGTAGGCGCGTCTGGAAGGCAGTGTGTATACGACGCTACCGCCCAGAAAGTACTTCGACGCCCCCGGAACCGCCAGAAGCCGCGCAGCAACAAGGCCACCACTGGAGGACTCGGCGATCGATACGGTGTCTCCCCGGTCGGTCAGCAGGCGGCCAATATCCAGGACAAGGTCGGTGGCAAGCGTGGTCATTGTGGTCCCGTCAGTTCAAGGGTCCCTTGATAGAACCACGTCCCGGGGGGCGATTGTCAAATCCGATCGATTGCTGGCCCGTCATGCGGCTTTACGCTACGCTTCGGACGGCAGCGGCCTGGCGGTGTATCGGGTCAGCAGCAATGAGTTGGGGGAAGGGAACGAGTTGAGGAAAGAGAACGAGTTGAGGAAAGAGAACGTGGATACCTGTTTGATGGCTCACTGATGGAAGTATTGCAGCTGCTGGTCAGTGGCGTTTCACAGGGTTGCGTGTACGGTTTGATCGCCCTGGGGTTTGTACTGATCTACAAGGCAACCGAGATGGTCAATTTCGCCCAGGGCGAGATCATGATGCTCGGAGCATTTGTTGCATTCACCTTTGCGAACCTGTTGGGATGGCCGTTCTGGATGGCAGTCATCATGACCCTCCTAGTCATGGCTGCTTTTGGCGCGCTGACCGAGCGCCTTATCCTCCGCCCGATGATTGGTGAGCCCCCATTTTCGGTATTGATGCTCACGATCGGTATGGGTTATGTCCTTCGTGCGGGTGCAGGTGCCATCTGGGGTAACGAACCCCGTACCCTCACGACGCCCTACAGTGGTGGGATTGTTGACCTGGGCGGTGTGATTATCGGTTACGAGAATATCGTGATCATCGTTGGGACTGCGGTGCTATGCCTTGTTCTCTTTTTGTTCTTCCGATATTCACGCGTGGGTATTGCCATGCAGGCCACCTCTCAGAATCAGCTGGCGGCTTACTACATGGGGATACCGGTGAAACGGATCTACTCGCTTGTCTGGGCGTTGTCCGCTGGTATCGCTGCAACGGCGGGTATCCTGGTTGCTCCCGTTGCCTTGGTAGATCCATTGATGGGGTTCATTGGTATCAAAGCGTTTGCCGCGGCCATTGTCGGCGGCTTCGGCAGTCTCCCGGGCGCGATCCTGGGAGGCATCATCATCGGTGTGGTCGAACAATTCGCGGCACTCTATCTGCCCCCCGGTTTCTCAGAAACGAGTGCGTATGTGATTCTTCTGGTGATGTTGCTGGTGCGTCCTGAAGGTCTGTTTGCCACCATGCTGCAAAAGAAGGTCTGAACGATGAGGTTTGTTCAGAAAACCAGCTACGACCAGGATATCCGCTTCTTTGAACACCGTGGACAGGTGTTCTGGTATGGCTTGCTGGCGTTGGCGGTACTGATTGCACCTTTGTTCATAGAACGCTTCTATCTCGGTGAGCTGTCACTCGTCTTCATCTATGCGATCGCTGGTATCGGGCTCATGTTGCTGGTGGGCTACACCGGGCTGGTCAGCCTGGGTCATGCGGCTTTCCTGGCGATTGGTGCCTACAGTCAGGCGTGGTTGATGAATCAGGGTGTTCCGTTTCCGCTGACCCTGCCGTTGTCGGGGTTTATCACAGCGGCGGTTGGGGCGCTGGTCGGTATCCCCGCATTGCGCATGACGGGTATCTACCTGGCGGTTGCCACGCTCGCGTTTGCGATCATTGTTGAGCAGGTCATTATACACTGGCCGGCTGTTACGGGCGGGTTTACAGGCATGGTGGTACCTCGCGCTCGCATCGAGTTGATCAATCTTGATCTGCAACAGCCGATCGCATTCTACTACCTGTGTCTGGCGATCCTGGTTGGCTGTCTTCTGATTGCCATGAACCTGCTTCGATCACCTACTGGCAGAGCGTTCAGGGCGATTCGTGATTCCGAGATATCAGCCCAGAGTCTTGGGATTCATCTATCCTCAACGAAAACCCTCGCGTTTGCGTTGTCCGCAGGATTTACCGGCGTTGCGGGCAGCCTGTTTGCTCATAAGCTGGGGTACCTGGCTCCTGACTCCTTCACGATTCAGACTTCAATCCTGTTGCTGCTGATGGTCGTTGTTGGAGGAGTGGGGTCACTTCACGGCATTATATATGGTGCGTTGTTCATCGGTTTCCTACCGCAGATGCTTGCTGTCGCACGCGACCTGTTGCCCGTTGGTATCGCCCAGATGCCCGGCCTTGAACCAGCGCTGTTTGGCCTGATCCTGATTCTTGTGCTGATCTACGAACCATTGGGCATCTATGGTCGGTGGCTGAAGATTCGAAGCTATTTCGAACAGTTCCCCCTGTATCGCCGGGCAACGCACAAACGCCAGAAGTCGTATCTACGGACCGAGCGTCTGCGATGAGCCTGCTGGCAATGAACGATGTGTCGCTCAGCTTTGGTGGTGTTAAGGCCGTCCAGGATGTCAGTTTCTCGGTTGAGAAAGGTGAGGTCTTCAGCATTATCGGTCCCAACGGTGCCGGAAAGTCGACGCTGTTCAATCTGATCAGCCGTCTCTACGACTGTGAATCTGGACAGATATTCTGGCAGGGGGAGGAGATCACAAGTGTTCCGAGTCACCGGATCGCCGAACTTGGTATCGCCAGGACGTTTCAGAATACAGAATTGTTTGAACACGAAACGGTGTTGCGTAACCTTCTGATTGGCAAGCACATTCATCGCCGTTCCAACGCGGTCGCAGATATGTTTTTCCTGCCATCAGTCAGACGCCAGGAACTGGTTTTTCGAAAGGAAGTCGAGGATGTCATTGATCTGTTGAACCTTCAGCACTATCGGGATCAGGTGATTGCCAATTTGCCCTACGGTGTCCGCAAAATGGTCGAGGTGGCGCGAGCACTGTGTATTCAACCCAAGGCGGTGCTTCTGGATGAGCCGAGCAGTGGTCTGAATCCGGAGGAGACAGAAGATGTGTCGTTCTGGATTGAAGACATCAATGAAGAACTCGGTGCCACGGTCATCATGGTGGAACACGACATGAAACTCGTGTCCCAGGTCTCGGACCGGGTGTTGGCCCTGGCAGATGGTCAGGTTCTTGCGACGGGAACACCACCGGAGATACAACAACACCCCGAGGTTCTCCGAGCATACCTTGGAGATGCGGAATGAGCCTGTTGACGCTTTCCAATATCGAGACCTACTACGGTCCGATCATGGCTATCCATGGTGTTAGCCTGTCGGTGGAAGAGGGACAGATCGCGATATTGCTCGGGGCCAACGGTGCAGGTAAAACCACGGTTCTGAAAACCATCAGTGGCGCAATGGATCCCCAGAAGGGCAAGGTGTTGTTCGAGGGACAGGAGATCCAGGGCAAAGACCCTGACGAAGTGGCTCGTATGGGTGTCGCCCATGTGCCGGAAGGCCGTGAGGTGTTTCCGTTCCTGACGGTGAAGGAAAACCTGCTGATGGGTGCCTTTTCCAGGCGCGATGGTGAGGTCGCCAGCGATATCGATATGGTGCTGGATTATTTTCCGGTATTGAAGGAGAAGGCCGCACAACAGGCGGCCTTCCTCTCAGGTGGACAGCAGCAGATGCTGGCCATTGGGCGCGCGTTGATGCTACGTCCTCGATTGATGTTACTGGATGAACCATCGCTGGGGTTGTCACCAAGACTTGTCAGCGAGATCGCCGAGATCATCAAACGGCTCAATGAGGAACAATCGGTGACGATGCTACTCGTGGAGCAGAATGCGAGGATGGCACTGGATATTGGTGACTATGGGTTTGTGCTTGAAGTCGGTCGGATTGTCATGGAGGACACCTGCGATCGACTGAAAGATGCGGAGGATATCCAAGAGTTCTACCTCGGAATGAAGGATGAGGGTGTACGCGGACGCAGGCGCTGGAAACAGCGTAAAACCTGGCGTTAACGGGAGCTGAATTCAGCATGAAACAGGTCGCCATTTCCACTCACGAAGTTGATCAGTCGCATGCACTGCCGCGTGTCAGCATCGATGGCTGTCATACCGTGCCACAGCTGTTTTCCAAACGAATACAGGACCATGGAGACAAGGTCGCGATTCGGGAAAAGGACTTTGGGCTTTGGAACGAGTATCGATGGCGAGACTGGGGTGAACGCAGTCGTCGGATAGGTCTTGGGCTGCACTCGCTGGGACTGGAACGTGGTGATGTCTGCTCGATTGCCGGGGAGGTCTGCAAGGAGTGGCTGTTTGCTGACCTCGGTGTCATTTGTGCGGGCGGGGTCACCAACGGGGTGTACCCCACAGATTCAGCATCGCAGGTGGAATACCTGATCAACGACAGTGGCACGCGGTTCTATTTCGCGGAAGACGAAGAACAGCTCGATAAGGTGTTGGAGGTTCGTGAACATACGCCGTGTCTGTCCCGCATCATCATTTTCGATATGGAAGGACTCCGGCACCTGGACGATGCGATGTGCATGTCTCTCGAGGACCTGATGCAATTGGGTGACGACTATGAAAAGGCGCATCCGGGGTCATGGGACAGCACTATCAGCGGTGCGGATCCGGAAGACCTGATGGTCCTCACCTATACATCAGGAACGACGGGCCCCCCCAAGGGCGCAATGATCAGCCAGCGAAACATGATGTTCATGATGGTGAGTCTGCAGAAGGTACTCAATGTATACGCGGATGATCAGCAACTGGGATTTTTGCCGCTGGCACATGTGGCAGGGCGCATGTTCTACACCTTCGCGGTGATAGAAGCTGTCTCTGTGGTGAATCTGATTGAGGATCCGGAGACGATGCTGCAGGACGCAATGGAGGTTGCGCCGACCATCCATTTTGCGGTGCCCCGGGTCTGGGAGAAACAGTATTCCACGGTAACGATCAAGCTCAAGGAGGGCACAGCACTAGGACGATTCGCGTACAACGTTGCCCTGGGCATTGGTGAAAAGGCGTCACAGTATGAGCGTGAAGATCAGAAGTTGCCCCTTTGGCTTGCGGTTCAGCGTTTTTTTGCTGACCAGCTTGTATTCAAAAATATCCGCCGCATGCTTGGCATCAATGAAGCGCGTTGGTTGTCGACCGCCGCGGCGCCCATAGCGCCGGAAATCATCGATTGGTACTGGGCGATCGGGAAACCCATGTTCGAGTGTTATGGGCAGACGGAGTGTGCCGGGATCATCACGGCCAACTATCATGGCCACAATCGCATCGGCAGTGTCGGAAAACCCGCACCAGATTGTGAGGTGGTCCTCTCCGAGGAAGGTGAAATACTGATGCGAAGCCCGGGCGTGATCCAGGGTTACTGGAACAAGCCAGAAAAAACCGCTGAAACATTCCGTCAGGGCTGGTTGCACAGTGGCGATGTCGGTCGAATTGATGACGATGGTTATGTCTACATCGTTGATCGTTTGAAGGACATCATCATCACAGCCGGAGGGAAGAACATCACCCCGAGCGAGATTGAGAACCAGTTGAAGTTCTCGCCCTATGTCTCTGACGCAGTGGTCGTGGGAGATCGGAAGCCGTTTCTAACCTGTCTCGTCATGATAGACCAGGAGAATGTCACCAAGTTTGCTCAGGACAACGACGTGCCGTTCACCAACTACACGAGCCTCTGTCACACGCAGGCCGTTCAGGATCTTGTGTCTGACGAAATCGAAATGGTGAACAGCAAGTTTGCGCGCGTAGAGACGATCAAGAAATTCCGGCTGATCGATCAGCTCCTTGACCCGGAGGATGACGAGCTGACGCCAACCATGAAGCTCAAACGCAAAGTTGTACACGAGAAGTACGCGGACCTGATTGCTGAGATGTACTGACGCGTGGCGTATGTCCGTGATTCCATTGGTTCATCCGGATTGACGCTCCTGCTGGTGGCCCTCGTTCTCTGGTGTGTCGCAACGTCGGTTCATGCGCATAATGTCGCCACGGACAACGCCGCCTATATTTCAAAGCTTGAGGGCCCTGCGATCGGTGCATTTCTGTACCTGGGTGCGAAACATATGGTCACGGGCGCCGATCATCTGTTGTATCTTCTTGGTGTCATTTTTTTCCTGTCACACTTCCGTGACGTTCTTTTGCTGGCGTCACTCTTTGCGCTCAGCCACAGCTTGACGTTGATTGGCGGTGTCTGGCTGGACTGGCAGGTCAGCGCCGCACTGATCGATGCAGTGATTGGTCTGTCTGTCGTGTATAAGGCGTTCGAAAACGTTGGAGGTTTCGGGGCGCGCTGGCCGATTTCTCCCGCACAGGCCGTGTTTGGTTTTGGTTTACTTCACGGTTTGGGCCTTGCGACTAAACTGCAGGCGCTGGGTTTGTCCGAGAATGGGCTCTTGACCAATCTCCTGAGTTTCAATGTGGGTGTTGAGTTAGGCCAGGTCTTCTCTCTGGGGATCATGCTGGTGCTCCTTTCGCTCTGGCGTGGGCGAAAACAGAATACATCGGTCAGATTGATCGGAAATGGTGTGTTGATGGTTGCCGGGTTTCTGTTCGCAGGTAGTCATGTTATTGACGGGTGGCTGTTGTGAAACCTGCCTACCAGCTGCTGCTTGCTTTTGGTGTCGCGTTGATTGTGCTCGTGACGATTGTGCTACCTGCAGAACAGGGTATGGACCCGTTGGGAACAGGCCAGCTACTGGGCATCAAGGGGCTAGCATCCACCCAAACCCCAGGAGCTGCTCGAATGGACTCGCCCTACCGTCGGTTTGATCTCACTTTGGAACTTGCGCCGTTCGAATCGGAGGAAGTGAAATTCCTGATGTCTGCATCGGCGGGCCTGGTCTACAGCTGGCAGGCGAGCAATGAGGTCGTCTTCGATCTTCACGCGGAAATCGACACGGCCTCCGATGTCTATACGGAAGAGACACGGTCGTTTGACAGTGGACGAGCGGAATCTAGGCATGGTCAACACGTAGCGCCTTTCGATGGTCAACACGGCTGGTTTTTTGAGAACCGGAACGCTGAACCTGTCACCGTGACCTTGACGGTTGCGGGATTTTTTATCCGTGCACGCCGTTATCAAGGTGGTTATCCTGACGACATTGAGGTGCCTCATGTCTTCGAAATGTCTAATGTCTTAGAAATACCTCATGTCTTTGAAACAATAGGTCAGGAAGGGAACAAAAAAGGGGGAGCTGGGTAATGTCACTGCTCTGGTTTGCGGAATGGCTGGATACCCATGAGTGGAGCACGGCGCTGCACGAGTCTCTGTGGGCCTATCCGATCATCGAATCCACCCATGTGTTGTCGATCATGTGGTTTGTGGGGACGATCATTTTTGTGGATCTGCGGCTGCTCGGTATTTACATGACGCAAACGGCAGTGTCTGAAGTGACGCGACGCGTCCTGCCATGGACAGTGTCCGGGTTTGTGTTGACCTTTGTGACAGGACTGTTGCTGTTTTACGCGATCCCGGTTCGCACATATCAGAGCGTATTCTTTCGGGTGAAGGTGATCATGTTGCTGGTCGCGTTTGCGAACATCCTCTGGTTTCACTACCGGTTGAAAGTCCACCAGCCAGAGTGGGACACCCGGACGAAGCTCCCAGGCAATGTCCGAGCAGCCGCGATGACCTCCTTGTCGTGTTGGGCCACCGTCATCGTGATGGGGCGCATGATCGCCTACAACTGGTTTGATTGTGATCGACCGCAACCTGATTGGGTCATTACCCTCGCTGGGTGTGTGGTATGAACACCTACGACTATTTTGAGATGGCGGAAGACACCGCGATTGGTGTTGCGATCAGGGAATCCCTTTGGCTCTTTCCAGTGATCGAGGCGGTTCATCTGCTTGGCCTTGCCTTGTTGGGGGGCAGCGTCCTGATGATGGTGCTTCGGTTGATGGGTTTGGGGCTTTCGAACCAGTCTGTTCGGGAGGTACTTGCGCAGACGTCGCCCTGGTTCAATGCGGCGCTTGTCATCATGTTTTCGACGGGTATTCCCTTGTTTCTGTCTGAAGCCATCAAGTGTTTTTACAATGATTCCTTCTGGGTGAAGATGACCGGGCTCGGGATCGGCGTTGTGTATGTCTATCTTGTTCAGAATCCGCTGATTCGACGTGGTGTTGTTAGTGGAGAAGGTGTTATTGGTGGGGATGGTGTTGTGGGTGTGAGTAGCTCGGTGGTTCAGAAGTTCATGGGGCTTGTTTTGTTGGTGATCTGGGTGACGGTGGCGGCGGCTGGGCGGTGGATTGGGTTCTCGGGTTGATGAACGACTCCGAAGTCTAAAGGCTCCGACCCGTCCTCATCGCTTGGATTGCGAGCCCTCCAAAAATCGTAGAACACACTTTTTGGCACCTACGGTTTCTACGAAACCAACTCTTCTGAACTAAGAAGCGTCCGAGTATGCGCGGTATCCGTTTACAGACAGGGAGCATAGATCGCCGAAAAGTAGGCTCTCCACTACGGGCGACAATCCCCACCGGGTTGGACTGTGGATATGGACTCTGGCATTTTACGCTCCCCTGAAGGTTATCAATCGAGCTGAACTTGCCCGTCATCACCTGCGTCGAAGACATGCGAAGACTCTACAAGCGTCGTGTGCCTACCATGTTCCATGACTATGCGGAGTCAGGGTCCTGGACCGAATCCACATTGCGACGGAACCGCGCGGCGTTTGATGATATCTACCTGCGTCAGCGGGTGATGGTGGACCTGGAGTCCCGATCCCTGGCAACAACGATGATTGGGCAACCGGTCTCCATGCCGCTTGCGCTGTCGCCGGTGGGTCTCACAGGGATGCAACATGCGGATGGTGAAATCCATGCGGCGCGTGCTGCAGAAAAAGCCGGTATTCCATTCACGCTGTCTACGATGAGCATTTGTTCCATCGAGGATGTGGCGGCGGCAACAAGTGCGCCGTTCTGGTTTCAGCTCTATGTCATGCGAGATCGAGACTACATCGGGCGGCTGATCGATCGTGCGCGGCTTGCGAGGTGTTCAGCGCTCGTGCTGACGGCGGATCTGCAGATTCTGGGTCAGCGACACCAGGACCTGAAGAACGGGCTTTCGACGCCACCTCGGCTGACACCTCGGAACATCATTGATATGGCGTTCCGACCGCGATGGGCGTTCGGGATGCTGGGTACGAGTCGACGAAACTTCGGCAACGTAATGGGGCACGTCTCTGGCATCGACGACCTGTTTAGCCTGTCGGAGTGGACGGCCTCACAATTTGATCCCACGCTTTCATGGGACGATGTGGACTGGATCAAAACCAGGTGGGGTGGTCCGCTGATTATCAAAGGCATTATGGAGTCCACGGATGCAGAAATGGCTGTGCGAGCGGGCGCAGATGCCATCGTTGTCTCAAATCATGGTGGCCGGCAGCTCGATGGTGCCCCCGGCAGTGTCGATGCACTGCCAGCGATTCTTGATGCGGTCGGTGATGATGTTGAAGTCTGGTTGGACAGTGGGATTCGCACGGGGCAGGACCTGTTCAAGGCGATCGCACTGGGTGCACGAGCGACCATGGCCGGTCGCGCATACATCTATGGCCTGGGGGCGATGGGAGAAGCTGGCGTCACGAAGGTCATTGACATGTTGAAAGCTGAGCTTGATATCACGATGGCCTTCTGTGGGTTGACGGATATCAATGACGTCACGCTGGACGTTATCTGGGATGATTGACTAGGCAGCTGATTGCGACGGGCCTCAGCCAGGAGCTCTCGCGATCACGAGAAAGTACCGACTGTGAAACAGCAACGTCCCTGTCTGTTCCAGTCTTGATTGCAGGGCGTGGAGATGTCGGGCGTGTGAGTCCACACCAAACCCGGGGACAATTCAGGGAATTGCTGTGAGGAGATAGACGGTCGCTCCCACATCGGTAAAGTCGTTGGTACATTCATGGGTTTCTGAACGGTTGATGTCAAAACCCAAAGCTCCGAAGTTCCGACAGACCTCATCGCGGGAGTAAGTGCTGTCATAGGAAACATCGAAAGCCCTGGCGAGATCGGCCATGTTCTGTCCATCAACCTGTTGTGACAGGAAGACGCCGCCAGGAACCAACGTTCGTTTGATCTCTTCAATGTTGAAGAAACCGTGCTGGTTCAGGATCAGGTCGAACGCGTCGTCGTCGAAAGGCATGACCTAGCCATCTTCGGTGTCACGCACATCCACACCTTCGGTTGCCAAGCGAGTTCGACATTGGGTGGATAGCCTTCGCTGGCACCCATGTGGGGTGCCTAGTCGGCTTTCAGTGCCATCAGGCGCTCACCGCCGCCGGTGTCGAGCGCACGGGTCGCGCTGCGAAGATACTCACGTGCCAGTGATGTAAATGACCAGGGTAGTACACTCTCCAATCGCCGGCCATTGATATGTGAAAAATCCTATCCTTCAAACGGGACGGTGGCCTCTGTTCGCCACTCTTCCAGTCGTGACTCACTCATGGGGATCTATGGGCTTGGCGGTGTCTTAGTCGAGACAAAGCGGGACTGGCCTTCGCGCCAGTAGGCCTGATGGCAGGAGACACACACGTTATATAGTTCGCCACCGGCATCAAATAGTGCGCCTTCATCCTGTTGTTCTGCGGCCAGCTTGACCTTTTTACTGATCCGACTGAGACCGTTTGCGATTTCGTTCCAGTCAGTGACTTCGGCGTCCGGCGGTACTCGGCCTGGCAACATCAGAAGGTTGCCTGATTCCGAAAGAACGACCGCGCTGTGCACAACCGATTCCCAGCCAGCTTCATCGGTGGGTGCAAGGCTTCTTTCGCCGTCTATCGTGACAACCGATCCAGCGGAGTCCCAGACGACGTCTGCAGCCGGTTCGATAACGTGATGCATTAGCTCCGCGACATCCGCTGTGGTGTCGTACGAGGGAGAAGGCGCGTCGACGCTATCACAGCTGACGATCGAGAGGGTGGCGATAACGGTCAGGGTCGGTATCTGAAATCGCGACATCGATTGCTCCGATCTCATCACGTGTGCCTCTTATTCGACCGTTTCCAGTCTTAACGTTGACGCTCGCGGGGGTCGCGTCCATCGCGTGGGGCACCTGTTCCGCTCGAACCCATGAAGATTTTTGATCCGTCGGTAAAGGTGATGTCCCTGCCGTTTGCACGGTTTGAACGATCCTTGGACTGGTAACCGTCAACGACGATAACCGTTCCCGGGAGCAACGATTTCTTTGAAAGACCCCGTCGAAGCAATGTGTTCGGCGTGCCGCCCTCGACCATCCAGATTTCCTTGGAGCCATTCTCAGTGGTGACCTCCAGGTGAATCCACGCGTGGGGATTCACCCACTCAACTTTGACCACTGGACCGGTCAGAACCAGCGGCAGGTTGGGGTCGAATTCGGCGCCGAACGCGTGGTGCGCAGAGGAGGTTGGTATCAGTGCGATCAAGAGTGTAAGCATCCCGATGCGCGAGCATGTGCGCATGGTCTTCGATAGTGATTTCATAACTAACATCTCGGTGCATTTCATTCAGTTTGCGTTCCGGGCTTCATCTTCCAATAGTCGAGCCCCCCTCAGAATGTTACCCATCGAGTAATTGCCTTCATGGCAGGCATATTCGAAGACCCGTTGATCAGTGCGGGGAAGGGGAAACTCACCGGACCAAGGTCCACTCCACGCACCTGGGTCATCAACGGTGAAGTTATACAGGATGGTATCGGCATCTGTCATGGTGAAGCGTTCAGTCACCTTCAGTTCGCGTGTTGCACCTGAAAGTGCAGGCCGGTCAGTGAAGTTGGTGGTTTCCACAACGAGTGTATCTCCTTCCCAATGGCCAACGCTGTCTCCCAGCCACTTGCGGATGTCATCTGGCGCATGTTTGCCGCTGATTCGAATGACTCGCGCGTCGTGTACCATTTCGTTGAGAATCATGACGTGATCGGGCGTCTGCACGATGCGCTTTACGTTGTTGTACAACACTGGCAGCATGGGTGGACCACCTGTTGAGCCAAACCCCAGGAGACAACGGTCTGATAACGTCAATGACTCCGGATGATCGTAGGGACCTGGCCCATCAACCTCCAGCCACCAGGCTTCGCCAGTGTTTTGGCGAAAACGCCCCCGGAAAGCCGCAAACTGCTGCATACGAGCCTCGGTGAAGCGAGGCCGGCGGCCATTTTCAGGCTCATAGATAATGGACGTCCTGAACTTCCCATCTACAACAAAGTTGGATGTGCCGTTGTCGACCCAGAAACTGTTGTAGCCGCCCACGTTACCGGCAGCCCCCCTTGAACCATCTCCACCTACAGGTGGCGCACCTCGCTCAGGATCGCTGTTCCGGTTCGCGAACTCCTTGCCCATGCGGTCTCGTTCAGCAACACGATTGGCATCGTCGACCGTCATATAAAGGTTGTCGCCAAACCGGCGATCCCTCTGGAGCGGCGTCAGCGTTGCAATATCGTAGTGCCCGGAGAGGTCTGGTTTGCCGTCGGCGGTTCTGGGGATATCGGCGATCGTTGTCCATGGAAGAAAAAGTACTGCGATGAACAGCAGGAGTTGTCGCTTCATCTTCATCGTGCCTCTCCCTCGGTGATTCGCGGTGGTGCATCGGTTCGTCGATAATCACCGTAGATCAGTTCTTCAACGAACTCCACACATTTGAAGTCCATTAACTGCATGTCCGTCTCCATGCGGCGGTACAGCGGCATGCTGATCGTAAACGGCCGCGTATAGGTTTCTGCATCTTCAATGGTGGCTTCATAGTGAAGGTGATTGTCGCTGACTCGCGTGTAGCGCTCAGTGACCTTCAGTTTGTCGCTGTGATGGTTGCCAGCACGATCGAACCAGGTGTCAGCCAGCTGGCCGGTCACTTCGATCACGAGTGCCTCGTCCTCCCACCAACCGTAGGACTGTCCCATCCATGAATCAACGGGTGCCTCGCCCGGGTCTGCGAGGTGGATGTCACGGACAGCACCAGCGTACTGGTAGGTGAAAAACAGGCTGTTCTCGCCCTGCAGAATCTGAAACGGCTGTGGCATGTAGGTAGCGCGTGGTATGCCGGGGAGGTAGCACTTTACCTCCGGATCCCGCCCGCTCCAGTTGGCCTGGTTTTCAATCTGCCGGGCACGGCCAGCCTCGGTGTAGGGGAGTTTCCCCCCTTCAACAATACCCAGTCCTGGTGGGACCGCACTGACTGCCCCCATGGCAAGTACCGCCTTCGCGGGGATGGGTCCCATGGGACCTTCTACCACCTCGACAGAGGCGCGAGCCATGTGTCGTTCGATATTGTAGTTGGCTTCGTTCATGGCCTGCCAGATGCCGTTCAGGTCCGGGTGGTCTCCGCCGGGCCCCCTGGGTGACCGGTAATCCGCTGCCAGGACGCCGCAGCTGATAGTCAGTACCGCAATGCCCACGGTAAAACGATTGATCAATGTTGACATGTAATTTCCCCCGATCGAACAGGATAGGGCACGAGCGAACCGCGTGGAAGGGAGGATTTGTCAGCAACCCGTGTGGGTGGATCACACTGGTGAGCCGTTGTATGGTCTTATCCAGTTCAGAAGACCGAAGGGGACGTTTGTGGCAGCAGCAGTTAAAACCAACTGGGGGTCGCAGTTCGGCTTTCTGATGGCCGCCATTGGCTTTGCGGTTGGGCTTGGAAATATCTGGCGATTTCCATACATGACCGGTGAAAATGGGGGCGCTGCGTTTGTGATCGTCTACCTTGTCTGTGCGATCGGTATTGGCGTGCCTATTCTGATCGCTGAAATCATGATTGGTCGCCGGGGAGGCATGAGTCCGCCAGGTGCGATCGCCAATGTCGCGACTGAATCCGGCAGAACGACAAGTTGGTCCTGGGTTGGGAGGCTGAATCTGGCGACGGCGTTTCTCATCGAGGTGGTGTACTGCGTCGTCGCCGGTTGGGTGCTTTATTATCTGTACCTAGCGATCACAACAGGATTTTCCGGTGTTGACAGTGCAGACGCAGGGGTCGCATTCAACGCGATGCTCGGCGACCCCTGGCTGTTGTCGTTCTGGACCGTGGTAGGGCTTACAATCACCGGCGGCATCGTCTACTCGGGCGTCAACAAGGGGATCGAGAACGCGGTACGTGTTCTCATGCCGATGTTATTTGTATTGCTCGTGATTATCGCCATTTACAACGCATTCGCTGACGGATTTGCTGAGGCGGTGTCGTACCTCGCGACTCCCGATTTCAGCAAGGTCAGCGGGGCGATGGTCCTGGACGCGATCGGACAGGCGTTTTTCTCGGTGGGTGTTGCCATGGCGGGCATGATGACGTTTGGCGCCTACCTGCCGCGTGACATCTCCATCGCCAAGTCAGCGATCATTATCATCCTGGCAGATACCGGGGTGGCGCTGGTCGCAGGGCTTGTGATCTTCCCATTGGTGTTCCGTTTTGGCCTCGACCCGGCCGGTGGTGCGGGACTGATCTTCATGACCCTGCCACAGGCATTTGCGGGGATGGAGGGCGGTATTGTGATCGCGATTCTGTTTTTCCTGCTGCTTTCCGTGGCCGCGATCACATCCATGGTCGGTTTGATTGAACCGGTTGTGCGATTCACGGAGGAAACACTGGCCCGTTCACGTCACCAGGCTACCCTGGTGGTTGTTGCTGCCATCTTTGTTTTGAGCACCATCAGCAATCTCGCCTACAACCACTGGT
>NTKD01000039.1 GCA_002457275.1 OM182 bacterium MED-G24
GAATCAGCTACGCGCTCAGATCGCCCAGGTGCTGCAGGATCCGTTCCTGTTTGGCGAACCGCTGCGCAGCAATATCAGTTACGACGAGCCAGGTCGTCGCCTTGATCAGGTCTGGTCGTCTGCGGATGCGGCGGCGCTGCGGGATACGATTGAGTTATTCCCGGCGCAGATGGAAACGGTGGTCGGCGAACGGGGGGTCACGCTGTCCGGTGGCCAGAAGCAACGCACCACACTCGCACGCGGTCTTATCCGGGAAGCACCGGTCCTCATACTGGATGACTGTTTCAGCAGCGTGGATACGGAAACCGAAGAACACATCCTAGGCCGACTAAAACAGATGCGTGGTGACCGCACCACGATCCTGGTGTCACACAGGGTGTCCACACTGCGTCATTGCGATCGTATCGTGGTGCTGGATGAAGGCGAGATCGCTGAACTGGGAAGCCACGAGGAATTGCTGCGCGCTGACGGCATGTATGCGGAGCTCGAGCGGGTACAGACCCAGAGCGGGGACCGTACGCAGCTAGATGGCGACGCGGCCGATGCGGAGCTTCATCCCGCATGAGTGAGACTCCCCAGACACCCGATACGCGCCAGGCAGACAGGCAACGCCCCCATGACCACAGCATGTTTGAGGCAGAGCTTTCCGGCGCCGTCCTCAACGTACACCTGTTTGTACGTATCCTGCACTGGCTGACACCTTACCGTCTGATGCTCGCGCTAAGTGCACTGCTGGTCGTTATGGCGAGTACATTTACGGTGCTGATGGAGGTGGTGATCTCCCGCGTACTGGTGGATTACATCATCGTTGGATCGCAGTCGACGGAACCGCCGAGGGTGGACATGCCGGACCTGGGGATGATTGACCTGACCCAGTGGCTGGAGGCCTGGCTGGAGACGGAGCCAATCTATGCTGCCGGTTTTCTGTTCTTTGTGCTGATGGTGGGCTCAACGCTGTTTGGACACTGGCATCGACTGACCCTGATCAACGCGATTGTGCACGGCCTCAGAGATCTCAGACAGGATCTGTTCGCACACCTGGAAGCCAGGCCCAGTTCGTTCTATGACAATGTGGCCGTTGGCCGAGTGATGACCAGGGTGACCAACGACGTGGAATCCCTGTACGAAATGTTGCGCGGTATGGGCTCACTCGTGGGCGAGTTTGTGCCGTTCTTTGTCGCCCTTGGGATCATGCTCTCGACCAGTGTGGAGATGACGCTGGTGCTGCTCTGCCTGGTTCCGATTGTCGGCGTTGCGACCTATCTGTTTCGTCAGGCCAGCCGGGAGACCTTCCGACTGGTCCGCAACAGCGTGTCAGCATTGAACCAGAACCTGCAGGAGAACCTGTCCGGGATGCAGGTGGTCCAGCTGTCGGGTCGTGAGAAACGCAACCTGGAAGGTTATACCCGGATCAACAAGACGAACCGGCGTTACGAGTATCGATCGATCAATCTTGCGACGCTCTACGGTGCATTCAACGATTCACTGGCATCCATAGGGCTAGGCGTCATCATCTGGTATGGCGCAGGGGAAGCGATCCAGGAAGAGATGACACTCGGTGGTGTTATCTTGTTCACTCGTTTCATGGGAATGTTGTTCAACCCGGTGGTGGCTTTGGGTGAGCAGCTCAACATCCTGTTCCGCGCGATGGCGAGTGGCGAGCGTATTTTCCAGGCGCTGGACTGGGACGAGCAGATTCATGAGCCGGAGACGCCGGCTGAACTACCGGAGCGCCTCAAAGGCCAGGTCGAGTTCCGCAATGTGAATTTTGGCTACACCGCCGATGCTCAGATCCTGAAGGATGTGTCGGTGAGCGTCGAGCCCGGCAAGCGACTCGCAATCGTGGGGCCCACCGGTTCCGGCAAGAGCACCATGATCCGACTGTTGGGGCGCTTCTACGATTTTGAGCATGGCATGATTTTCGTCGATGGTGTGGATGTGCAGGACGTGCACAGCCAGGAGATACGTCGGCGGATTGGGGTGGTGTTGCAGGACTTCCATATCTTCTCTGGCACCATCCTTGACAACATCGTACTTGGTAATCCCGCTGTGACGCGTGAACGTGCCATTGAAGCCGCCAAGACGGTCAATGCGCATGCCTTCATCCTGCGCCAGGAAAACGGCTATGACACGGAACTGGTGGAGCGGGGTGCGAATCTGTCCCAGGGGCAGCGTCAGTTGTTGGCGTTCGCACGTGTGCTGGCGGCAGACCCTGAAGTGTTGATCCTCGATGAGGCCACTGCCAGCATCGATACCGAAACCGAGATCCTGATCCAGGATGGCTTGCGCAAACTGATGGCGGGGCGCACCTCGATCATCATTGCGCACCGACTGCAGACCATCCAGGAGTGCGATTACGTGCTGGTGCTGCACTACGGTGAGGTGAAGGAGTATGGCTCCCACGAGGAACTGCTCGCCATGAAAGGTCTGTATTACACGCTGCATGAACTGCAGTTCCAGGATGTGTCCATTGATGAGGACGGGCATCCGGTGCAGGACGATACCTGAGCCTTTGTCATCCTGAGGAGCGAAGCCACGTGAGGATCTCGGGCCACCAGTGCTCTGCAGTGTCGAACACCGTGCCACCCCAAAGCCGTAGACTCCCACCGCTTTGCTTGGAGTGACAGCGGTAGTCACCAATACAGTTCCTCCCACGCTACTATCGGAGTGACAAATCCTGAGGAGCGAAAGCAGAGCGTGCCCTGAGGAGTATAGCGACGTGAGGGTGAGGATCTCCGGTTATCCGTGTTCTGTAATGCAGATCATCGCGTGTCCCCAAAGCCCGAGATTCCTTCACCTACGGCTCGGAGTGACGAAGGTTACATGACCAGGAAACAAAACCGTGTTAGGATCCGCGCGATCCTTAGGGGCGGCGAAAGCCTGAGATTTGACTAGCCGGTCATAAACCCTGGAACCTGATCCGGTTAATGCCGGCGTAGGAAAAGGAAGGTTTCTTCCCCCCCGATGCCCACCCTGCCGGGTCTCTTGCACCACTTGGAGAGTCTCATGCACCAACGTCTGTTTTGCTTACACTCAAGGCTGCTGCCGGTCATCCCGCTGCTGATTGCCAGCAGCTTCACCCTCGCGGAGTCCGGGCTGGATGAGATCATTGTCACCGCTGATTTCCGGGGTAAGAACGAAATGGAAACACCACACAGCGTCAGCGTCCTTGGCAATGAAGAGATCGATGAGCGCGGTGCACAACATATCGAGGACCTGGTCAACGTGGTGCCGAACATCAATTTCGCTGGTGGCACAGGCCGCGCGCGATTCTTCCAGATCCGAGGCATCGGTGAACGGAGTCAGTTCTCAGATCCACTGAACCATTCTGTGGGTGTATTGATCGACAATGTTGATTTCAGTGGTGCCGGCTCCGTTGCGACGCTGTTTGACGTGGCGCAGGTCGAAGTGCTGCGTGGACCGCAGGGTACTCGGTACGGTGCCAACGCCCTTGCAGGACTGATCAACATCAAGACCAACGACCCGGAAGATGAATTTGGCGGCCGCCTGCGAGCGACCGGCGGTGACTACGGCACGCGTGCCGTTGGCGCTGCTGTGACCGGCCCCCTGAGTAATCTGGTGAGTTACCGACTGACGGGTGAAGTCCACGAGAGTGATGGCTATACCGACAACTCGTTCCTGGATCGTGACGACGTCAATGCGCGTGATGAAACCACGGTGCGTGGTCGATTGCGGTTCGACTGGAACGATGAATCACGTACGGACCTGACGTTGGGCCGCATTGATATCGACAATGGCTACGATGCGTTCTCCCTCGATAATACGCGCACGACCCTTTCTGATGAGCCGGGACACGATCGGCAGACCTCTAGCTTCTTCTCGCTCCACCATGAGGAAGCCATGGACAGCCTGACGATCGCAGTGATTGGCACCACCTCCAGCTCAGACCTGGAATACGGTTATGACGAGGACTGGTCTTATACCGGGATTCATCCGTTTGGTTACACCTCCTTCGACAACTACATCCGCGAGCGGTCCAATTCCAGTGCCGAGGTTCGGATGCTATCAAACGAGTCGTCGACCCTGTTCAATGGCACGACCGATTGGGTGGTTGGTGCGTTCAGGCTCGATTCCAGCGTGGATCTGCTTCGCCAGTACACGTTTGCGGCGGGCGACTTCACCAGCACCTACGACTTCACCACCACAGCGTTGTTTTTCCAGCTTGATACGCGACTGTCTGACACGGTGGAACTGACCAGCGGGCTGCGTTGGGAAAACCGCGATACCAGCTACGTGGATTCAGACGGCGTCGCATTCTCACCCGACGAAGGCATGTGGGGTGGTCAGCTGGCATTGCGCATTGCCACCTCTGATAACACGATGACTTATGTCAGCCTGGCGCGAGGCTACAAGGCGGGTGGCTTCAATACGGATGGCACCTTGGACGCGGACCTGCGCGAGTTCGACAGTGAGTTCCTCTGGGAGATTGAGGCAGGCATCAAAGGCGTAACCGCAGATGGTGGTATCCGCTATCGCGCGGCGGTGTTCTACGACCTGCGTCGTGACCAGCAGGTGAAGAGTTCATTGGTGCGACCACGCATGGACGGGAGTAGTGAGTTTATCGACTTTACTGGCAATGCGGCGGAGGGAACGAACCTCGGTATGGAATTAGAGGCGGATTTCTATCTGTCTGACGCCTTCGCCGTGTATACCAACGTGGGTTTGCTCCAGGCGGAGTTTGACGAGTTCATCAATGAATTTGGCGAGGATCTCTCCGGCAGGGATCAGGCGCAGACACCGGGCTACATGTTCAGCGTGGGCATGCGCTTCGACAATGACACCTGGTTTGGTCAGCTGGGAGTGGACGCAAAAGACAGCTTCTTCTTCTCGGACCGGCATTCGGTGATGAGTGGATCCAACACGCTGGTTAACGGTCGCACCGGTTATCGCATGGACAACTGGACCGTGAGCCTGTGGGGCCGCAACCTGACTGACGAGGACACGTTCATTCGTGGTTTCGGCAGCTTTGGCAACGATCCGAGAAAGGACTATGTCACCGAACCGTATCTGCAGTTTGGTGAGCCTCGGGTGGTGGGATTGACCGCAGAGCTGGATCTTTAGTCAGAAACAGAGAGGAAGTTCCGGCATGGAAATGTCCGTCGATATCAGCCTGTATCCACTCAGCGATGATTATATTCCTGCCATCCAGGAGTTCATTGACAGGATTGCCAACGTGCCCGGTATTCTCATCAAACGAAACGATCTTGCAACGCAGCTCTTTGGCGACTACGACATCATCATGGACGTGCTGCGTGACGAAATCCGCCGGAGTTGGGAAACCCATGGCAAGGGGATCTTTGTCATCAAGTTCCTGATGGATGATCTGCGCGGACTGGCAGACACCTGATGGTCGAAACGTTATTCGCGCAGATGATGGCCAGTGGGGCGCTCGAACTCACCGCTGTCGTCTTCGCGATCGCGTACCTGCTGCTGGCGGTACGTGAACACATCGCGTGTTGGTATGCGGCGTTCGTGTCCACCGCGATCTTCCTGTTCATCTTTTTTGATGTGAAGTTGTACATGGAGTCCGGGCTGCAGATCTACTACCTGGCGATGGCCGGGTATGGCTGGCAACAATGGCGGAAGGGCGGCAACGAAGGGGCCACGCTTGCGATCAGTACCTGGAACGTCCAGCAGCATGTGATCGCCCTGGCGCTGATTGCCGTCGCGACGGCGTCGTCCACGTTCCTGTTGCACACCTACACTGATGCAGAGCTGCCGCTGCTGGATTCGCTGACGACCTGGGGTGCGATAGTCACGACCCTTATGGTGGCTAGAAAGATCCTGGAAAACTGGATTTATTGGTTGGTGATTGATGCCATCTCCATCTATCTGTATCTCGACAGGGAGCTCTACTTCACCGCACTGCTTTTTGCTGTCTACAGCGTAATCATCTTCTTCGGCTGGGCGACATGGCTTCGACGCTATCGCAGTCAGACCGCCTGAACGCATCGCTCGACACCTGGCCTGACTGGCAGGCTGAGGTGCGTTCACGACCGACAGTGGTCAGGTCACTGGATGGTTTCACCAACGACAACTTTCTTATTACCGCGGGAACACAGCAGTGGTCGCTTCGACTCAACACTAAGAGGCTGTTGCCAGGTATCGATCGACCACGTGAACGCCAGGTGATTGACGCGGTGTCGGCTGCCGGTGTGATGGATGCTCCGGTATACCAGTCAGAGACCTGTCTTGTGACCAGGTACTTCGGTGGGCGCTATCCGGACCTTGCCAACGAGATGTCGTTGGCTGCCGTAGGACGTTTGTTCAGGCATATCCATCGGATTGAAACAGCCGTCGATGATGTGCTGGAGCCGTTGCACTATGCGGAAGCGCTCGTTGATCGATGTGCCTACGAGCACGACACATTGGCGCGTTGTCTCTCCACCATCAGCGACGCTTATCACCCACCCGAACACGTTTGCCTGTGTCACAACGATCTGTCGCGGGAGAATCTCATTCAAACCCCAGACGGTCTAGTGGCCATCGATTGGGAATACGCGCGTCTGGGCGATCCGGCGTTTGATGTGGCGGTCCTGGTCGAGATGGGGGCGCTGAACGATAGCCACGTTAGCGCACTGCTTGCTGGTTACGAGGACGAGGGTGATCTGGAACACCGACTACCGGGCGCGCGTCTGCTGTACGCGCTGGTTGATGTGCTGTGGTGGTTGTCGGTGGGTGAAGAGGGCGCCGCCGTCGAAGCCAGGGTCGCTGCGCTTAAACAACGGTTATCTGACAGTTAAGGGCCCGGCTACCATCTGATGTCTGTGTGATCTCGAGCCTCTAGTACTCGGGGTTTCACAAGAGAGGTAGCTGGGTCCGTCCTGATTCGTGTCGTTCCGCTCCTCAGGGTGACCTATCGGTCATTCCGAGCCGAAGGCGTGGGAATCTCGGGCTTACCGTACCTGCGATCCGTGTTACGTCGCAGGCTACTGAAAGCTGTAGACCCTCCCGTTGCTACGCTCCTCGGGGTGACAGATTGTGTCATCGCGTCGCTCCACTCAGGATGACGCGGATTATTTTCCGCCACCACTCAATCGACGTCCCAAACGCTGCAACCACGCAATCACAGGTACCAGCACGCGTGCTGTTCGCAACTGGCTCCGCATACCCAAGTCCTGCGCGACCGCATCTGCTCGATTGAGGAAGTCATTGATTTCATCGTCCGGCATCTCAACCAGCGCCTGGTAACAATAGATCTGTGTCACCATCTGGCTGGCCTGGGTCTTGTAGTCTGCCTTCAACTGTTCTTCAGAGTAGTCTGTGACACCTGCGGCCACCAGTGCCTTGTGATAGGCGGACAGCAACTGTGGCTGGAACTGTGGGCGGTCCGTGACGTCCACCGATGTCATGATCCAGTATGCGACGTCTGTGACGGCGCTGCCGCGCTGGCTGTTCTGCCAGTCGAAGATCATGAGCCGGTCACCTACCGTATGCACGTTGCGACAGTGGAAGTCACCATGAATGAGCGTGGAGTTACGGTCGTCAAAATTCTGCATGAGTCGTACAAGTCGTGGGGCCATCACCAGCACATACCCGATACACTCATCGAGATAGGGGTGCATCACCTCGCGTTGCTTCGATAGGGCAAGACTCTCTGTCAGAGTTCGGGAAAGCTCTTCGAGGTTGAACTCATTGGGGTGGAACTCCGGGGCATTGAGCAGATCCCCTTCCCAGAATCGTGCATGCACCTGGGCAATTGCCCGAACTGCGGCGAGTGAGGTGTCCAGATCCGCACGAAACGGCTTGTGCGGGATGTCACCAAGATCTTCCAGCAGCAACGTCAGGTGCCCCTGGTCCTTGTCCTCGGTGGTGACGTAGGCGCGGGGCACGACAGACATCAGATCCTCACCCAGGTGCCGATAGCAGGCCGCCTCTCGAAACACCTCGTTGTTGGTGGTGATGGCACCGCCCACCGGGTCGTCCGCCATCAGTTTCAGGATGAATGAATCAGGACTACCCTCGTTCTGTTCCTGCCATGCGACGTTCACCCGGTACAGGCGAGAGTTGTAGCCTTCACCTGACAGATCGTCGATGTTGAAGCTTTCGACTTTTCGTCCAACAGCTTCGCTGAGCCAGGCAGTATCCAGGTGGTCAACATCAGGCAGCGCGTTGAGTGTCATAGGCTGCGGTCCTTTCTCATACGCATTCAATACGTATCGTGTGAGTGTGTCGTATTAAAAATACGTTCTCAACATGTCATCCTACACGTTCCAGCCACCGGGACGACACTACAAAGCCGCGGGAGATTTCGCCTTCATGGGTGACCTCTGCAAACTGGATGGCCTGTTGTGCGCGGGGCGCATGCAACATCGTGGTGACATCACTCAGATCCAGCGTGTCTGCGACGTCATCAGCCGTCAGCGAGGACAACCATAGTCGTTTCGGCAGATAGATAAACCGGCTCGAGGCATCAAACGCGTCACGGAGACCATCCGACGGTAGCCACCAGCCCGTGTTGTGGTCATGGTGCACGTGGGCAGGGTGCACCTTGACCTGCGGGAGCGGAGCATCGTGAGTGGAAGCGGGGTTGTCCTTTAGCGGGTGTGGATTGCGTTGTGGATAGTGTGGGTGTGGATTTTGGCGGTGTGGATAGTACAGCCGTCCTTTCATGAAACAACGGACACGTTTGATGGACAGCTGTTCTGCCTCCAGTAGCGCGCTTGGTTCAGGTTGTGTCGACAACGTCAGCTGGTGCGTGACCAGTCTGTTTGTTTTCAGATCGAGCCGGTCGCTGGGGTTCGGGCCATACCAGTTGGGCCACGACAGGTCCCCGGTACCGAGGTAGAACTTTATTGCCAGTTCCCAGTGTTCAAGCTCGCCGGTCAGCTGGTCGCGTACGATCAAATCAAATTCGCCGATCGTGCGTTTGTTCGCGATCACCTGCCAGTTGTGTTTAACCAGGGTGTACTGGGAAGACATTGCCAGCCAGTGTCGAATCAGTGCTTCGAAGTGCAGGCCGAGTCGAAAGTGGTGAGGATCCGGTGGCGAAGGTGGCTCAGTCTCGGTGTCATTGCTAGTGTCGTCAGGTAACAGACCTTCGTACCACGCCTGTGTTGGCCAGATCACCTGTTCATCAGCCTCGGTCGTACGACGGGGATTGGTTGGATGGCCCTGAGGCGGTTCTGCAATCAGGGGGGCGCTGTGCAGGCACCAATGCAGGTCACGCACAGAGCGGGAGAGCTGTTTGTCTTGCGAACTGGGGGAACCGTCTGCCATCACATCATAGTATGATGGCGGCATTCGAGAACGGAAGCCCAGATGAGCCTGCGCGCCAGTATTGCCAACTTTGTGATCAGACACATGGTGAAGTGTCACATGGATCGTGTGACGGATATCGAGAGCCTGCGCCGCCGAATGGATGCGACGCCGGTCAACGACATGGTACCGGCAGGGTATGCCCTGGACCGGGAGACGCTCAGTGAAGTGCCCTGCGAATGGATCAGTGGTCCCGATACACGACCGGAGCGTGTACTGCTCTACCTGCATGGGGGTGGTTATATCGTTGGAACGCCCGCCCACTATCGCGATCTGGCGGCGCGCCTGTGCGGCGAAACGGGTATGCGCGTGCTGGTCCCCGACTACCGACTGGCGCCGACGCACCCTTTTCCCGTGGCCGTGGGTGATGCGTCCGCTGTTTACCGTCATTTGCTGGATTCAGGTATCGCACCAGAAGCCATCGCGGTGGCTGGTGATTCTGCGGGTGGCGGGCTGACCCTGGCGATGTTGTCGGCCATGCGTAGTGAAGGCCTACCCATGCCGGCGGCATGTGCACTGATCTCGCCCTGGACGGACCTGACATTATCGGGCCCCAGTATCGAAACAAATGCGAAGGCAGATCCCATGTTGACGCCTGGCGCGCTTCGGCTGGCTGCCTCGGCGTACGTTGGCAACCGGGACGCGAGTGCAACCCTTGCGTCGCCACTCTTTGCGGATCATCGAGGGTTTCCCGCAACCCTGATCCATGTGGGTACGACCGAGGTGCTGCGGTCTGACGCCACACGACTGCGCGATCGCCTGCAGGTGAGTAGTGTCGATGTGGCGCTGGAGGAGTGGCCGAAGATGGCCCACGTCTTCCATCTTATGGGCAAACGCGTCCCGGAAGCGCTGGTCGCCACTAACAAACTTGCGGCGTTCATCAAGCGACGCGTCGAAGCGGCCCTGCGCGACCGTGCACCCTCGCCACCAGTGGATGATGCACCCGCCGCTGAGGATCAGCGTCAGGCTGAATAGACCGTGCAGTCGCAGGCTCCCATCGCAAAAGACCTGGTGTTGCTGGGTGGCGGACACAGCCATGTGATCGTATTGCGCAAGTTTGGCATGACACCGTTGCCTGGGCTTCGGATCACGTTGATATCCCCGGACGTTCGCTCGCCCTACTCGGGCATGTTGCCCGGTGCAGTGGCCGGGCATTACACCCAGGACGACATGCATATTGAACTGCTGCCGCTCTGTCAGTTTGCTGGTGCCGGTTTTGTGCGTGGCGCCGCCCAGGCCATCGACACGGAGAACAAACTCGTCCATGTGCCAGGGCGTCCACCGATTCCCTTTGATGTGTTGTCCATCGATATTGGCATTACCCCATCGCTTGCAGTGAACGGTGCTGACCACGTTATTCCGGTGAAACCCATCAGCACGTTCCTGGATCGATTCGCCACGTTCGAGGAGGCGGTCCATGGCGGGTCCGTTCGCAGCATCGGTTTTGTGGGCGCGGGTGCCGGGGGTGTGGAGTTGGCTCTCGCGGTTCAGCATCGTCTGCGCAATACGTTTGATGGGGCTTACCATCTGTTTCTCGATGGCCAGCATTCACTACCGTCCTATCCGGGCGGCGTGCAGCGGCAGTTTGATCAGTTGCTGGTTGCCCGGGATTTTGAAGTGCACACGCACTTCCGAGTGACGGACGTTACAGCGGACGGTGACAGCAATGCACGGACGCTGTGTGCGGCAGACGGCAGGCGGCAGACCGTGGCTGCGGTGTTCTGGGTGACGGAAGCCGCGTCTCAATCCTGGTTGGCAGATACCGATCTCGCTCTGGATGATCGTGGGTTCATCAAAGTGAACAATGCGCTGCAGTCTGCCAGTCATCCCGATGTTTTTGCTGCCGGTGACATTGCCAGCCTGATCCACCCCAGACCCAAAGCAGGGGTCTATGCGGTGCGCGCCGGGCCGGTGCTGCATCAGAACCTGTCACGCCACCTGCAGGAAAAACCACTCAAGACATTCAAACCGCAGACTGATTTTCTGTCATTGATTTCCACAGGCGATCAACGTGCGGTGGCTGCGAGAAATGGCGTGAGTGTCTCCGGCGCTGTCATCTGGCGCTGGAAGGACTGGATCGATCGTCGTTTCATGGCACGGTTCAACGACCTGCCGGAGATGAAGGCGCCTGCACCGACAGGGTTGCTGACCGATTTTGATACGCAGATGCAGTGCGCCGGATGTGGCTCAAAAGTCAGCGGTGAACTACTGAAAGAGGTTCTGGATGAAATCGGCCTGAACACGGATAGCCTGGACGACGCTGCGATCTTGGATATGCCTCCGGGCCAGAAGCTACTACACACCGTGGACAGTTTTCGATCGTTCATCGACGACCCGTACCTGTTTGCACGGATCGCGGTGGTTCATGCACTCTCTGACATCTACGCCATGGGCGCAACGCCTCTTGATGCCCTCGCAATGGTGACGATTCCCTATGCACGACCACCGAAAACACGAGCGATCCTGAAACAGGTGCTGATGGGGATTACTGAGCAGCTGGCTGAGGAGGGCACACCACTTTCCGGTGGGCATTCCAACGAGGGAACTGAGCTGACCGTGGGGCTGGCCGTGAACGGTGCGATGGATGCGGCACACCTGAAAATCAAAGGCGGCATGCAACCGGGTGAATACCTCGTGCTGACCAAGGCGCTGGGCACGGGCGTGATCCTCGCGGCGCATATGCAGGGTAAGTCACCGGGGCGCTACGTCGATGGTGCACTACAGAACATGCTGGTCTCCAATCGACAGGCCGTGCCACTGATGAGTGAGCATGCGGTTGCCGCGGCGACGGATGTCACCGGCTTTGGCCTGGCAGGACACCTGTCCGAGATGTTGCGTGCTTCAAAGGTGAGCGCCCGTCTGGATCTTGATGTTCTGCCACTGTTACCCGGGGCCCGTGAGCTGATGGAAAGTGGCCTCAAGAGTTCGTTGCATGAGGGCAATGATCGATCGGTGGCAGGCATGGATGAATCGGCTCATCCCAACTTCGAAATGTTGTTTGATCCGCAGACGGCAGGTGGGCTGTTGTTGTCGGTTGCGGCTGATCAAGCTGACGCGCTGTGCGCGCGACTGAGAGCGTCCGGTTATGTTGATTCAGTCGTCATCGGTGAGGTGATTCCGCGCAGCAACATGGCCATTACGTTCAAGGCGGCTGACCAGCGTGGTGGATAGCGGTTCACTGGCGATGTCGTTGTGAGGATTCTGCGCGTTCTCCGCAATACGGGGCTGGCGTTGCTTGCGCTCGTGGTTGTCATCAGCCTTGTGCTTGTCGCCGTCGTCCGCGTCAATGACGGCCCGATCGAAATCCTGGCCGGTGGACCGTTCACCAGTGGTGCGCATTATTCTGGTCCGGAGCCTGACTGGCGCTTTCTGCATGACCGGGCGGAGGTGGCGTTTCAGTCGTTGCAACCGGAACGATCGCGGGTGACATGGATTCTTGAAGTGGATGGCCGCATTTTCATCCCCTGCGGGTACATGGATACCACCTGGGGAAGACTATGGAAACAGTGGCCCATAGAAGTGGAGCACGATGGTCGAATCCTGCTGCGTGTTGATGATGTTATCTATTCCCGGTCGTTGGTGAGGCTGACGGATGATCCAGTGCTGGTCCCGGTGCTGGCGGAACTGTCAAGCAAGTATGTTGGCGGTACAGTGCCCCTGGACAGCGTTTCGAACGGCTCGCTCTGGATATTCGAAGTCGTGCCGCGAATCCAAGCGTTGTAGTTGGGCGTTTCTTCCTGTCGTGAACTCTGCGTGAATCCCCAACCCCTGCTCACTGACGACCCAGCGCGGACGCGTAGCGCAAGGGTGCTTGTTAGTTGATGTGTTGATATGGATGCAATAGACGCCTTTCTGAATCTCATTGCCCGTGTGTGGTAAGGCGGCCTGGGTGGTGTGGATCTGACCAACCTGCTGGTCGCGCTGCTCATCTTTCTGGCGTTCATCGTGTTGCGGCGTGCTGCCAGTTATGTGGTGCTGGGTACGATGAGACACCTGGCCAAAAAAACGCGTACCGAGTTGGATGACCAGGTGGTAGACACCATTGAGGCTCCGGCTCGGCTTGTGCCGGTGGTCATGGCGTTTTCTTTGCGATGCAATACCTGGCCCTTGAAGATGTGGCGGCGACGTTTTTACTGAACGTCTCCATCAGGCTCGTGATTTTCAACCTGTTCTGGTTCTTCTACCAGATGGTGGCGCCGCTCAGCGTGGTGCTGGGTAAGCTCGAAGGCGTGTTCAACGAAGAGATGCAGGCCTGGGTGGTCAAGGCCATCAAGACCCTGTTTGTGTTGGTGGGTGGCGCGACGATCCTGGAGGCCTTGGGTATCGAAGTGGGGCCGATCCTGGCTGGCTGGGGCCTGTTCGGCGTAGTCGTTGCCCTGGGTGCGCAGGACTTGTTCAAGAACCGCATAGCAGGTGTGCTGATCTTGGCCGAACAACGCTTCAAACGTGGAGACTGGACCCAGGTGGATGGTGTTGTTTAAGGTCACGTCGAGGAGATTGGCTTTCGTTCGACGCTGGTGCGCCGAATCGACAAAGCGCCGGTGTACCTGCCGAACACGATCCTGTCTGACACTGCCGTGACCAATCTCAGTGAGATGACGTTCAGGCGCCAACTGGATCGTTGGCGTGGAATATCGAAGGACAGTGGATCAGCTGAAACAGATCCGAGATGGCATCGAGGCGTGCATGGTCGATAACGAGGACTTCGTGAATCCTGAAGAGGCGACCACGTTCGTGTGCGTCGACAGCTTCAACGATTCCTCGGTCGACTTCCTGGTGTATTGTTTCACCCGTACGATCGTATGGGGTGAGTGGCTGCGTATCAAAGAGCAACTCTTCCTGGAGATCATGCACATCGTCGATGAGGCGGATGCATCATTCGCATTCCCGAGCCAGTCGCTGTACCTGGAGAGTCTGCCGGTTGCGGATCGTCCGGAGCCGTTTGTGCCGATCTAGCGGGAGTCTGCTTCCTCCTAATTGCTCCGTCATCCTGAGGAACGGAGTGACGCGAGGATCTCGGGCTTTCAGTTCCTGCGATGTGAAACCGCAGTTCCATGAGCTTTAGATCCCCACGTATACAGCTCGGAATGCCACAACCCGTCGACTTCTACTCAACACCCACGAAAGCTAAGATGACCCAGCCCAGTCACCACACAACGTAAAGGAAGTCAGGCACATCGTGGCCCGTGAAGAATCAATCCGAGTTGAACCCCTCAAACCCGATGGCCATTGTTACCGATACTGTTCGGGCGCGCTGATTCTTCAATCCAGTATTCGGTAGGTTGTGGAGACCCCGTCCGGTCCCGAGATCCGCGCGAACGGCGAGTTGGCCTGGACGCAGTGGCAATTCATCAGAATGTACTTTTCAGCGAGTCACCACGTCAACCTGCTAGAGGTCTCAGATCGCCAAGGCAAGCCGGTCGAAGTCTATGCCAACGTGGCTTCACCGACCTGGAGTGGTAGAGGCATGCTGCGCTATACCGACTACGAGCTCGATGTGCTGGATGTCTTCGCCGAAGCTGATCGACCGAGCGTCATTCATGTCGATGAGTTTGAGGATGCGATCAGGGACTATGGCTATTCCGACGAACTGGTGACAACGTGCAACGCTGCAAGTCGTGCGGTGATGGCTTTTGTTTCAGGGTAGGTGTTCAATGATGACCCTGTGCTCGCTTTGGAGCGGCTGAACAGGCACATGGCAGCGTTTGAGTCGACATTGGGAGAATAGTTTCCATCGAGCAATGTATCGTGATCGCCGCGGTGATACGGTTGATCAACGTGTGTTGATGTCTACAATAGGGAATCAGGATCATGTGGAGCAGGCTAACTTCGCGTATTTCGATCACGACAATTGATGCCGTGTTGGCGCGAGCCAGCGACCTCATTGCGTCATCACAGAGCGATAGTTCCATCACCTTCGGCAAAGATTTTTTTGAAGACGGTGGCTCCACAGATAATAACCTGCACCTGTTGCAACAACTGCATCAGTGCTTGTGGCCTCAGATCGCTGACATTGTGAATCTGGAAGTTCCGGTGGTTGATCATGCCAGTCTGTTGATCAAGGGGGCTGGTGCGCCTGGCACCGCGCTACACCAGGACAGGGCCTACTGGGTTGCCCGCGATCCGAAACCCACGATCTTTTCCGTATGGATTGCGCTCGACGATCTGTCGGAAGAAAACGGAGGACTGATGTTGCGTCGCGACCACGAAGTGAGTGTCGATGGGATGTCGTCGTTCAATACCGAAACCGTTCTCGATCATTTGTATGATAAAGATCAGGCGGGTGGGTTTCCTATTGTGATTCCGGATGACGTTGCGGAAGAAATGAAAAAGACAATGGTAGCCGTTGACCTTGCAAAAGGGGAGGCGGTGGCTTTCGATAGTTTTGAGGCGCATACGACTGGGCCCAACACAACTGATACGCCGCGTCTTGCCATGAAGATTGCGTATTCCGATGGGAAAGAGAAGAAGCGGTTTGTGATGCGCACGGATGAGCTGGAGGCGTATTCCCCGGCATTGTCATCCTGAGGAACCTAGTAGGGCCTGCCCTGAGGAGCGTTAGCGATGTGAGGGCCTCGGGCTTCCCGTTCCTGCGATGTGAAGAACTGCAGCACCACATGCTACCTTACGCCCATGCCCCCAAAACCCATCTCAATCGCCACACTGGGTAGAGGCCACTTCTATGCTATGGAAAAACCCATGGGCGGCGTCTACCTGGATGGCGAGATCGCGCATCTGAAGTCGCTGGGAATCACCCTCGTCGTGTCGCTGCTGGATGAACTGAACACACAGGCCCTCGGGCTGATGTTGGAAGACATGGTGTGCCGGTCACATGACGTTGCGTTCATTCACACACCGGTAAGGGATCGTTCCGCGCCATCATCATCGCAAGATTTCATCGATGCGGTTGTCGCGACGTATGACCATGTTGTCGGTGGCGGCCTTGGGGTTGCACACTGCTGGGCGGGAATCGGCCGCACCGGTCTGTTTGCGGGGTCGCTATTGGTGCGGCACGGAAAGGAACCACACGCAGCCTTCAGGCAGGTGGCCAAGGCGCGTGGTGAGCCTGTACCTGATACCCGGGAGCAAGTGGATTGGTTGTTAGCCCATCAGCAGGTATTGCAACAAAACTGATTGTCACCATCACCGAAGCATTCTCGAAGAAACCACCCTGTGCGCGGGTTAGACTAGCACTCAATTTCACGAATCCGCCTGGAACCCTATGAAGCACCTGCCACACCTGTCTAAAGACGATGCCACCGATCCAGCATTGAAAGAAAAATGGGGTAGTTACCCGTTTGACCTGGCGATTTTCCACGTGTGGGCGCATACCCCGGACGCGTTTGTGGCCTATACCAATTTCAATCGAACCATCTGGACTGAAGAGGAAGACGGCATGCCGCTGTTTCTGAAAGAAATCGCTGTGGTCCATACCAGTGTCTTAAGTAAATCCTCTTATGAATGGGGTAATCATGGCCGCGGGATGATCAGGCGGGGCGGGACTCAGGAACAGGTCGACGCCATCATCGCCGGTGACCTGACGTCGGATCTGTTCAACGAGTCCGAAAAGCTGGTGCTGCGATTCACGACGGAGGTCACCGTTGATGCCATGCCATCGGAAGAAACGCTGACGGCCATGGCCGAACTTTTCACGCCAAGGCAAATTGCACAGCTGACCTGGGCCATTTGTGGCTACATGCTGAATTCGCGCTTTGCCAATCTCGGCGGTTGTGAGATTGGCGATGATGCGAAATACCCTATGTAGTGCTCATTCCAACGGTCGTCGCGTCCCGGTCGTCTGGTTTTCGCCGGATGGCGTTTTGACGACACCCGTCAATGAGTCGCCGTTAACCGTCCCGGAGAATGTCAGGTTCAGATCACGCTGCGCTGTTTCGAAAATCATGCTGAATGAGAGTTGCCCGTCTTCAAAGGTGATGCCAGTCAGCTCTGTGACACGGCCCTGACTGCCGGTCAATGTGCCGGTCATGTCTTCTGTCAGGGTGACAACGCCCGTGTTCTCACCGCGAGGTGAGGTGATGGTGACATCCTAGGTTCCTGCGACCGGATGTTGACTGACGGTCGCGCAGGCTGTGATTGTCATGAAAAAGAGTAGGAAAATCTTGCGCATCGCTTGTCTCTCGGGGCGAGTCAGTCCTGAGTTGTACAGGAAAGTCTGTTTCGGGCACGTTGCTGTGGGAAGGACCGTCGTTCCAAGCGCGGTAGATTCCCACGCCTTCGGCTCGGTATGACAGTTCGCGTCACTCCGCCGACTGAATACGCTCCAGTCTCGCTTCCTCTTCCTCAATCGCCGCATTGATCTCAGTCATCACGGCATCGACATCCGCTGATTTCAGGTCTTCTTCAAAATGGCCTGTGAGCACGGTATTGGCATGTAATTCACCTGCCTCAAAGAGCGCCCAGAGTTCCTTCGAGAATTTACCTTCAAGCAACACGGGTGCGAACTGCCCGTAGTAGTTCGTGAGATTGTCGACATCCCGGTACAGCATCGACTCAGCGTGATTGTTCCCGGCCGCCTGAACGACCTGCGGCAGGTCAATGATGACGGGGCCGTCGTCATTGACCAGTACATTGAATTCTGACAGGTCGCCGTGAACCAGCCCGGCACAGAGCATCCGGGCTACATAGACCATCATCTGCGCGTGATCCCTGATCGCCTTCTCTGCGGTCATGGTCACGTCAGCGAGCCTTGGGGCAACATCGCCGTTAGCGTCGCAGATGAGTTCCATCAACAGCACGCCGTCGACACAACCATGCGGCGTTGGCACTCTGACATCCGCATCGGCGAGCTTATACAGGGCATCCACCTCGGTGGTCTGCCAGACCGCCTCCGTTTCCTGGCGTCCGTACTTTGAACCCTTCTTCATGGCGCGTTCGCGCCGGCTGTTGCGCACCTTTCGGCCTTCCGTGTAGTGCACTGCCTGCTTGAAACTGCGCTTCCTAGCTTCCTTGTATACCTTGGCACAACGCACCTCGGAACCGCAGCGCACCACAAAGACGTCCGCTTCCTTGCCGCTCATCAGTCGACTGATGACGGCATCAACAATGCCGTCATCGATCAGGGGTTGAATGCGTTTCGGGATCTTCATGGTCGCCTTTTACCCGATTCAACCTCTGGGGGGGAACCGCTAATGCGTGTTTCGCCCCTTAGTCGTCGAGTAATGTCACCGTGCCACCATCGCCATCCACCTCGATCATCTGACCGTGCTTGATGCGCTGGGTGCAGTTACCGGTACCCACAACCGCGGGAATCCCGTACTCACGTGCAACGATGGAACCGTGGCCCAGGATACCGCCGATGTCGGTGACCAGTCCCTGTGCGTGCGCAAAGAGCTGCGTCCAGGCAGGTGACGTCATGGGGCAGACCAATATAGACCCGGGGATCATGTTGCTGAACTCGGACGGGTTCATGATCACACTGGCCTCGGCGGTAATTGTACCGGGGCTGACCGGGATACCCATTAGCGTATCGCTGCTGTCGTCGTTCTTGATCTGGGTTTCCTTGAAGGCGATACCCGGTGAGTCGCTCGCCTCAGGCGGGCAGGTTCCGGGCGGGTGCAGAAGCTTGCGTCGCTCGCGCAGGTCTCGTCGTTCTTGCGCCAGTTCGGCGAGTTCCGGCTTCGCCTTGTTGTCTGCGCGCAGCGCCATCGATTCTTCAAGTTCAGCGCTATACATGTGGTAGATATCTTCGGGTTGTTTGAACGTGCCAACCTCCACCATGCGTCGCCCCAACTCGGAAGCCATGGGGCGCAGGACCGGCCAGGCCATGCCCAGTACAAAACAGGATTCTTCACGCATGGGGTAGTACTTGTTCGCAAACCACAGCCGGTAACGGAACTGCCAGTACTGAAGTCCCGAGAGCAGCTCAGCAATCTCGTTCATCGCTTTGTCTTTCTTACGGGCCGCTTCTTCCTCGTGTTGTACCGGGTCGTAGTCCTTGCGCCGCACCATGTTCTTCAGGGTGACGAAGAGGGCAGAGGGGTCTTCCTGCTGTGTTGGCTCACAGAAGTCCAGGCTGTATCCCTGGTGACCATATTCTTGCAGGTAGGTATCAATATCCTTCAAGATCTGTTGGGTATCGTTGCGCGCTTCCAGCTCACCCATGAGCCGGTGTGCCGGTGTGGCGAGTACGCAAAGGGTCAGGTCGTCATCAGCCCGGAT
>NTKD01000004.1 GCA_002457275.1 OM182 bacterium MED-G24
GGTATCTAATCCTGTTTGCTCCCCACGCTTTCGCACACTGAGTGTCAGTATCAATCCAGGGGGCCGCCTTCGCCACTGGTATTCCTCACAATATCTACGCATTTCACCGCTACACTGTGAATTCTACCCCCCTCTATCGTACTCTAGTTCGCCAGTTTGGAATGCAGTTCCCAGGTTAAGCCCAGGGCTTTCACATCCCACTTAATGAACCACCTACGCGCGCTTTACGCCCAGTAATTCCGATTAACGTTTGCACCCTCCGTATTACCGCGGCTGCTGGCACGGAGTTAGCCGGATCTTCTTCTGTAGGTTAAGTCATTTCACGGGGCTATTAACCCCGCTAATTCGTCTCTACTGAAAGTGCTTTACAACCCTAAGGCCTTCTTCACACACGCGGCATGGCTGTGTCAGGGTTTCCCCCATTGCACAAGATTCCTTACTGCTGCCCCCCGTAGGAGTCTGGGCCGTGTCTCAGTCCCAGTGTGGCTGATCGTCCTCTCAGACCAGCTATGGATCGTCGCCTTGGTAGGCCGTTACCCCACCAACTAGCTAATCCAACGCAGGCTCCTCCAATAGCGAGAGCCAAAGGCCCCCTTTCCCCCTTAGGGCGTATGCGGTATTAATCCGAGTTTCCTCGGGCTGTCCCCCACTACTGGGCAGATTCCTACGCGTTACTCACCCGTCCGCCACTCGTCAGCCGGAGCAAGCTCCGCTGTTACCGTTCGACTTGCATGTATGAGGCCTGCCGCCAACGTTCAATCTGAGCCATGATCAAACTCTTCAATTTAAGAGTATTAATCCAGTTCCCCTCGTTACGCCCTTTTGGGGCTCCCTCAGTTCCCTGTTGCGGATAGAGTCCGCAAATCTTTTCAGGTTGCTCGTATCCGAAGATACTCGCTTCCTGGCTCAGCAAAACTACCATACTGTGTTCGTCCCAATTCCTTTCGGTTATGGTGAACACCGTTAATCAAGTAACTAGATCCCAAATAAAACCACCGAAATGGCTTCATTCAGAGAAGTTCTCAATAAATTGTTGGTCTTGATGCTGAATGTATCTGACATCCACCATTCAAGTACCCACACCTATTGCGTGTTTTCCTAACTGTTAAAGAGCTGTGACAGAGAACCTTTAGCGCGACAAAACCCACGCTGAGCTGATATCTCAGAAGGTGGTCGCGATGGGATCCTATGTCAGGCTTGAACGCTGCACTCAGTGCCGCCTCCAGACCCCTGATTGCTTGCGACAACCAGCTCGACCCGTGTCGAGGGGGCGAATTATACGCAGGTCAAACCTGAAAACAACACCCGTGTCCGAATTTTTTGAAAGAACCGGCAGGAAAGTTCGATGCCCACCCTAAAACCTTGATAATCAATAATTTATAGATCCTGCAAAGTGTCATCTTGACGCCGGTAACGTCGTCTTACGGCATCAATGGGGCCGGAAGCCGTGTAGAGGATACCAATCACCAGCAGAAGACCGGGTGGGTAGGTGAAGATGAACGCGAACAACACAATCACAATCAGCATGGAGAAAAAGGAGACCCGTCCCTTGAGATCAATCTGCTTGGGACTGAAGTACCTGATATTACTCACCATCAACAACGCCAGTACCACCGTCATGACAGCCATGGGAAGCGCCATTTCCATCCCGGAATATAATCCGTTATCGACCCATACCCATACACAGGTTGCCGACGTACCAGCTGCCGCAGGGCTTGCCAGACCGGTGAACACCGCGTTGTCTGGCCTGGTGTTGAACCTAGCAAGCCTTAGCGCGGCACAGGCCATATAGATAAAGGCGATCGTCCACCCGAATTTCCCCAGATCTGACAAACTGAAAGAGAACATCAGTACCGCGGGGGCTACACCGAAAGCGACCAGATCCGAAAGGCTGTCGTACTGAACGCCAAACTCACTCTGCGTGTTGGTCATCCTCGCGATTCGACCATCCAGCGCGTCCAGAAATCCGGCGATTACGATGGCAATCGCCGCGCTCTCATGCCTGTCAGTCATCGCTGCGATGATCGCATAGAAGCCCGAGAACAAGGCGCCGGTCGTGACCATATTGGGCAGAAGGTAGATACCACGACGAATGCCTGCTCGTTCGCCTGCAGGTACGACATCATCCTCTTGCGGTCCTGTCTCAGGCTGACGGTCGGTGGCACTAAACGGAATGACTGGTTCCGCGTCTTCCGAACCTTCTCTGTTTGCCATCTGTAGTCCTCAGAAAAGGGCAACCCGGAAACACACTAAATTGCCAGGACCTTCTCACCCCGTGAAAGCCCGGAACTGCCAGATCGGACAACCTCCATGATGACTGCGTCACCCAACGCCCCGATAAAGGCGTCCAGCTTATCCTTGGTGCCCGTGAGCTGAATCGTATACGTACTTCCGGTCACATCGACGATCTGGCCCCTGAAGATGTCAGCTGTACGCTTTATTTCTGCTCGTTGACTACTCGTTGCCCTTATTTTGACCAGCATCAGCTCGCGCTCAACGTGACTGCCATCCGTAAGATCCACCAGTTTAACGACTTCAATCAGCTTGTTGAGTTGTTTCGTGATCTGTTCGATTTCCCGGTCATTACCGTGCGTGGTCAGTGTGAGACGAGACAAGCTCTGATCTTCGGTCGGCGCCACCGTAAGGGTTTCAATATTGTAATTGCGTTGGGCAAATAACCCTACGACGCGAGATAGGGCACCCGCCTCGTTCTCGAGTAATACGCTGAGAATCCTTCTCATCAGGTTCGTACTCCCCTGCGCAGCCACATATCACGCATTGAGCCGTTTGGAGCCACGAACATGGGGTACACGTGCTCCTCTGGATCCACAAGAACATCCACGAACACCAGGCGATCTTTCAAAGAGAAGGCCTTTTTCATCATTGGCTCAAGGTCATCAACAGTTTCTATCCTGAAACCGACGTGTCCGTAGGCCTCCACGAGTCCAACGAAATCCGGCAATGATTGCATATAGCTATGGGCGTGACGCCCTTCATACTGCATGTCCTGCCACTGTTTAACCATGCCAAGAGCTTGGTTATTGACGTTGATGATCTTGATTGGCAGCCCGTACTGTGAGCACGTGGACAGCTCCTGAATATTCATCTGAATACTGCCTTCCCCTGTGATGCAGATGACCTGCTCATCAGGGAAAGCAAGCTGGACACCCATGGCTGCAGGCAAGCCAAACCCCATCGTGCCAAGTCCACCCGAATTGATCCACTTACGGGGCTGATCAAACGGATGATAGAGTGCTGCAAACATCTGATGCTGACCCACATCCGATGTCACGTACGCATCGCCACCAGACAACTCATACGCGGCCTGAACAGCTTCTTGCGGCTTGATCTGCTTATCATCGTCCTCACGAATAACCTTCAGACAATCCTGTCCGCGCCACCCCTCGATTTGTGTCCACCAGTCAGCCAGCACATTCTTCTGACCCTCAGTACGCTCACCGATCTGGGCGTCGACCAACTGGTTCATTTCCTCAAGTACCTGAGTGACCTCACCCACGATAGGAACATCAACTGTGACATTCTTAGAGATAGACGCAGGATCCACGTCCACATGCACAATCTTCGCGGTCGGGCAGAAAAGTGGAACCGTATTGGTGACCCGATCATCAAAACGTGCGCCAATCGCGAGAATCAGATCACTATGGTGCATGGCCATATTCGCTTCATAGGTCCCATGCATCCCCAACATACCCAGAAACTGCGGATCTGTTCCCGGGTACGCACCCAGGCCCATGAGGGTATTGGTGATCGGATAGCCCAACGTCCGCGTCAAGTGGGTCAGGAGCTCACACCCCTCTCCCTGGATAACACCGCCACCGCTATAAATCACCGGTCTTTCCGCTTCCATGATCATCGACACGGCTTTCCGGATTTGCCCGGAATGACCCTTGCTTGCAGGGTTATAACTTCGGATTTCGATCGTATCGGGATATTCGAAGTCAATAAGATCCGTCGGGTTGGTGATGTCCTTGGGGATATCGATCACAACAGGGCCGGGTCGACCCGAGGTCGCGATCACAAACGCTTTCTTGATCGCTGGCGCGATTTCCTCTGCGCTTTTCAGCAGGAAGCTGTGCTTCACAATAGGACGCGATATCCCGACCATATCCGTTTCCTGAAAGGAATCAGTTCCGATCAGATGACTCTGGACCTGTCCGGATAACACGACCAGGGGAATAGAATCCATATACGCCGTTGCGATACCCGTCACCGCATTGGTCGCCCCCGGTCCCGAGGTCACCAGTACAACCCCAGGTCGGCCGGTACTGCGCGCATAGCCGTCTGCCATGTGTGTCGCAGCCTGCTCATGACGGGTCAGAATATGGCGCACTTGGTTCTGCTGAAACAAAGCATCGTAGATATGCAGCACGGCTCCGCCAGGATAGCCAAAAATGACATCGACGCCTTCTTCCTGCAGAGAACGAATGATTGCATCCGCTCCGGATAATCTCTCCACTGACTCTTCCTCTGGAATCTTGGACCGAATCTTACGTGACTGCGTCAACGCACCGCAGGTACAAACTCACCACCTGCGAAAAGGCGAAGCATTCTCAATGAAATCAGGCACATCGTCAATGTTTACGCCCGTTTCGCCTACTCTTCGCACCTCTAGTCGACCTCTTCGCCCACCTTCTCGCACATAAGAACCGCCCACCGGGCCCATGATCGCCGCATCAAGGTTGAAATTGAGGTCGAATTATCGCTACGCATTCTCATCACCATCTATTTGAGTATTAAATATTCTCTAACCAACAATGTTTTAGGTATCAAACCTCATGTCAAAATTCATGATTGGTTCCTGATCAACAAGGCAATATAAGATCTGCACCCATCTTGGGCTGCTGTCCTGCGGACTATTAATGGCGCTGGTGTCCTCGGCTTCTGAATACTAAACCTGGGTGGATGAAAGCGGCGTCACCAACTACGCCGAGCGAAATCCCCAAGGGTACAATGCACGCCTCATCACCAAGTAGCGACGTTCCAGAGAACGCTACGAGACAGAATCAACCGCTTCGCCGACGACGGTTACCAGCGCATCTTCATCAGCCGTTCATCCTGACGCGCTGGTCGCCGAGCAACGCGCGGTCCCTGGGGGCCGAAGCCGCACAGACCAGGGCAAGCAACTGTAAAATCGGCTTAGACAATCTGGTCCGATTGCAGGCGTTTGCACGAATTCGCATTAAAGGTGACGACGGCGGAGAACGTGTGCTTTCTCCGGCCGAGAAGCAGGAAAAGATAGACGACGCACGAAAGATCATCCAGGACAACTCCTAGCACCAGGCTTCCCGGGGGCCTGTCGCCAGACCAGGACCGCAAATCGTCTGATTTCCACCGTTCCCTTCTTTGATGCCAGGCGGTGGGAGTAAAGCTGCTCTTTCCCTCCTGACAGAGCAGAACACGCGGTACATCTGTCGTCTGCGCGCTCTATCGCAACACCGCGCCCCTCCAGCTGATCTCGCGCAATCTGTTGCAGGTCCATGTTCCAATGGTCGTCACGACTGACAGCAAAGCCGGTACCACGTTCTTGGTCAGTCATCCGGTCCCGGACTTTCGCATCAACTTCGTAGTGGCAGGGACCTATGCAAGGTCCCAGGTACGCAACCAACGACGATGATTCAAATGTAGAAACCACTCGGTGGAGGATCCCATCCGCCAGACCACGCCATCCTGCATGAACCGCAGCTATTTCCCGTCCATCGACACTCGCAATCACAGCAGGCAGGCAGTCTGCGACGAGAATAGCCAGCGGTGTATCCTGCAATTGGCTGTAACTCGCATCCGCCGTCGCCTCTCCTGTCCATCCAGTCGCTATCTGGACAACCTCTGTCCCATGAACCTGCCGAAGCCAAACTGCTGTGTCCGGCAATCCACTCCCCAGACGCTTACGATTGGCATTCACCTCAATCGGGTTATCACCGGTATGCAGTGCAAGGTTGCCATCGACATGGCTGGTCACTTTCACGAACACATTGGATGGCCATTGCAGCATGTCAGATGTTCCCCCATTCGCCATCAATCTTGGTCCATCATTATCCGAGTTCGAGTCCCTCAATCAGTGTTTCAAAGTCTGCTGGCAACGCCGCTTTGTACGACACCGACTTCCCATGGCCAGGGTGGATGAACGATAACGAATGCGCATGGAGTGCCTGCCGGTCAAACGACCGAATCAACGTCTGAAGTTCGTCGGACTGGTCCAGATGTTGACGATACGTCCCACCATAGACCGCGTCCCCAATCAGAGGATGACCCCTGTGTTGCATGTGAACCCGGATCTGATGCGTTCGTCCGGTCGCAAGCCTGAGCCTTAACAACGTGTGGTGATCATAACGCTCCAGCGGCTCATAGGAGGTCTCCGCAAACTTGCCAGCAGGGTGCACAGCCATCCTTGTTCGATGCACAGGGTGCCGGCCCACGGGTTCAGTGATCGTACCTCCAGCTCCCAGAACACCGTAAACCGCGGCAGTATAGTGTCTCGCCACCGTACGTTCCTGGAGCTGATTCACGAGTGCTGTCTGACTGGTTAGGGTCCTCGCCACGACCATCAGACCAGTCGTGTCTTTATCCAGGCGGTGCACAATGCCAGCGCGTGGAATAGCCGAAAGACCACCATCATGGTGCAGCAGGCCGTTCGCCAGTGTGCCGGTAGCATTCCCAGCACCAGGATGAACAACCAGACCTGCTGGTTTGTTCAAGACGATGATCTCATTATCTTCGTGGACAATATTCAGTGGGATTGGCTCCGAAACCAGTTCCATCACAGGGAGATTCGCAACGACCACCAACTCGGCCCCTGCGGGTACTTTGTCCCTGACACCTGAAGGATTACCGTTGACAAGGAGCTCACCAGATCGGATCCAATGCTGTAGACGGTTTCTGGAATAGTCGGGGAACAGTTCGCTCGCTACGCGATCCAAACGTTGCAGTGCGAGTTCGGGAGGCACCGTTGCGTTCAGGCGAACGGTCGTCATAGTGCTAACCAGCTTGGGGCTCGCCTGAGGCTATGTTTAAATAGCGACGGTTTCAAGCGCCGTTAGGACATCATCAGTCATCATGCGCAAATATTTCGTATTCGTTTTCGTTTTCGCGGCTCTCTCCGCAATCACGGCCTGTAACAGTCAGGACACGGATCCCGTGGCAGCGGCAGTCAATTCCACGGAGGGACAGCTCTACACTTCAGCTCAGAGGAGCCTGCGTAGCGGCAACTATTCAATCGCCATCGAACAGCTTGAGCTGCTCGAGTCGCGTTTCCCGTTTGGCCGTTATGCACAGCAGGCCCAGCTCGAGCTTATCTACGCATATTTCAGAAGTGGCCAACCCGAAGCGGCCAGGGCCTCCGCCGATCGATTCATAAGACTGCACCCGCAACATGCCAACGCGGACTACGCCTACTATCTCAAAGCGATGGTCTCATTCCAGGAGGATAAGAACTTCCTGGAAGGTATTCTCCCGATCAACCCCGCTCACAGAGACATTACTCGTTCGCGAGAAGCATTCGACTTCTTCGATGACCTGATCAACCAGTTTCCGGACAGCAAATACGCACCCGATGCAAAACAACGGATGGTCTACCTGCGCAACCTGATGGCAGAACATGAACTGGAAGTTGCCCGTTACTACATCAAGCGGGGCGCTTTCGTCGCAGCCGCAAATCGGGGCCGCAATGTCTTTGAGCACTATCAGACAACACCAGCCATACCTGACGCACTCGCTTTGATGGTAGAAGCTTACCTGTCACTGGAAATGCCAGACCTTGCCAACGAGTCTCTACTGGTGCTCCAGAAGAACTTCCCTGACCACCCTTCTCTCGATAACGAAGGCAACTTCAGACGAGCCGCCGCAGAGCGCGAACGTGGCTTCCTGGACATCATGACCTTCGGACTCTTCGGTTAGTCGAGCACATCGTGGCGACCAAGACCCCGATCGCATCTCCTCCACTGTGTGCATCCGATACAGATGTTCTCTGGCCAGAAAGCTGATGGCTCCAAACAATAGCTGATCGCCCCAAAACAATAAGAGAGAAGCCTCGCACTTTTATGCGGACGGCTGACTACTTCAACACCCGCGCTCCGTCGCTTGTGCTACACCCACTAACGACTTCGAGCTATTTCGTTGGAAACCTGCTCAACGTCCAGGATAGTGACATCAAACAGCAGATCCTTCCCTGAGAGTGGATGGTTAAAGTCCACTGTCGCGGTTTTCTCATCCAGGCCAATAACAACCCCGGGTAATTCTGCATCCTGCGCGTCTGCGAAGGATACGACCAATCCCGCCTCTAGGCCAATATCTGCAGGAAACCGTGATCGGTCAATCCGTTGAACATTCTCCTCCATTCGAGGACCGAACGCATCGTCACTCGCTACTTCAAAACAGCGTTGTTCGTTCACAACCATACCTGTCAACCGTCGCTCAAACGGTCCCGGCAGATTACCGTCACCATAGACAAAAGTTGCACCTTCATCCGGCGTTTCGTCCACAAGCTCGCCGTCATTGATCTGTAACCGAAACCGAAGTCGCACCCGGCTACCTGGCCCCACGGGTACGGTCATGATGCTTCTCCGCCGCTGGGTTGTTCCGAATCTCGCCTGGACGACAACAGGACGTCAAGAATCATCAGTGCGGCGCCAACCGAAACCGCAGAATCAGCGACGTTGAACGCGGGAAAATACCAGTCGTCCCAGTAGAAAAGCAGAAAGTCGACCACGTAACCCTGAAAAGCACGATCAAACAGATTGCCGATCGCGCCACCCAGAATCAGGCTCAAAGACAACGCCAGCAATTTCTCGCTGGCTTTGAGTCGTGTCATCCAGACCGCAATGACGATACTGACCACCAGCGACACAGTGGTCAGAAACCACCGTTGCCACCCCCCAGCGTCCGCCAGGAAACTGAATGCCGCGCCGGAGTTGTGCACCACAACCAGCTGAAAAACCGGCAACACATCCACCACTTCACACGCCCCGGGTTCGCAAAGCCCCAGCCACTGACTCATTGAGCGCTTGCTGATCTGATCCAACACCACAACCACCGCGGTTATCACAAAATAGATCATCCCGAGGTCAACCCAAAAAATGTGCGAGCAAAAACCATGTCGTCCATGATCGCCGCCTTCAATGCATCCAGACCCGAGAACTTCTTTTCTTCCCTGATCTTGTTCCTGAACGTGACCCGTACGCATTGGCCATAGATGTTTCCATTGAAATCGAAGATGTGGACCTCCAGTACCGGAACCACCGTTTCCTCCTCAATCGTGGGACGAAACCCGAAGTTGGCAACCCCGAAGAGCGTCTTGCCGGGCTCGACATTGTCCACTTCTACCGCGTAGACACCGCTGATCGGCGCCTTGTAGCGATGCAGCAGAATATTCGCAGTAGGCACGCCGATCGTCTGCCCAAGCCGACGGCCATGGATGACATTCCCAACAATCGTATAAGGGTGCCCAAGCAAGGACTGCGCTTCATCAAAATCACCGGACTGCAGACACTCCCTTATACGTGTGCTGCTGACGCGCAGATCATCCTGCGTAAGTGAAAACATGTCGGTGACTTCAAACCCATGAGCCTCGCCTTTGGCCGACAACATCGCGAAGTCACCACCTCTGTCTGCACCAAACCTGAAATCGTCTCCCACAAACAATGCGGACACCTGGATGCGTGAAACTAGGACATCAACAAACTCGTCAGCACTCATGGCGCGCGTGCGCTCATCAAACTTGAAGCACAGTACGTAGTCGATCCCGTGTTGATCAAGTAGCTCAACCTTTTCTCGAAATCGGGTCAACCGGGCCGGCGCATTAAAGGCATGGAAAAACTCCTTCGGTTGAGGCTCGAAACAGATGAGCATCGTAGGAACGCCGAGTTCGTCTGCTCTCGCACGAACCCGCTCCAGTATTTTCTGATGCCCGAGATGGACACCGTCGAAATTGCCGATGGTGACGACAGTTCGACGATGCTTCGGCGCCAGATTGATTGTCCCTCGAACAACCTCAACCACTACTTCAGTACCTGCCTCACGTTAAACCTGAATATCCACAAACTTGCCGCATAGAGTCCTGCACCGCCCACGCAAATCGCTAGCGTCAGAAGCAGGCGCGGCCAATATAGCATTTCGGACCAGTCACCCGCTGCCTCAACGGCCACCAGTAAGCTGATCATCAGCACAACGTTGGCACTCACCAACTGGAAAAGAAAGCGCCGCCACCCCGCCTGGAGTCGCATCACTCCCGAGCGTCGTAGCCCCTGCCAAAGTAGCCCGGCATTCACAAACGCCGACAAGGACGTCGCGAGTGCAAGCCCAACATGTTGCAGGTGCCAGATCAGCACCAGATTGAGCACCATGTTGGTCACCAGCGCCACAATACCAATGCGCACGGGTGTGCGTGTGTCCTGTCGCGCGAAATAGCCAGGCGCCAGAACTTTCACCAGCATATGACCGACCAGCCCGAGTCCGTATGCCGCAAGACTCATTCCTGACATCCCCGCATCCATCGCAGTCATTTCACCCTGATGGAACAGCGCAAAGATCAACATGTCACTCATGATGATCAAAGCCAATGTCGCCGGAACGCCCAGCAACAGCACCATCCGCACGCCCCAATCAAGCGTCGAGGCAAACTGATCCGGATCATCTGATGCGTGCTGGCGCGACAGACTCGGCAATATCACTGTGGCGATGGCAATCCCGAAAAGTGCCAGTGGCAGCTCCAGTAGTCGATCGGAATAGTAAAGCCATGAGAGGCTTCCTGTCGGCAGGAACGTCGCCAACACCGTATCTACCAACAGGTTGATCTGCCCCACAGACACACCAAACATCGCGGGCAACATCAAAGCCATCACTTTCCTGACACCCGGATCACGAAATGTGGGGCGTGGTCGCACTAATAATCCCAGGTTCGAAAGTGCAGGCAGTTGCAGCGTCAGCTGCACAACCCCGCCAATCAGTACTGCCCATGCCAACGCCATCACCGGTTCTGCCAGAAACGGCCGAAGATAGATCGCACACAGGATAAGTGACAGGTTGAGGAGGACCGGGGTGACCGCGGGTATCGCGAAACGGCCATACGTATTCAACACAGAACCGGCAAACGCGGTCATCGATATCAACAACAGATAGGGAAACGTGAGTCGAAGCATATCGACGGCCAGGTCAAACTTTCCTGTCTCGCCGTGATACAGATAACCCGCCGCAAAGATACTGATAACAATTTCCGCGCCGATCACGCCGACCAGCGTAACTACTACGAGCGTGCTACCAAGCGCACCTTCGGTCTTGCTGACCAGATCACGGACATCATCGCAATTGCCTCGCTCCCGATATTCCGTCAGAACGGGAACAAACGCCTGTGAGAAGGCACCCTCGGCGAACAGGCGCCGAAAAAAGTTGGGGATACGATTCGCCAGAAAGAAAACGTCGGCACCGGCACCAGCACCAAAAAAGTGTGCAATCACCACATCACGGGCCAGCCCCATGATGCGCGAGAGGAACGTCAGTGAAGACACCACCAAGCTGGATCGCAGGAGACCACTACCCGACTGATCAGGCGGACGCCCGGTAGGTTCGGTTTCAGGCATGGTAATTTGTGATTTTAATCGGGTGATCCCAGTATGCTGTCAATCCGGCTGCACAGCAGGATTCGCGCATGCGTTTGATTGACAATGACAGACTCGCTGGGCATAGTACCGCACCTTATTTTTCCGGACCAATCGAGGTTTAACGACAGTGGCCAACACTCCACAGGCTCGCAAACGAGCCCGTCAGGCTGAAACTCACCGCAGGCGTAACGCCAGTCAGCGGTCACGCCTGCGCACAGCGATCAAATCTGTGGTCACCGCCACCGAGTCCGGAGATTACGACAGTGCCATCGCAGCCTACCAGGCCGCGGTACCTATCATTGATCGTGCTGTCACCCATGGTCTGATCCACCAAAATAAGGCTGCAAGGCACAAATCACGTCTGAACGGGCATATCAAAGCCCTTAAGGCTTAAAATCATAACGTCCTGATATTCGTCTGTTTCTCCACCGGGCCTGGTGTCTGGTGTTGGATTAACACATCCCCCGATGCGCCTGTATCCGCCACTAATGTGGCGGAGCTGTGATCACCATGTTGTCACGGTGTACCAGTTCTTCATCACCCTTATAGCCAAGAACGCGTTCGATTTCATGTGTCTCGTGGCCGCAGAGTTTAGACGCCTCATTCGCAGCGTAGTTGCTGAGACCACGGGCGACCTCGTGTCCCTGCTCGTCGACACATGACACCATGTCTCCACGATTGAAGTCGCCACCGACATCTATCGTACCGACCGACAACAGGCTGACTCCCTGAGATCTCAAAACCCGCGCTGCCCCAGCGTCCACAGTCACACGACCGCGCGCGGGAAGGCTGGCAAGCCATTGTTTACGCGACACCAGCATCGGCTGGTCGGCTGTCAGGAGGGTGCCACAGACCTCGCCCTCAGCGATTCGGCGGATAACGTTCTCTTCCCGTCCGGATACAACCAGGGTGTTGGCACCGCTTCTTGCTGCCGTCCGGGCTGCGGACAGTTTAGTGATCATGCCGCCTCTGCCCAGCGCGCTGCCGGTTCCCACCATAGAATCCAGAGCCGGATCCGACGCCCGTGCCTGCGGCACCAAATTGCTCTTTTCATCTCGCCGGGGATCCGACGTGTAGAGGCCTTTCTGGTCTGTCATCAGCACCAGCGTCGAGGCCGAGATCAGGTTCGCAACCAGAGCCGCCAATGTATCGTTATCTCCAAAACGAATCTCGTCCGTCACAACGGTGTCGTTCTCATTCACGATAGGGACGACCCCCATCGAGAGCAAGGTGGTGAGTGTACTTCGTGCATTCAAGTAACGTTCACGGGATCGCAAATCTGCATGCGTCAACAAAACCTGCCCGGTCAGGATGCCATAGGTATGGAAACGACTTTCCCAGGCCTGCACCAATGACGACTGCCCCACAGACGCAGCTGCCTGAAGTTTGTGGACCGAATCTGGGCGTTCAGACAGCCCAAGACGATTCATCCCCTCCACGACTGAACCGGAAGAGACAATGACCACCCGCCATCCTCGACCATGGAGTTCCGCGATCTGATCCACCCAGCCATGTAGATGTTTGACCGACAGCCCCTTACCCGGATCGGTGAGCAGCGAGGAGCCAAACTTGAAGACAAGGACATCTCCGGGTGTAAACGCCTCACTGTTCATACACCACCTCGACATCACCATCGTCGCCCGCTTGTCGCCGACGCTGACGCGCCGCGCGCTGTTCGCGTGAAAACGAGTGAACCTCGTCACGGATCAGGTCGTCGTCGGCCTCCTCTTCAGATTCTGTTGCTGCGTCCAGTTCCGCTAGGAACTGCGATACCGCGGAAGAAAGGATATCCAGCCCCTTAGCAGCAACGGCCGATATGGCATAGATCGGTCCTTCAAACAGGTTTTCCGACTTCAACGACGTCTTTAACGCTTTCACTCGACGCGTGACCTCGTCGTCTGCAAGGACGTCTGTTTTGGTAATCACCAGGAAACGCGGTTTGTCTGCAATTCCCTGACTGTAGGCTACCAATTCGTCCTCGATAGTTCTGAAATTCGCCATTGGATCTGTACCATCGATCGGCGCAATATCGAGCAAATGTAACAAGACCCGTGTGCGTGACAGGTGTTTCAGAAACTGCACCCCAAGACCTGCGCCTTCGGCCGCCCCCTCTATCAGTCCCGGGATATCCGCAACCACAAAACTCCGGTCCTGCCCGACGCGTACAACCCCAAGGTTTGGCACCAGCGTGGTAAAGGGATAGTCCGCGATGCGAGGCGTTGCAGCAGATATGCTGCTGATGAGGGTCGACTTGCCTGCATTGGGTAAACCAAGCAACCCGACATCAGCGAGCAATTTCAACTCGAGTCGAAGACGTTTGATTTCCCCAGGTTCACCGGGTGTCGTTTCTCTGGGCGCACGGTTCGTGCTGGATTTGAATCTCACGTTCCCGAGACCATGACGTCCCCCGCGGGCCACCAGCACTTCCCGGTGTCCCGCATCCACTTCGCCCAGGTACTCGTCAGTCTCGTCATCGAAAACCGACGTCCCCAGAGGCACTCGAAGCGAAATATCCTCTCCTTTAGCACCCGTGCGATCAGATCCCTTGCCGTGCTCACCCTTAGGTGCTTTGCAAATTGGTTGATACCGGAAATCGACCAGTGTATTCAGGGCGTCATCAGCGACTAGGTAGACGCTACCGCCATCACCACCATCACCGCCATCGGGGCCGCCCTTCTCGATATACTTCTCTCGACGAAACGACAGGCAGCCGTTGCCGCCTTTACCGGCTTCAACCCGAATACTCGCTTCATCGACAAATTTCATGTGTATTCCTCGAGCCCCGCACCCGCAACTCGCGCAAAAAAAAGCCCCGTCAGAGACAGGGCTTTATTCTAACCGACAATCCTGTCACGCCTTGGCGGCGACCACGTCAACGTACTGACGGCTTTTAGGACCCCGGACCTGAAAGTCCACAACTCCATCCGACTTGGCGAAAAGCGTATGGTCCTTGCCACACCCGACGTTTCTACCGGGGTGAAAGCGAGTCCCGCGCTGACGCACGATGATGTTACCGGCGCGAACCACCTGTCCGCCGAACATTTTGACGCCAAGGCGTTTGGATTCTGAATCGCGACCGTTTCGGGTGCTACCACCTGCTTTCTTATGTGCCATCTGATCAGCCTCCTGAAATCTCTTTGATCTTCACTTGCGTAAACGCCTGGCGATGCCCTGCCTGTCGGCGATAGTGCTTACGACGACGCATCTTGATAATTGTGACTTTCTTGCCCCGCCCGTGCGAGAGCACTTCAGCCGATACTTTGCCGCCGTCCACGAAGGGCGTTCCGATCTTGATATCGTCACCTTCGCCCACCAGCATTACCCGGTCAAAGTCGATCGTCCCGCCGGCTTCGACGTCCAGCTTCTCAAGATTGAGAACCTCACCCGGTTCGACACGGTGTTGTTTGCCACCGCTTTCAAAAACAGCGTACATCGCTTGAGTACCCTTGGTCATAGAATCTGTAGGAGTCCGGCCGCTTCTCTTTTGGACTGACCAATTGGCCAAACCACAAGCACCAGACACAGGGGGGCGCATTCTACGGGACCTCCGCCTTGTAAATCAACCACTTCCACTGGATCACGCGTGTCTTTAGGGCCCAATTTCCGAACGGCAGCCAGTTGCCGCACACGAGCTTCCACGCGCGTGGCATCCGAGGCCGGCAAGTCGTATGCTATCGGCCTGAATTGTGCACCAATCCTGCCCTCTGATTGATGAAATACCCGTTCCACGACGTTGTCGACAATGATTTTAGTGCCGTAAACCGACTGATCGTCGATCGACTGTGCTCCCGGGTGCCGCTGGTTGAAGAGATCGGCCACTACCTAGTCGAAGCTGGAGGCAAGAGACTTCGGCCACTACTTGTATTGCTCACCACAAACGCGTGCCGTTACGAGGGCAAGGATCATCTGAAGCTAGCCGCGGTCATCGAGTTCCTTCATACGGCGATGCTGCTCCATGATGATGTCGTCGACGCCTCATACCTGCGTCGCGGCAGAGAAACCGTCAACTCTACCTGGGGGAACCCAGCCAGTGTACTGGTCGGTGATTTCCTGCACTCACGGGCGTTCGAGATGATGGTTGAGATCGGTCATATGAAGGTAATGCAGATTCTCTCGCGCTCAACCAACGTCATAGCGGAGGGTGAGGTACAGCAACTGGCCAATGTGGGAAATCCAGATATCACGGAGAACGTGTATCTTCAGGTCATCAAGCGCAAGACCGCCACATTGTTTCAAGCCGCCTCACACAGCGGCGCAGCATTGTCCGATTGCGCAAATGATGATGAGTCGGCGCTATCGGATTTTGGACTACATCTCGGCATGGCATTCCAATTGATCGATGACGTTCTCGACTACGAAGGTTCAACCGAAGTGCTCGGTAAGAATATCGGAGACGATCTTGCCGAGGGAAAAGTGACCCTTCCCCTCATTGTGACGATGCGCGATGGCGATGCGTCTGATGCCGAAGTTGTCCGATCTGCGATCCGCAAGCGAAGTACTGAGAACCTCAGTGAAATCGTCAGAATCGTCCAGAACAATGGTGGACTGGCCTATACCCGACAACTGGCCTCGGCTGAACGAGACCGCGCGCGAAACGCCCTTAGCGACATCCCATCTTCGCGCTATCGTGACAACATGATTGCGCTGGCAGACTTCGCAGTCGACCGGAACTACTAAACGCCTGTGGCGCTAGTGGGCCGGACGATCATCCGCTACTTCGAATTAACCAGCCGTGGGCCAGTCCTGCTCACCACGCTTGCCGGCACCGTCTTAATGGCTCTACTGGTGTTCCCGTCGTTGCCTTTGAACGGCAATCCGATCACGACATCCTGCCCGGATACGCCTTTGAGCAGGCATTAACGCTGCGCAAGGACTACGGGGGAACGGGCGTCACGCCTGCGCCATCGCAAGCCCCACTGCCGATACCCTGTTTCCAGTCTTTTTCGTCTCATTGTTCGCGGGTGTAATTTATCGGTTCAGACCCACAGAATCCCTTGGCTGGTTTGCCATGGTGCCCGTCGTTTTAGGCTTCTGTGATCTGGGAGAGAACCTTCAGATCACGATGATGCTTATCCAGTATCCCGAGGTTTCAGCCTCGCAGGTTGAGTGGGCATCACGATTTACCGTGATCAAAGGCTCTTACCTTCGACCACTCTCAATGCTGCTCGCACTCGGATTTCTGATCCGGACAGGTTTGGCCAACCTCATCAAAGGGTTGAACAAATAATCGGTTGTCTACTTGGCTCGCCATCAACCTGACGGCACACTATAATCGGCACCGAGTCGGGGTGTAGCTCAGCCTGGTAGAGCACTGTCTTCGGGAGGCAGGGGTCGTGAGTTCAATTCTCGCCATCCCGACCATAAAAAACAATGACTTATAGCCACCAAGACTGATCACACTTTCGCGTCCCTTATGTATAAGTCCCCAGTAAGTCCACGCCTATAGATGAACTTCCGCTTCTCGAGTTTGGATTCTGTGAGTTCCTTTCATGATGGGCGGTATACGAAAGACACATACTTGGGGTTCGTCACACCAACTATTGATCTAAGTCTGCCTTGGATTGAGTTTAGGTCCGCCTACGAGTTTTGTTTGAACGATAACTTCTGCGCTCATTGTATCGAGCATACGCTCGTATCTGCGCCGTCGATGAGCAAAATTCTGACTTCATTGGAAGAAGACAATCAGCCGAATGTTCACCGTCTCTAGAACGCAAACGCCCAGCAGGTCTACGGTGATCCGTCAGGTATTAAACAAGACCCATACAATAGCTGCTGTTTCGTCAACCATCACGCACAATAGTGTAATGAATATCGGCACTACTTTCTGTTTACTTATGACATCACGTACACACTGCAGCAGTGTCTGGGATTCACACTGTCGGTGGGGCGATTTTGCAGGCTAAGTGTTTGGTCCCTCAACCGGATCAGAGTGCTGGTTGTCCTCCATCATCTCATTCAGGTGCAGGTTATCGAGCCAGGATTTCAACTCGAGGACATTCGCAGGGAGAATGATCCGCGCATTCTCCAGGTTTCGAATCGTATTCACGTAACGCTCGTTCATCTGCAGCTTCAACGCTTCCGTACCACCCTCGTCACGGGTCACCGACGCGATCTTGCTGATCGATTCGGCTGTTGCACGGGCAATCGCCAGGATCTCCTCCGCGTGCCCTTCCGCTTCATTGATCCGGCGCTGCATTTCACCTTCCGAGATATTGATCACCTCTTTCTTCACGCCTTCAGATCGATTGATCTTGCTCTGACGTTCACCTTCACTGGATGCAAGAATGGCACGACGATCCCGTTCAGCGGTCACCTGTTTCTCCATCGCGTTTCGGACGGTCGTTGGTGGTGTGATGTTCTTGATCTCATATCGATGCACCCGAATACCCCAGATATCGCCCGCCTGATCGAGCACCTCCACCACCTTGGCGCTGATCAGATCCCTCTCTTCAAAAGTCCGATCCAGTGGCAACGTGCCGATCACAGACCGGGTGGTGGTCTTCGCCAACTGCACCGCCGCATCTCGATAATCGACGATTCCGTAACTCGCCTTGATCGGATCGGTGATCTGGATATAGATGACGCCATCAACTGTGACCTTGACTTCATCACTGGTGAAACACTCCTGGGGGGGCACATCAATCGCTTCCTCCCTGAGATCCTGCAAATAGGTCACCTTGTCGACAAAAGGAATGAGCAGGTGGAACCCTGCTTCGAGGGTCTTACGATAACGCCCCAGTCTTTCAACGATGTGGGCGGTCCTCGTAGACACCAGCCTGATCGACTGGAATAGTTTGACGATGAAGATGAGGAATATGACTCCCCATATACCGGTGACGACCATATCCATGGCTATTGCCCTCCTTTCATGGTCTGGGACACCTGATCCATGCCCTCGAAGAACCCTTCCATGCGTGCAAGCTCTCTTGGCACAACCGAGATATCAGCTTCCTTGAACAACGCATCAATACGGTCAACATAGGAACCCACCAGCTCCAGGTTCATGGCCTGCATACCCCCCGGCTCATTGATGGCGCTCGCGATCAGCCGCATGCCTTCCGCCGTCGCACCAGCCACAATCGTGATCTCCTGTGCGCGGCCCATCGCCTCATTGATACGTTTCTGTCGCTCTCCCTCCGACAGATTGATCGCTTCCTGGCGGTCTCCCTCTGACAGGTTGATCGTCGAATCTCGTTCGGCATTGGCCAGAGTGATTTCCGCACGCTTCTGACGTTCCGCTTCCATCTGTTTCTCAAGGGTATCGATGACATTGACAGATGGCGTGATGTTCATGACTTCGTAACGGAGTACCTTGATCCCCCAGGGTTCTGACGCATTATCGATTTCGCGAACAATCGTCTCATTCAGTTTCTCCCTCTCCGAAAACGTCTGACCCAACGTCAGCTTGCCGACTTCCGAACGCACGGTGGTCTGCGCAAGGTTAACGGCCGCGATCAGGTAGTCCTCGATGCCATAACTCGCCTTGTAGGGGTCCATCACTTTGATGTAGAGCAATCCATCCACATCAACCTGGATATTGTCCCTCGAAATACAGCTCTGATGTGGGATATTCAGGCACTGCTCCCGGATCTCATGCCGATGTGCCACCCGATCAACAAAGGGGATAAGAAGGTGCAACCCAGGCTCCAGCACACCTCTGAACTTGCCAAGACGCTCGATCACGCAGGCCTCACGCATGGGCACGATGAGTATCAGGTGATAGAAAATAAACGCGATGACCAGAATGATCATCGTCACTGTAAATCCAAGCATGCTTCCGCCCCCTCAGCCAATAAGCCCATATGCCCCGTATGCATATGCCTGTACCGGCGTTAATAGTTCTCAGATCGTTATGGTAAATCACCCTCTGCCGGTACCACGACGAGCGTGATGTTCTCCCTCGAGACAATGCGCGCACTTTCGCCTGCGGCAATCTCCCGACCGTCACCAACGGCCTTCCAGTTGGTCCCCCGAAAACAGACCAGGCCCTCTGAGTCTCCGGGACCTATCGGTGAGATCACCGTGACGACCTGATCAATGTCATCCAGAATCTCGATCGTGTTGCCTTTGGTTGAGTCACCCTCGGCCATCCTGAACATGAATCCCCGAAGCCCAATGATCAGTCCCATCGATCCCACTATGAAGGCCATCAGCGCACCCGTCCCAGTACTCACGATACCCAGCCAGATCGCGATGGCGACAATAATACTGGCAAGGCCCAGGAAAAAGACAATACCACCCGGAACAATGATCTCTGCCAGCATCAGCAGCACGCCTACCACCAACCAATCAGAAGCGTTTACAAAGTAGTCCATGACGTCAGTTTTAAACTCACTGACATATTATGTCAATAAATAAGCGCGTAAGGAAGAGTGGAGGTCGGTTGGCTTTCTAGGGCAAGTGCTCGCTCAGCGCCTTTTCGTGGACCTGAAGCGCGGGCAATCCGTGATCAAACTGGCGCGATCGTCAAAGAGAGCGGCGTCCCATACGCAGCGCAGAAAAGAAAACCCGGTCAGGTTGGCCGCTATCAGGATAGCCAACCAGCCTAATCAGGTTTTTGGGGGAATCGTGAGTGGATGGGTGCTAGGCAGGCTCAGTCGCCAGACGATCGCTGGTTACCGATTCTTCGATCATCCACCCAGCGGGCATCTCATTCAAAGAGACCCCTCGCTGCTTAATGGACGCCGGATTCAAGGGGACCATCAGACCGCTGGTCTGTAAATCACTTCCCTGCCCTTCGAGCATTTCATACAGTACAAAAGCTTTCATGGCGTAATGCCCGTTAAATCTTTGGTGCTATTTAACCTGTTAAAGCCTGAGTGCGTGTTGAAGGAAAGTGAAAGATCGGCGGAACATTGCTGGAGAAAGTATGAACCACGCCTTCTAATGCTAAAATGAACGCGCTCGTCGACAATACTCGCCGGGCACAGGAGTGAACTTAAGCCGCTCGTCGGGAATCACAGTTACCACAGTGATCCATTCGAGCTGGCATCGAAGCCCGAATTCGCTGCCGCAGTCGACCGCATCCAGAGTACGAAACAAGATGGCAAAACGTATAGCGATCGTTGAAGACGATCCAGATCAGCGCAGCAACTACGTCGATGCAATTACGAGAAAGGGGTACGACGTTACCGCTTACAGTAGTCGAGAGGACGCAATCAGTGGATTCGAGAAGGAACTCCCTGAACTGGTCATCCTCGACATCATCCTCGGAGACGAGGTCGATGCCGGGTTCGAGCTCTGTCGAGAATTGTTATCCCGTGCACCTTCACTCCCCGTGATCTTCCTTACGGAACGCATCAAGGAAATCGACAAGATCAGCGGGCTCAGACTCGGCGCATGGGACTACCTGCCAAAACCCATTACCCTCGACTACTTGGCGGAACGGATTTCTTCTCTCCTTCGCATCAGTGAGGCGCGCAGTCAATCCAGCGCGACAGGATCCACGTCCGCAAAAGTCATCGGTGATCTCAGTATCGACCAGGAAGCTCTGCTGGTCTCCTGGAAGGGCAGTGCCATCAATCTGTCCGGCACGGAGTTCAGGATGCTCGCAAAACTGGTGCGCCTGCCCGGACACGCGGTTTCCTACGACACGCTGATGAACGCCACCATGCAGTCGCTTGTCACCAACAATACGATCAACACCCATATGCGTAACATCCGCAAGAAGTTCGAAACGATCGATCCGGATTTCAATGCCATCAAAAGCGAATACGGTTACGGATATCGCTGGTCTTCTGGTTAGACAGGAGGAGAAGCAATGCTGAAACGATTGTTCAGCTTTAGCGGCCCGAGACTCGCCACCAAGCTATTTATCATCATGAGTGTGACCATGGTCGTCATCCCATGGTTCAGCTACCTGTATCTCCGGGAGATGGAAGCGTTCCTGATCGACAGTCAGGCAAACGCCCAGCGACTGACCGCCGAAGGCATCAGCACGTTGCTGAACGGTCGGACCGATCTCTTCCACGAGCTGCCGCTGTCACCTGACGGTTATGATCAGCTCTATGCTCATCCCCTTGATTCACCCGTCAGAATCGACGGCAAGGACAGTGACTGGGAAGACATCCTCGATTTTGATCTCCAGTTTGGTGGCGATACCGAGCAAACAGAAGAGGGTACGCAGTTCTATCTCCTGCTGGGTGAACACAATGAACTGGTCTATGTTCTGGTCCGTGTCATCGACGACCAACTAGTATTCCGGGACAGAACGATCCTGCGACTAGACGTGTCTGATCACCTTCGTCTCAACTACACCGATGCGCTGGACCGGAACCGCAAGCTCGTCATCACAATGCCGGCACCAGGTGTAACCACGGCCTACGACATCGATGATGAGTGGCGCTACGCAACACAGTCCGGTGCAGACAATCGCGTCCAGGGCTTTGTCAGCGAAACATCCGACGGCTATATCGCGGAGTTCCGGTTTCCACTCGCCATGCTGGGATCAACCCGACAGTTTGGTCTGGCTGTAGTCGACGTCGACAACGCAGTTGAGCGATCCATTGAATCAATTACCAGCACGCTGCCTTCCGCCGGTCATGAGGCCTACGGTCTTGTCCTGCTCAAATCGCCAGAGGTTCTAAAGATTGTGCAGGGACTCGGCTACTCAGGGGCAAACATCCAGGTCATCGATACCAGCAAGCGCGTTCGCGCAGAGGTCGGGAGTTACGATGCCGCGCCCGCCCCGGAAACCGAGGACGCCAGTGCGATCGATCGCTTTCTCAGCCTGACCAGTCGACCGGTGGACGCCATCTTCTCCGCCCTAGTGGCAAGAAACAGTGATTTCAATCCCCTCGCGTCGGATCAGGTCATCAGCACAGCCCTCGACGGGACTCCCAGTCACCAGCTTCGATATACCCAGCAGGACGGTGAAGTCATCATTGCCGCGCACCCGATCATCGCCCAGGACGTGACCATCGGGACCGTGGTACTGACGCAGAACACAGAACGCATCCTTGAACTCCGACGCGATGCACTGGGGCGTATCGTGAACTTCTCAGTGCTGGCCCTTTTCATCTTTGTCGCGCTCGTCATGGCGTTCTCTGTGACATTGGCTCGTCGCATCAGAAAACTCGGCGCAGAGACCACCAATGCCATCGACGCCTACGGGCGCCTCAGGACCAATCGAATCCATAGTGAAACTGAGTCTGGTGACGAGATTGGAGATCTGGCCCGCAACATCTCCAACATGCTGTCGCGGCTGCACCAGCACAACCAGTTTCTGGAGAACATGCCCCGCACACTGCGGCACGAGATCAACAATCCATTAAACGCCCTCTCAACGTCTCTGCAGAACCTGGCCTCAGAGGAACAGCCAGACAATCGAGCCAAGTACCTCGACAGCGCCCAACGCGCCGTCATGCGCATCGGAATGATCGTTCAGAACCTCGCAGACGCCGCGAGTCTGGAGGAGGCGCTGGAGGCCGATGATTTCGAAGTGATCGACCTCAGGGAACTCGTTAGCAACTATCTGAACAACTGTCGGGTCTTGCATCCAAAAGCACATTTTGAATACCGCGGCACGCATCGCCCTGTGCTCAGTGCCGTCTCCGACTACCGTATCGAGCAGCTGTTGGACAAACTCATCGACAACGCCGTCGACTTCTCAGCGCCCGATAGCACAATCACGGTGGGACTCACCACTGAAGCGCATCAGTTGACCTTGTTCGTAACCAACGAAGGGTCCACAATTCCGCGGGAAGAACTGGACAACATCTTTGACTCCATGGTCTCGGTGCGTCAGAACAATCCAGACAACCGCCTGCACTTTGGCATGGGGCTTTACGTTGTGCGGGTCATCGCTGAACATCATGGGGGTCAGGTCAGTGCGGTAAACCTGTTGAACCGCCGCGGCGTGACCGTTCGTGTCACGTTACCGTTGGATCGACAGCAACCGGAAGAGCTCTTGGCCGCAGGCTGACTCAATTCACCACCGGTTTCTCCTGCGAGGCACTCTGCGCGTGCTTTAGCGGCAATTGAGAAAGCCCCCATTCTCCCTGCTGGGCAGCACCTAGGAGGAGCCGGGTGAGGTTGTTGTTGATATAGCGATTGATGCCGATGTTGATGCCTTGCCCTTCCTTGGGTGCATTCCCAGGTTGAGCTGATCATCGTCGATTCGATAGGTGAGACGATGCGCGAGCATGGCGTCCTCACCCAGGGGGTCGCTGAGCCGAGGCTTCAAACTGTTTGACATATTGGCGGTCTGCGCCGATTGTTCCTGCTTAAAAGCCTGAACCGCCTGACGTGCCTCCGGTGCCTGTTGTAAAACCACATCCGGGTCGCGTGACTGATGCTCCTGGAGCACGCGCAGCAGCAAAATCGTATAACGCCGCGAGAACCAGCATCGATACTCCGCGTGGTCCGTCGTATTTACACGCAACAGGAGACGGTCCTCCTCCCGCCTATACACCACCCGAAGCTGACTGATCGCGCCACCCATACAAATCGCTTCTTCGTTTCGTTGCTCCTGGACAAGGAATACACCAGGTATTCCATAGGTGCAGTATTTCGCCCCAGTCGACCCATTAAATATCAAAATATGTTGATGTTCCGATGCGATGTCTCTATACAGATCAAAATTTTTTGATATAGCTAACGAACGATGGGCGCAATCGCGCAATCAGCATCTCTTGGGAGCGATCTCCTCGATGTCTGCAAGGCAAGCGCTGACAAGCTCAGGCTGCATATCCTGGGTGTTCTGCGCAACGAGTCTTTCGGCGTGAAGGAATTGTGTCAGGTGTTCGACGTCGCTCAACCCAATATGACGCACCACCTCAAGATCCTGGCTGGCGCAGGGCTGGTACAGACGCGCAAGGAAGGAACATCGGTGTTTTACCGCCGAGCCCTCGCAACCGATATGGATGATCCTTTCGCGCGCCTTAAACAGCAGTTGTACGACACGGTCGATCTGCAACCCATTTCCACGACTGTTCTCCGCGGCGTCAGCAAGGTTCACCGGCAAAGGGCGAACCGTTCCCAGTCCTTTTTCGCGCGACACGCAGATCAGATTTCTGAGAACCAGGACCTCATCGCCCCGATCGACAGCTATCTGCCGACGTTAATCGAATGGCTGGATGAGTTACCTGAGACGTCGAGAGTCATGGAAGTCGGTCCGGGAGAAAGTCCGTTGCTCACTGTATTGGCGGACCGGTTCAAGAAAGTCACTGCACTCGATCATTCGACATCCATGCTCTACAAAGCCAGGGCACAACTGAATAGTCGATTTCCAAGGCGCGTTCGATTTGTGGAGGCAGAGGTCAGCAACTATCTGGACTCACCCGTCGACCTCATTGTGCTCAACATGGTGCTGCACCATCTATCGTCACCATCGGTGTTTTTTCGGGACGCTGCTAGGAACCTGAATGATCAGGGACAATTGCTGATCGCAGACCTGTCACCGCACAAGCAGGACTGGGCCAGGGAATCCTGCGGGGATCAATGGCTGGGGTTTGATCCGACCGATCTCAGCCGTTGGAGCACCGATGCGGGTTTCATTGCAACAAAACAGAGTTTCCTGGGACTGAATAACGGCTTTCAGATCCAGCTTCGACAATTCAGACATTCATCAACCACCTCATGATCAACAAGGAGTAATACACATGGCCGATGACTTCAAAGTCGCAGATATGTCTCTGACGGACTTCGGACGCGCCGAGATCACTTTGGCAGAAGCTGAAATGCCAGCGCTGATGGCCCTCAGGGACAAATACCGGGAGACGCAGCCTCTGGCAGATGCACGTATCATGGGCTGTATCCACATGACAATTCAGACCGCCGTTCTTATTGAAACCCTGGTCGACCTGGGTGCAGAAGTTCGGTGGTCCTCGTGCAACATCTTTTCGACCCAGGACCACGCTGCGGCTGCTATTGCGGCCAGTGGGATCCCTGTTTTCGCATGGAAGGGTGAAACAGACGATGAATTCCTATGGTGTATCCGACAGACCATCGAAAAAGATGGCGAGCCCTGGGACGCCAACATGATCCTAGATGACGGCGGCGATCTCACTGCAATGGTGCATGAGGATTACCCTGACATGCTGAACCGTATTCACGGTATCACGGAGGAGACCACCACCGGCGTACATCGACTCTACGAGATGCTCGAAAAACAGGAACTCAAAGTTCCTTGTATCAACGTGAATGACTCGGTGACCAAGTCCAAGAACGACAACAAGTACGGTTGTCGTCATAGCCTGAACGATGCCGTAAAACGCGCGACAGACATGCTGATGATGGGTAAGCAGGCGCTCGTCGTTGGCTACGGTGATGTCGGCAAAGGCTCCGCGCAGAGTCTTCGACAGGAAGGCATGATCGTCAAAGTCGTCGAAGTGGACCCAATCTGTGCCATGCAGGCCTGCATGGATGGCTACGAGATCGTCTCACCCTACATGAACGGCATCAACGATGGCACGATCGAGAATATCGACACGCGTCTGATGGACAATATTGACCTGCTGGTCACCTGCACCGGCAACGTCAACGTCTGCGACAGCAAAATGCTGCGAAGCCTGCAGGCTGGCGCAATCGTCTGCAATATCGGTCACTTCGATACCGAGATTGACACCCACTACATGCGTGACAACTGGCGCTGGCAGGAGGTCAAGGAGCAGGTGCACATGGTTTTCCGCAGTGATGATCCGAGGGACTATCTGATCCTCTTGTCCGAGGGACGACTGGTTAACCTGGGTAACGCCACTGGCCACCCTTCGAGGATCATGGATGGTTCGTTTGCCAACCAGGTACTGGCGCAGATTTACCTCTATGAACGCAGGTGGGCGGATCACGCTGAAGATCAGCGAGAACCCATCACCGTTGAAGTATTGCCCAAGAAACTGGATGAGGAGGTCGCCAGTCTCATGGTCGCCGGATTCGGGGGCGTTCTGACGCAACTCACCAAGAAACAGGCGGACTACATCAATGTACCCGTGGAAGGTCCCTACAAGATAGAGCAGTACAAGTACTAGATGAATCAGGTTCTTGCTGACCTTCTTGACCTTCTCGATCTGGAAAAGATCGAGGAGGATATGTACCTGGGTGTCAGTCCACAGACGGGCTGGCAACGGGTCTACGGCGGCCAGGTTCTGGGTCAGGCGCTCGTCGCCGCTTCCCGAACGGTACCTGATGAAGATCGCATCGCTCACTCACTGCACGGATACTTCCTCCGACCCGGGGACACGACGATTCCCATCCTCTATCAGGTAGATCGCATTCGCGACGGAAAAAGCTTCACCACGCGCAGGGTCGTCGCCATTCAGCGTGGCCAGGCAATTTTCAACATGTCAGCCTCGTTCCAGGTCGTTGAGCCGGGGCTTGATCACCAGGTCGCAGCGCCCGACGTACCGCCCCCGGAAGAATCCGTCAGCATGCGCGAACGAAGGGAAGCGTTCGTCAAGGAAATGGGCGGTACGGGGAATAATACCTGGCTGGACCGACCCGAACCCATTGAGATGCGTTTCACAGACGATCACAACGAATTTTCACCGGAAACACGAGACCCGGTTCAACGCACCTGGATTCGAACTGTCGATACAATGCCGGACGGTGTCCGTCTGCACCAGTGTTTACTGGCCTATGCCTCGGACATGACCCTACTGGACACCAGCTATCGCCCCCATGCAATCGCGTGGACCGATGAGAACTTCCAGGTCGCCTCGCTCGATCATTCCATGTGGTTTCATCGTCCGTTCCGAACGGATGAATGGTTACTCTACGACCAGGACAGCCCTTTTTCCGGTGGTGCACGAGGCTTCAGTCGCGGTGCCTTCTTCGATCGCAAAGGTCGTCTGATTGCATCGACCGCACAGGAAGGATTGATACGTTTGCATGAAAAAACAAAGGCTTAGCAGCATTATCATCGATTGTGATCGGTCCTGATACGTTCAGGTGGCTTGCTGTACAAACCTTAACGACACCTAGATAATGTCGGGCTTTTGTGTACAGGTAGACTCGACCGCGTTTGGGTGATCTGACCACGAGCCATCGCAACTGAACTTATTGCAACAGAACTTACCCAACCGAATAAGGGGCCAACGTGGCGCTCAACAACGATGACCGGCTTGCCAGTGTTGATGTCATTCAACAGAACTTTGAAAGCCGAAACTACATTGCCAACAAGCAGATCGCGACTGCGGTATTCCTTGCCTATCACCTAGGAAAACCGGTCCTGATCGAAGGACCGCCTGGTGTTGGAAAAACCGAACTTGCCAAGACTACGGCAGAAATGCTCGATCTGGAATGCGTTCGCCTTCAGTGCTACGAGGGGCTGGATGAATCCAAGGCCATCTATGAATGGAAGTATGGTAAACAGCTGCTCTACACCCAGGTACTGAAAGAAACACTGAATGAGGTGCTACAGGGTGCCAAGGGTCTGTCCCAGTCCGTTGAAAAACTGCACGAATTCGGCGACATCTTCTTTTCCAACGAATTTCTTGAGCCGCGTCCACTGCTCAAAGCGTTGCGCTCCGATGAAGGTTGCGTGTTGCTGATCGATGAGGTCGATAAATCCGACCATGAGTTTGAGTCGCTGCTACTGGAAATGCTGTCAGACTTCCAGATCTCGATCCCGGAAATCGGCACGATCAAGGCGAACCCCGACCGCAAACCGCTGGTGTTTCTGACCAGTAACAACACGCGTGAGATCAGCGATGCACTTAAGCGCCGGTGTCTGCACCTGTATATTCCTTTCCCGGATGGCGATCTTGAAAAACAGATCATTCACGCCCGTGTACCGGAAATCGCTGACAATCTGCGCAACCAGTTGGTCAACTTTGTACAGGAACTGCGGGAGTTGGATCTGAAGAAGGTCCCGGCCATCAGTGAAACCATCGACTGGGCTCGCACGTTGATCCTGCTTCACAGCGAGACACTCGATCAGGATCTAGTCAACCAGACCCTGAACGTCATCCTGAAATTCCAAGAGGATATCGAGTCTGTCGAGCCAGAGCTCGCGACGCTGACCAACAAGGCGCTGAAGGACACTTAGCCCGCGCCATGGATCAGACTCTCGTCGAATTCGTCAAGACGCTCCGCACTGCCGAGATCAAGGTGTCTCCGGCGGAGACGCTAGATGCAATGGCATGTATCGATAAGGTTGGTTACGAAGATCGGGAATTTCTGAAGAACTCACTCGCACTGGTGCTTTCGAAGACGCCTGAAGAAAAGGAAGCCTTCGACACCTGCTTCGAGAATTTTTTCAACTTCGACCATTTCGAAGACAACGACTTCCTTCATCAGGATGACGATGACAACGCCAATGACGGTGATGGTGATGGTGACGGTGACGGTGACGCATCGGGCAACAGCGAAGAAGGCGGTTCCGGCGGTGGTCAGGGTGCCAGCGGCGCCACGCCGGAAGATTTTCCGGAACTGACGCTGCAGCCACAATCAGAACTGGGCCAGCTACTGATGTCCGGAGACCGCAATCGTCTGACAGTCGCCCTCGTTGAAGCGGGCCGGGAAGTGGGTGTCACCGACATCGTCGTCTTTACACAAAAGGGTCTCTACACCCGCAAGATCATGGATGCCATGGGGGGAAAGGCGCTGGGCGAGGAGATTACCGAACTTCAGGGACATGCCGGCATACAGCAGAAAATGCTGTCGGGCACCTTGAAGAAACATCGTGATCGCCTTCGGGATCGAGTTCGCGACTATGTCGAGAAACAGTTTTTCCTGCATGCCGATGAATCCGGAAAGCAGCTCCGCGAAGAACTTCTGAAAAAGGTCAAGCTCTCCAATATCGAGAAGCGTAACTTTAAGGATGTTCAGGAAGTCGTGGTCAAGATGGCCAAAAAGCTCATCTCGATCCACTCCAAACGCCGAAAGGCCTTCAAACGCGGCCAGCTCGATATCCGCAAGACACTACGCAAGAACATGCAATACGACGGTATGTTCTTCGATATCAAATGGAAAGCTCAGAAGGTTGACCGACCCAAAGTCATGGCCATCTGCGACGTCAGCGGTTCGGTCTCAAACTATTCACGTTTTCTGCTGATGTTCCTGTACAGCCTGGCGGAGGTTCTTCCAAAAGTACGCTCGTTCGCTTTCTCTTCCGATCTGGGCGAGGTGACCGATCTGTTTGAACACAGCACACTCGAAGATGCGATGGCCAAAACCATGAGGGACTTCGGCAACGGATCAACCGACTATGGACAGATGTTGGCGGACTTCAAGAGCCACTGCATGAATGACGTGAACAACAAGACCACAGTGATCATCCTTGGGGACGCACGTAATAACTATGGTGATCCCAAGAATGAGGTATTGCGCGAAATCTATGACAAGTGCCAACGCGTCATCTGGTTGAACCCGGAACCCAAAATGAGCTGGTCTGTGGGCGATTCAGAAATGAAGAAGTACGCGGCCGCCTGTCACCAGGTGGAAGTATGCAACTCACTCGTTCACCTAGAACGGGTTGTCGGGAATCTGTTGCGCAACGTGTCCTGACCCTGGACGGATGACGTCAGGAGTCCGCTGAGATCAGCTGTATCTCTCGAGCATCCAGATCACTAAACGCGGGTGGAGATCCCTTCACAATGATCCCCACGTGTTCCAATGACGTTCTCGCGGCATCAACGTCCTGACACAGGAAAGCAATCTCCGCCCCGGTCTGCGCCGAAGCCTGGAGCAAAAGAGGCGGCGATCCAGGACGCGGCATTTGGGTACCGCCCCTCGTGTAGCGCAGTAACGTACCCGCCTTGATGACCTTGGCGCTGAACCCAAGTCTGCGATAGAAGCTCGCGCTGACCTCAGGGTCGACGACGTCGAGCCGGATGACCAGGTCATCCAGCGGTAATCTGACAGGCACTGGGGATACGCCATTCGGAAAAACCGGACTGGCATGGCTGTCTTCAAAGGTCTCTCGTTCACCCGGATTCGTGTTGAAGTAAAGCGCTAGGCCGTCCGGGTCATACACCGTAAAGTCACCACACTCGAGAATATCGGGGTACTTCTCACGTATGCCACGCGCAACGTCATTGTCAGGCAACTGATGGGCATAGATCATCTTATCCTCGTCCCACGCAAGAGTGCTGCCATGGGCCACCGCGATCTCAAACCCAAGCGCTGTCAATTCAGACGCCAATACCGGGATATCGGGTCCCCTGAAATTGAGATCCAGCTTCTCGTAGGAGTCAAAGAAGGCGATCAGATTGTGTCCCTGTACCACCGTCCGCAACTGCCCTGGAATGTTGAACCCCGCGATGTCAAAGCCCAGCCCACAGTAAAACCCTGCGGTCTTGTCGACATCCGCCGCATGGGTGATCACCGAGTAATATCCGAGATCCGGAAGCTCTGCCATATTCGGTCTGAAACCATTGGTCTGAGTGACGGGCTCCCCTTGTATCACAAACCGGACAAATTTCGCACCGAGGGCTGCATTGACTACAATGCTCCAAGTGTCATCTGGGGTGAAGTTCTCTCATGATCGCAGTAGTGGACAAAAAGGTCGTGAAACACCTCGTCAACACAGACCGCGGCCTGTTGGAAGTTCCCGTCCGGGTATCATTCGAATACGATCTTGAGCAAGGTCGGTTCGTGACTGGTTCCATGGAACGCCGAATACTGTACAACCAGGACGCCGCGCTTCGTCGTTTACCCAACATCGATGCCGCAACGCTTGCCGACGATATTGATGGTGTCGTGGACCGGATGCTCGTGGAACATCTGTGTTACAGCGGCCATGCAGGCACCGATGTCGACTTGTATGAGGAAGCGCCAGTATGCCCCAAGCTTGAGATCGTGGAGGGCCAACAGCCTCCGAAAGTCATACTGCGCTGACCATCAGGTTCACGCCTTCCCCATACAATGAACTTCCTGCCGAAGAACGTGGCGATGTCACCCTCAAAACAGGCTTCGACTCGGGAAACTTATCAACGACTGATAAACTCCAATACGGAGATGCGTGGCGTTTATGTCACGTCGCGGACAAAGGAGTTCCAGGTGTCCATCAGAAGCATGACCTCGTTCCTCAAATACTGTGGGCTTCTTTGCCTGTTGCTACCTGTTTGCGTTCAAGCAGCCGTGAGCAGCGAAGCGCGCACTATCATGATTGCGCTGACGGAAGAACCACCTCAGCTGAACAGCATGAAGGCCACAGACCAGGTGAGCATTTTCGTGCTCGGCCACCTGATGGAAGGTCTTGTTCGATACGATCGCCGTGGTCGCCTTGTGCCTGGTGTCGCAGAATCCTGGGACGTCGAAGACCTCACCTATACCTTCACACTGAGGAAGGATGCCCGTTGGAGTGACGGTCAACCGGTGACAGCTCGCGACTTCGTGTTTTCGTGGCGGAATACACTTGACCCGGTAACTGCCAGCGAATACGCCTTCATACTATATCCCGTGAAGCATGGCGAAGCGATCAACAAGGGAAAACGTCCCATCACAGAGCTCGGTGTCGTGGCGGAAGACGATCGAACCCTCATTGTTACGCTGGAGCGGCCCACTGCATATTTTCTCAAACTCTGTGCTTTCGCTTCCTATCTGCCGGTTCGAGAAGATGTCGTGCGCGCGAAGAAAGATCGATACGCCGCCGATGCGGACGACTTTCTGATGAACGGCCCCTTCAGACTTGAAGAATGGGTCCACGGCGCGTCACTCAGGATGGTGAAGAACGAACACTACTGGGATCGCGACAATATCTACCTGAACGAAATCAACGCCGCCTATGTAACATCCGATACCCGCGCGCGATTGAACCTCTTTCTGGATGACAAGATCGTCTACACCTCGCTGGACGGCGACACCTACAAGGACGCCCTCTCGAACCAGCTGCGCATCCGGTCGTTCACAACCGGTAGCGTGTTCTTTCTCGAGTACAACCATCGAGAGGACCGCGCCACAGCTAATCTGAATCTGCGCCGGGCAATCCAGCATGCTTACGACCCCGATGAAATGGTCAACAAGGTCCTGGCGACACCCGGAAACCTAACAGGCGTCAGCGTGTTTCCAGTCTGGCTGGATGGCATCGAAGGCAAGTTCAGGGACGAATTTCCTGCACCCATAGCAGACCGAAACATCCCACGCGCCAGAGAATACCTTGCCGCTGCAAAGCGAGAACTCGGCGGTACCATACCGCCCCTTGTTCTCCTTGTCAGTGACAGTCCCACCGCGACCAAACAGGCCGAGTATATTCAAGGGGAGCTGCTCAATAATCTAGGTCTCGACATCCGTATCGACAAACAAATCTTCAAGCAGCGACTGGCCAAGATGACCTCTGGTGACTTTGACATCGTCGGTGCAGGTTGGGGGCCCGACTTTGATGACATCATGACCTTCGGGGATCTGTTTGCCAGCTGGAACCTGAATAACCGTGGTCGCTACAGTAACCCACGCTACGATGAACAGGTACGAACCGCGATGAATAGCGTGGACCCCGCAACACGCATGCGGGCCATGTCGAAAGCACAACAGATCCTGTTTGATGATGCGGTGGTACTACCCCAGTACGAACAAGGTGTGATCTACCTGCTGCATCCCAAACTCCGAGGTGTCGTACGACGTGTGACCGGCGTCGATCCTGATTTCACGCGCGCGCGAATCATACAATGAGAGACGGCAACCCCATTTCTTCTCTGCTCATCCTCACGCATCGCTGATCAAAACATGATTCGCTACACCGCCAAGCGAATACTCTCGGGCATTGTCACAATCTGGTTCATCACGACGGCGACTTTCCTGGCGATGCACGCAGTCCCCGGTGACCCGTTGATGAACGACAAGGCCGTGTCAGAGGAGATTCGACGAAACCTGGAAGCACGTTACGGACTCGACAAACCACTGTCGAAACAGTACGTCATTTTTATCAGTAACATGCTTAAGGGCGATTTTGGGATCTCCTTCACACAGCAAAACCGTCGAGTCAACGACATTATCCGTGAGCACTTCCCTGTCTCAGCCATCCTGGGCATTCTCGCCGTTGTCATCGCGGCGCTGGGCGGCATGTTGTGGGGTGCGTTGACTGCGCTGTATCGCAATCGCCTCCCCGACATCACCATCATGTTTCTGGTAATTCTTGGGATCTCAGTACCCGGTTTTGTATTCGCGGCTACCGGTCAGCTCGCTTTGGTGCACCTGAATGCCATGGTCGGTACAACGGTGCTCCCGGTTGCAGGCTGGGGCACCTTTACCCATATGTTGATGCCGGCGCTGGTTCTGGGCCTAGGCACCATGGCACTGCTGACCCGACTCATGCGTACCTCGATGATCGACGTCATGGGTGAAGACTACATTCGAACCGCGCACGCGAAAGGACTGTCCGCTCAACGGATCTTTCTGCGCCACCAACTTCGTAATGCCATTCTGCCAGTGGTCACAGTACTGGGCCCCCAGATCGCGGCCATCACAACGGGTGGGTTTGTCGTTGAGTATGTATTCGCCATCCCTGGGCTCGGCCGTTACTTCGTCCAGGCTGTACAGCAGCTAGACTACACCGTCATCATGGGAACAACCGTCTTCTACGGCGCATTCCTCGTCCTGATGGTAATCCTGGTGGATATCCTCTACGGATTGATTGATCCGAGGGTGAGGTTGTCGACGTGAGCGAGCAATCGCACAAATTCACCCAGCTGGACTTTGCACCCCTTGATCACCGTGAGGACCACGAATCCATCGCGCGGCCTTCCCTTTCCTACTGGCAGGACGCGTGGCGACGATTGAAACAGAACACCCGGGCAATCATCTCGATGTATATCCTGATCGCGTTGGCGCTGTTTACGATGGCGGGCCCACTCCTGTGGCAGGTAGATGCCTCAAGACAGGACCTGAACCAGACGTCTCAAGCGCCGGGGTTCGTGAGACAGGCATTGATCGTGCCTGCATACAAACGATGGGCTGCGCCCGTTGACCAGGCCATTCCCAAATATGGTGATCTTCTGCCTGAGGAACTGGCATCGGCACAAGGCCTCACCGCAGCGGAACCTCCCAACACCCAGACTGTGCGCCTGATCTGGGAGCCCGTCCCCGGCGCAGGTGGTTACAGCATCTATCGCAATACTCGTCCCCCGACATCCATGCAGGATCTCGGTCTGCCGCTCAGCAGTGTCGACACCGGCAATAAACATGGTTACGAGGACCGCCTTAACCTGAAAGCCGAGGAATATTTTTATTCGGTTGTCGCCACTGACGGTTTTGATGAGGCCGCAGTATTCAGCACTCTTCAACTTCGTCCGCAGCTCGCGATCACCCATAAGGACGCACTTGAGCGCGATCTTTCCAACAATCCACAACCCGGTGATGAAGTGAGCCTCGCGTTTCATCCCCTGGGTACCGACTATCTCGGCAGGGACATGCTCGCGCGTTTGATGGAAGGCGCGCGGGTATCACTCTTTATCGGTGTACTCGCCCCCCTGGCCTTTGTGATTTTCGGCGTTGCCTACGGTGGCTTCGCCGGTTATGTCGGCGGGAGCATCGACAATATCCTGATGCGTTTCGCAGACTTTGTCGTCGCGTTACCGTTTCTGCTGTTCATGATCCTGTTCAAGATTGCCTTTGGTATCGGCCCAGGGGAGAGCGGGATCATCCCTATGCTGGTCGCTCTTGTTCTTCTCAGCTGGCCAGCGACCGCACGTCTCGTTCGCGGACAGGTGCTCCAGATTCGCGAACAGGGCTATATCGATGCTGCCCGGTTGATGGGTGCCAGCAATCACTACCTGATCGCACGGCACATTCTCCCGAACACGATGGGGGTTGTGCTGGTGACGCTCACCTTTGCCGTGCCCATGGCCATCTTTACAGAAGCGTTCCTGTCGTTCATTGGAATGGGCGTTGCGCCTCCGACTCCCTCCTGGGGCTCCATGTGTAACGCAGGTGTCAAAACGATGCTGGCACATCCCCATGAACTGATTCTCCCTGCAGTACTCATCAGCATTACGGTACTGGCATTCAATCTGTTTGGTGACGGACTGACTGAGGCGCTGGACGCACGCATGAGAGGGCGCGAATGACAACGCCGATCCTTGCCGTACGCAATCTTGCCGTGGAATTTGATACGTTTGGCGGTGTCGTCAACGCTGTTCGCGACGTGTCCTTCGATCTGCATGCCGGCCAGACTCTGGCCATCGTGGGTGAATCCGGGTGTGGTAAATCTGTGACCGTGCAAAGCCTGATGGGACTGATCCCAACACCACCAGGACGCATCACCAAAGGCAGTGCACGCTTCATGGACCAGGACCTGGTCACAACTGGCGCGCAGGGCGTCCGCGGTGTCCACATGGGCATGATCTTCCAGGATCCGATGACGTCTCTGAACCCTACCATGCGCATCGGCGACCAGGTTGCGGAAACACTTGTCGTTCATAAGCAATACACGAGAAAACAGGCGCAGGAAGCGGCCGTTTCTCTGCTGGCGCGAACGCACATTCCAGAACCCAGGCGACGAGCACAGCAATATCCCTTCGAGTTTTCAGGCGGCATGTTACAGCGTGCCATGATCGCCCAGGCACTGGCGTGTGAACCCGCCATCCTCATTGCAGACGAGCCCACGACAGCGCTGGACGTCACCATACAGGCGCAGATTCTCGAGCTGATGCAGTCGTTGCAGAAGGAAAATGGGATGTCGATCATCCTGATTACACATGACCTTGCCGTGGTCGCCCGAATGGCCGATCAGGTGGCCGTGATGTACGCGGGTGAGATCGTCGAGACAGGCAGCGTGACCGATGTCTTTTACCATCCGGCTCATCCCTACAACCTGGGCCTGCAACAGGCGATGCCGTCCAACCGACACCCCGATCGTGTCCTGGAACCTATCCCTGGCAGTCCACCGGACCTTTTTTCTCCACCCACTGGGTGCGGCTACTGTGCCCGCTGCCCACATGCCATGACCATCTGCGACAGCCATCCACCAGAGATGTCACCAATTGACATTGCCTCGACACACGAGGCTCGTTGCTGGCTACACCATGAGCTTGCCCCCAGCGAAAACAATCCTGTGCGGCCGTCCTCGTGATCACACTCCAAAATGTCAGCAAGTACTTCTCGCTGGGTCGAGGCCAGCAACTACATGCTGTCGACGACGTGTCACTCACCGTTGCTGCAGAGACGGTTGTTGGGTTGGTTGGAGAATCCGGTTCTGGAAAGTCTACGTTGGGAAGGATGATCGTCGGCCTGCATACGCGTGATACCGGAGAGATCTGCTATCAGAACGATGTGTTGCCGGCTCGGTTCCGTCCTGTCGACCATGTACGCTATGCACGCCATCTGCAGATGATATTCCAGGACCCCTACGCATCGCTAAACCCAAGAATGACAGTTTTTGACATTCTCAGTGAGTCCTTACGGCTGCAGGGCCAAACCGACACACGCGCGATGTCTGACACTATCGCAGACTGGCTCACGACCGTAGGGCTTCATCCGGATCACATGACACGGTACCCCCATGAATTTTCCGGCGGCCAGCGACAGCGCATTGGTATCGCGAGGGCACTGATGATCGAGCCTGATTTTGTCGTGTGTGACGAGCCCATCTCTGCACTCGACGTTTCGGTACAGGCACAGATCATCAATCTGTTGGCCGAGTTGAAGGAACGTATGGGCCTGACCCTGCTGTTCATCGCTCACGACCTTTCGATGGTGCGCTATATCAGCGATCGCATGGCGGTCATGTACCTCGGGAAAATTATCGAGGAGGGCCCATCGGATGAAGTATTCTTCAATCCACAGCATCCGTATACACAACTGCTGATTGCCTCCAATCCCGAACCGGATCCCGACACGGAACGCGCCCGATCTGTGGAACCCATTCGGGGTGAGATCACATCACCCGTCAACCCCGGCCCTGGTTGCCGGTTTGCTGACCGGTGTCCTAAAGCAAGTTCCCAGTGCACCACACCACCACCAGAGGTGATTGTCTCAGAAGGCCACCGGGCCAGCTGTCACCTGCTGGCCGAGTAAGATCAACGCCTGTACCAGATCCGATACATCTCAATACAGACTTCCCAACTCTTGCTACACCGGCAGGTCAATTGCCTGCATACAGATCAGACGAGAATCCAGCAGTGCATTCGCACGCACATCACTGGTGTAGTCCCCCCGCCCGACATCGACAGGAACGCTTCTTTTGATGGGTACTCCACCAGAATCATTCGGTCCCACTCCTCGCCGCCAATGACCGTGGCTACAACATTCGCAAGCAATTTCACCTTCGCACCCGCTTTCTGCAGGTGACCACCTGCCACTGCACCGTAACGCGCGCATTCTGCTTCACCACCGTCCGGCCTGAACCGAAGCTCAGCATGACGATCGGGCCGTCAATCGATAAATCACGAACGTGCGCAATCTGATCAGGTGTCGGGGCAATGTATGAATCACTCATCTTGATCTCCAGGCTCATGGATGCAATGCGAAGTTCAACATACGCCTGGCCCCTCGGGATTCCCAGCAGGACACGCGATAACACGTTTGCTTCGGTCACACAGCCTGTTATAGCTTTCGTGTAAGCTCCTTACCAAGGCGCGTTGATGACGCAGCTGGAACTCATTATCAATCAGACCTCCGTGACGCTCGATGTTGATCCTGCAACTTCGCTGCTGGACGTGCTCCGAAACGAGGTTGGCCTTGCCAGTCCGAGGTTCGGTTGCGGTAAAGAACAATGCGGTGCCTGTTGCGTCAAAATTGACAACAAACTTGTCTACGCTTGTACCCATTCGATGGCTGAAGCAGCCGGGCAATCGATCACCACAGTAGAGGGTCTCGGAACCCCTGAAAACCCACATCCTCTACAACAGGCTGTCATGGACCTGAATGCCGGCCAGTGTGGTTTTTGCCTTTCGGGAATTCTGGTCACCGCCTCGAAATTGCTGGATGAGAATCCTGCGCCCTCCAGAAGTGACGTGATGACAGCGCTGGACGACCACTTGTGTCGGTGCGGGGCTCACAACCGCATCATTGATGCGATCCTTCGCGCGGCAGACAAGCGATGAGTATTCCGTTTTCACTGCAACGGAACCCCAGGCTTTCCACCTGGATTCGGTTTGAAGGTGATCGGTTGATCGTCTACACCGGCAAAGTGGAACTGGGGCAGGGAATCAAGACCGCCGTGGCCTCCATTGCGGCATTCGAACTGAACTTTCCGATTTCACGCATTGATGTCGTCTCGGGCAACACGGAGAGTGGACCTGAAGAGGGCATCACAGCTGGCAGTATGTCAATTGAAACCACCGGTGCGGCCATCAGACAGGCGTCAGCCGAGGTACGTGCGCACCTTCTGGACCGAGCCGCGGATCGCCTGGAGGCCGACCCAAGCGCGTTGGTCGTTAAAGACGGCCTCATCCACAATCCCGGAACCAACAACAGCCTCAGCTTTGACGAAATCCTTAGCGGCGGGCAAATAGATGTGGAAGCAACGGGCAATCCCAAACCGCGCCCCTCAGATGCCTCTGACACCTTAGGTACTTCCGAGACACCACGCACCGCACGAATTGATCTACCGTACAAAGTCACCGGGGGCAAGGCCTTTATACAGGATCTGCAATTCCCTCACATGAAGCACGGTAGAGTCGTTCGTGGACCGTCGATCAATCACTACCCTGACCAGACCAGCGACTTAAAGGAATCGTTGGCGAACATCGTTCGCGACGGCAACTTCATCGGTGTCATCGCCGATCGAGAAGACGCCGTTCGAGCCGCCAGGCAACATCTGAACGACACCATCTCATGGCAGCTGGACGCTTCTCACGAAACTCCCAATGGATCCGACTGGCTTCGAGATACCGACACCCGGTTGCTGGTGGTAGACGGCACCCCGGGTGACGAACCCATACCCGACGTGCCGGCCTGTAACTTCAGCGCGACCTATCGAAAACCATGGCACATGCACGGATCGCTCTCACCCTCGGCCGCGATCGCGATTTGGCAGGATGACCACCTGACCGTTTACAGCCATGCTCAGGGTCCCTCGTTGCTACGCGACGCGCTTGCGAACGCGCTCTCACTCAACGGAAACCAGGTCACCGTCATCCACACGGAGAACGCCGGTTGTTATGGCCACAATGGCGCAGATGATGCCGCGATGGATGCTGCCAAACTGGCTCTGCACGTTCCTGGTTCCCACATCCTGCTCAAGTGGGAACGGGAAGACGAGCATCGCTATGAGCCCTATAGCCCCGGCACGTTGATTGATGTCGCCGCGAACATCGAAAACGGTCGTGTTCGGTACTGGAGCGCCGATATCTACAGCCAGACCCACTCTGGGCGCCCTTTCGGGATGCAAGGCGCGTCCAACCTCGTCGCCGCATGGGAGCAGGAAGAAGCGATACCGCGGCCTATACCGCAACCCGGTCGCGGCAATCATTCCGGTATTCACCGAAATGCCGATCCCCTGTATCAGTTTGAGGATCGTCGTATCGTCAAACACCTGAACCGGGATCAGCGTATCCGAACTTCATCAACCCGTGGTCTGGGCGCGTTTGCGAACGTCTTTGCCATCGAGTCAGCAATAGACGAACTGGCAAGGCTTGATGAAATCGATCCAGTGACTTTCAGGTTGGCACACTTGGAAGACCCGCGCGCAGTTGCCGTGTTGCAGCGTTGCCGTGCACTGGCATCCGACTATGCACCGAGGCACCAAGATGGTCACCATCCCGGGCGGGGTTTTGCGTTCGCGCAATACAAAAACCGACAGACGTATGCAGCGCTGTGTGTATTCCTCGATGTCGACGACGAGACGCTGGAGGTTTCCCTGGAACATGCGATCATCGTTGCGGATGCCGGACGCGTCGTCGACCCGGACGGACTTCGTAATCAGCTGGAAGGCGGCTTCATCCAGTCCGCCAGCTGGTCTCTGAAAGAATCGGTCAGTTTCAATCGCTATGGCACGACTTCGGTTGACTGGGACAGTTATCCAATCCTCCGGTTTTCCGAGATTCCAACCGTCAATGTTCAGCTGATCGAGGATCCCACCTCACCTTCGCTGGGTGCTGGAGAAGCGTTACATGGTCCAACACCAGCCGCGATCGCCAATGCCATTGCTGATGCCACGGGGATCCGGGTCCGAGAAGTCCCACTGAACACAGATTCTATTCGCCGAGCCGGACTGGTTGACCACACAGCGCGGTAGAAATCGACTTCACAGTTCCCATCATTACCACTTTTCGATCGCACCCATTAAAAGTCTCTGCTCATCGGTACCTTCCTCCCGGAAACGCCTTGCGACCGGGCCACTGAACGACTCGCGGGATTTCATCCACGAGTTCTGGTAACACATCAGACAGGTTCGTCGCATTTCACCGGAAACGTTGGCTACGCCGCGATAGTAGATCCATCCATCAAACAACACTGCCTGACCGGGCTTTGCATAGACCCGAACCTCATCAGGGCGAGGGTCCGGCTTGTGTGACGGCGATGCTGGATTCCGGTGGCTGCCTCGCACAAACGCGATGGCACCATTTTCTTCCGTCAGTTCGTCGAGAAAATAACCGCAATTGATCTGACCTGGCCGGCTACCGTAGGGAGTCCCATTTGGATCGACTGGCCACGGTCCATCACGATGCCATCCCTGATCCGGTACCTCTCCTTGGGTGACTCGTGCAGTCGCGCTGTGGAGCTGAATACAGTTCCCAAGCAACGCTTTGATGCGAGACAATGCAGGGGGGTGATCCAGCAGAAACTCAAAACGAGAATCCTCCTCCAGAAGCTCATGAATAAACTGCTCTCCACCACTTGTTCTGGCATAGGTCTCGTCCAGTGCCGCCCTCAGCGATTCCACCTGAGCATGTGTTATCGCATCTTCGACAACGAGAAAACCATTCTTGAGGAACGAATCAACGTCGGCAGACAAGGCCGTCGTCAATGTCGGGTTCATCTCGCGGGGCACAATGTTTCGAGGCATAGTGTTACGTTGCGTTTTCCCCGTTCCTTTCCTGTTCTCGCCTTCTTGGGCAGCCGCTTTTGCGTCAGCCATCATTACCGTCCCGTTTTGCGATGTTGTCGCCGACACGGATCGCACCTGCCTGCACAATCTTGGCGTTAATACCTCGAAGATTCAGCTGGCATCCAACCTCGGAATTTACAAATGCCATCACGTCAGCGCCAAACCGATCGACAAATTTTGCACGGACACGATGGGGTACAGCAGTGACCTCAACGACAGCTTCTCCCAACGCGAGTCGTGTAGCGACGGGCAGGTTTTCCAGGCTGAGATCAAATCCACATAGAGCTCATCCCCAGCAAGTGCCCAGCGGTCCCGGTCCTGTGCCACCAGCGCCGTCGAACGGACATTCATGACATTAAGCTGCATTTCCGGGTGGGCGTTCGGGCGGCCTTTCCAGTTGTCACCCAACAATCCTTCTTCGAGCGACAACTCACCTTCCTCGATCGTTATGCGTTCGCCAATATCAGGTCGTTGTACGATCATCTCGAGGCAACCGCTGTCTTTCGGCGCCTGTTTGATCGTGTCAAGGCCGGCTTCCAGTTCTGCCGTGGTGAGGTGTGCCACAGTCTTCTCCATATCAGGGAATCGGTTGCCTAGCGTACAGGGAAACACCCCGCTATGCTGCAACCGAACATCCGACTGTGAACACCTATCATGCCACTACATCCCCAGACCCAGGCACTTGTTGACTCGATGGCCACCGCCAACGAAGGTCGTCCTGACACCCACGAATTGCCACCAGATCAGGCCAGAGCCGGTTACCAGGCATTGGGCAATATGCTTGGCCCTGTACCCGAGGTCACCAGTGTGGCGGACCGGACGATCCCCGGCCCTGCTGGCGATATCCCCGTACGTGTCTATTCACCACAGCCGGATAACACGCTCCCTGTAGTAGTCTACTTTCACGGCGGCGGCTGGGTGATCGGTGACCTCGAAACCCATGACCGCGAATGCAGGCTGCTCGCGAACCAGGTGCCTTGCGTTGTCGTTGCCGTGGACTATCGACTTGCGCCGGAACACCCCTTCCCAGCTTCACACGATGACTCCTGGGCAGCAACACAGTACGTCGCAGCAAACGCGGCCGACTTTGGCGGTGATGATGCAAGGATAGCGGTCGCCGGTGATTCGGCGGGTGGCAATCTCTCTGCCTACGTTGCGCTGACGGCACGCGATGCGGGCCTTGATCTCAAACTACAGGCCCTGATCTACCCAGCAACAGATGCTCGAGGGCACGTTCCAGGTACCAGCAACACAATGCGGCAATCCCTCATCGACAACCAGGATGCACCCTTTCTGACGCTGGCTTCCATGCACTATTTCTTTACGCATCTGGCCGGAGAACAAAATCACGACGAGGTTGCCGGGGACTGGCGATTGTCGCCATTGCTCGCAGACAGTCACGCCGGTGTCGCCCCGGCGTATATCGCCACCTGCGAGTATGACCCCATTCGGGATGAAGGTAACGATTATGCCAAGGCGCTGTCCGAAGCTGGCGTCGCAGTACAGCACAAGCAGTGGCCCGGTGAGCCTCATCTGTTGTTCCAGTTGTCCCCGATTCTCGACGATGGCAAGGCACTGATCGCCGAAACTGTGGCAGCACTTCAACAGGCGTTTGCCTGACCACTCGTCGACGACCGCCATGTCCAGGGATATCCATCACAGCGATGTCCTGATCATTGGTGCCGGGTCCGCCGGTTGTGTTCTGGCGAATCGACTAAGCGCCGACTCCCAACGTACAGTCACGTTGATCGAAGCCGGTGGCAACGACCGCCATCCCATGATCCGGATGCCCTCCGCGTTCTATTTGCCGGTACGCCACAGGAAATTCAACTGGGGTTACGTCAGCGAACCGGAACCCCATCTCAACAACCGGCGATTGTTATGTCCTCGTGGTCGACTGTTAGGGGGATCCTCGTCCATCAACGGCATGGTCTATGTGCGCGGCAATCCGGCGGACTTTGATCGCTGGCAACAAATGGGCGCTGAAGGATGGGCCTACCAGGACGTGCTCCCCTACTTCAAAAAGGCACAACACTTCGCAGGTCAGAATAAACCCCATCCATTCCGTGGTCATGACGGGCCCCTATCGGTTACGGATGGCACACTCAGCAATCCACTGCACAACCGTTTCCTGACAGCCGCTGAGCAGGCGGGATACCCTCGCCGGCAGGACCTCAATGACAACGAGCAGGAAGGGTTCGGCCCGTTACCCATGACCGTGGCGAACGGCATACGGGCCTCCACGGCGCACGCCTATCTGCATCCTGTGATACATCGAAAGAATCTGCGGGTTATTCGTAACGCTCTTGCCAGTCAGATATTGATGGATCACCACCATGCGATCGGTGCGACAGCGACGGTGGGTAGGCGCGAGGTCAGGCTGGGTGCCAACCTGGTCATCCTGTGCGGTGGCGCGATCAACTCACCACAGCTTCTGATGTTATCGGGTATAGGCCCTGCGGATCAGCTCAGCGCTCTCAATATCCCCGTACAGCAGGATCTCATGGGCGTGGGTGAGAACCTGATGGATCACCTGGAAATCTATATTCAGCAGGCCTGCACACAACCGATTTCGCTTTACAGCGATCTAGGCCTGTTTGGTCGTGCAAAGATCGGCATTGAGTGGTCGCTCACACGACGTGGTCTGGGCACGACCAACCACTTTGAAACCGGTGGCTTCATTCGTAGCAGCGATACCGCGCCGTATCCCAATATCCAGTTCCACTTCCTACCAGCTGCTATGCAATATGATGGTAGTGCGCGATCCGCGCAGCATGGTTTCCAGGCGCATGTCGGTCCGATGTTGCCCTCGAGTCGAGGCTCGGTGTCGCTCAACAGCAATAACCCATCGGACCCACCGAAAATCCAATTCAACTACATGTCGGATCCGACGGACTGGCGAGTATTCCGAGCCGCGATCCGTGCAGCTCGCCACATCTTTGCACAACCGGCTTTTGCTGACGTGAGGGGGGATGAGATAAGACCAGGGGACGCTGCCACATCGGACGACGACCTGGATGCCTTCATTCGTACGCACGCGGAAAGTGCCTATCACCCATGCGGCACGTGTCGCATGGGTGTCGACGATCAATCCGTGGTGACCCCAAAGGGCCAGGTCCACTGCATGGAGAATCTCTACGTTGTCGACGCTTCTATTTTCCCGCACATCACCAATGGGAATCTCAATGCGCCCGTGATCATGCTGGCAGAGAAAATCGCCACTCACCTCGGGACCCGATGAGAAAAGAGCCTGCGGGTGTTTTACAAACTCAGCGACCGGCGCTTGCACCAGAAAAAACAATACGGGTGCTTGATCAGCCTGATCAAAACCATCCCATCAGGCGAACAGATCGGTATAATCTAGCTGTCGCTCCAGTAGCGACAATTCTCAGGGCGGGGTGAAAGTCCCTACCGGCGGTAATCACGACCCGACCAACGCTTGGTTGGTCTGTGTTGACGTGTAGCCCGCGGGCGCTTCTGCGCGAGCAGGAGGACAGCAGACCCGGTTGGATTCCGGGGCCGACAGTCACAGTCTGGTTATGAGAATGAGGTTGCTTGTTTGGATCACTGTGTCCTTCTTTCCCCCTTGTTTGCCCTGTTGTTTTTGTCCAGGTAAAAGGAAACAACAGATGACTCAATTCGATCCCAAAATCTCCGATATTGCTTCCCGAAACAAGATCGCACTGGTGCAGGCATGTTGGCATCGAGATATTGTTGATGAGTTCCGACACTCGTTCATCAAAACGTGGGGCGAATCCGACAATAGCCAGGTTGAGGTATTCGAAGTGCCCGGTGCTTTCGAGATTCCACTTCGTATCAAACAACTGGCATCCACGGACGAATACGCCGGCATCGTTGCAACCGCGCTTGTCGTCGATGGAGGGATCTATCGTCACGAGTTCGTTGCAACCGCTGTGATCGACGGGTTGATGCAAGTTCAGCTGGAGACCGGCGTGCCCGTTTTCTCAGGCGTTTTGACCCCTCACGATTTTTTGAGTGAAGGGCGACATGCGTTCTTTAAAGAGCACTTCGTACTCAAGGGCCATGAGGTCGCCAGCGCCTGCCTTGCAACACTGACCAAAAAGGAAGCAACAGCGGGTTGCCTGAATCAAAAGGCGGGTTCGTAAGCGCGATAGCGTCCTATGCCTGAGCGGAATCGAGCCACTTGCGCACCATGCGCAACACCGATTCCTCATCAGTCAGATTGGTGATCTCGTCGGCACTGATCCACCGAAGGTCGTTGGACTCTTCGGAGACCACATACTTGTTGTGAGCTGCCTGCAGCAGGAATCGACAGTCATAGTGAAAATGGGCCGGTTCAGCACCGCGTGCCGGGATCTCATGGATATCAATATCAAATATCTTCGTGGACAGTGCGGCAATATCGTCTATCCCCGATTCCTCGATCGCCTCGCGGAGTGCCACATTTGCTACGTCAGCGTCACCATCCGCGTGGCCACCCGGCTGTAGCCAGCGACCCAGCTTTCGGTGGTGTGTGAGAAGCGCTCGTTGCCCGTTACTGTCCAGTAGCCATGCGGAACCGGTGACGTGCCCAATCAGGAGTGAACGCTCAAAGCAGTGGGTGTTCGCTTCGACAAAATTCCGGAGCCGGTTCACCGTGGCCTCTTCTGCTGGAAAGCGCGCCGAATAGTTGTCCAGCAACGTGAGCAGGGGACGACGGTGCACTATTCGATCTGTGCCGGCCGTAGGGTCGCACCGTTGGCATTCGATTTCTCGTCAAACAGATCCACCAGCTGTTCAGTCATCGCGTCGCCTAGTTGCTCCGCATCGGTAATCGTGACCGCACGTCGGTAGTGGTGCGTTACATCATGGCCGATTCCAATGGCAACAAGCTCCACCGGTGAGTGATTTTCGATCATATCGATCGCATATTTCAGGTGTTGTTCAAGGTAGTTGCTGGCATTGACCAGCAGCGTGCTGTTGTCGACGGGTAGACCATCGGAGATCACCATCAGAATCTTACGATCTTCCGGACGACCCACAATCCGGTTATGCGCCCAGATCAGCGCTTCCCCATCAATATTCTCCTTCAGCAGCTCCTCGCGCATCATCAGGCCAAGATTGGCTCGGGCACGACGCCAGGGCGCGTCCGCTTCCTTGTAGATGATGTGGCGCAGGTCATTCAGTCGACCAGGTTGAGGTGGCTTGCCCTTCTGCAGCCAGCGCTCCCGGGACTGACCACCCCGCCAGGCACGTGTGGTGAATCCGAGAATCTCCACTTTCACCATACAACGTTCCAGCGTACGTCCAAGGATATCCGCGCACATGGCTGCAATAGTGATCGAGCGGCCTCGCATGGAACCACTACTGTCGATCAGCAGTGACACCACGGTGTCTCGAAATCGCATATCCTTTTCCTGTTTGAACGCGAGCGGTGAAAACGGGTCCATAACAACCGTCGTCAGCCGTGAGGTGTCCAACGTGCCTTCCTCAAGATCAAACTCCCACGTGCGATTTTGTTGCGCCATCAATTTGCGTTGCAGTCGATTCGCCAGTTTGCTGATGATGACCTGCGAACTCTGCAGATGCTGATCAAGGACACCACGCATGCGCAGCAATTCCTCTACGTCACAGAGTTCGCTGGCAGGAATGACCTCATCAAATTCTTTCGTGAACGCCTCGTAGTCTGATTCTCGGGGGCGATTCCAATTCTGTGGGGGCGCGCCATCTGGTGGCCCACCGGGCTCGTCTTCCTCACCCTCCGCTTCGCCCATTTCCATTGAGTCGATATCCGCTGGGACGTCACCCTCAACGGCATCGGTCATTTCGACGTCACCTTCAGCGTCCTGGCCTCCAGCCTCTTCGCTCGCACCGGATTCGCTTTCTTCAGGATCCTGATCGTAGTCGTCCGCGTCAGGATCGCCGTCCTCCTGACCCCATTCGTCAGTCAGCCCCATGTCCTGAATCATCCGCCGCGCGATGCGTGCGAACTCCGCCTGGTCCTTGACGCAGGCTTCGAGCTCATCCGTATCCGGACCTATATGGTCTTCGATGAAATCCCGCCACGGTTCAAGTACACGAAGTGCCGGTTCTGGCAGGCGACCAGTCAGCTTCTCCTGAATCAGGAAGCCAACGGCTTCACCTAGGGGTGCATCCTTTCGATCAATAACCTTGTGATAGCCCCTCTCTTCACATTGAGCATCCAACTGAGCAAACAGATTGTCCTCAACACCCTGCATCAACCCACTGCCAATCGCAGTAACGCGAGCTTCTTCGATGCAATCGAACACATCCTGCGCTATTCCCGCCTGCGGTCGATGTTCGCGGTGCCAGCCCTCGTCGTGAAATCGCATTTTGAGAGCGAATTTGTCAGAGGTCCCCCGCAGCGCGGCCAACTCAGCGTCTGCTAGAGATGAATCCGGCATGGGCACGCGCGCGCGGTCACCCTGTATATAGGGCTTTCCGCGGCCGAACGTCACCGCGAGCTCATCATTGCCCGAGATCGCTCGCATGGTGGACGTCACTGCCTGTTTGAACAGCTCCGACTGGTCTTCCGGCTGGGACATGGTGTCTCCGACTACGCGAGTACCAGTTTGGACGCGGATTCCGGCAGTTCTTCACCCATGCAGCGTTGGTAATACTCTGCCACGATCGCACGTTCAGTTTCGTCACATTTGTTCAGGAAGGTCATCCGGAAGGCGAGGCCATAATCATTGAAAATGGCGGTGTTTTCCGCCCACATGATTACCGTCCGAGGTGACATCACGATCGAAATATCACCGTTGATGAACCCCTGGCGTGTCAGCTCCGCCACGGACACCATGTGACCTGCTTTCTTCCTGTCCATCTTGGGAACTTTGGACAACACGATATCAACCTCGTTGTCGTGCGGCAGGTAATTCAGCGTCGTGACGACATTCCAGCGGTCCATCTGACCCTGGTTTATCTGCTGCGTACCATGGTAAAGCCCTGTAGGGTCACCAAGTCCAATGGTATTGGTGGTCGCAAACAGTCTGAATGACTCATGTGGCGCGATCACCTTGCTCTGATCCAGCAACGTGAGCTTGCCTTCAACCTCAAGCACCCGTTGTATGACAAACATCACGTCGGGCCGTCCTGCATCGTATTCATCGAAAACGAGGGCGCAGGCTCGTTGCAACGCCCAGGGCAACAGCCCTTCCTTGAATTCCGTAACTTGCTTACCGTCCTGGAGGACGATCGCATCCTTACCCACGAGATCAATACGACTCACGTGGCTATCCAGGTTGATCCGGATACACGGCCAGTTCAGTCGTGCCGCAACCTGCTCGATGTGTGTCGATTTTCCGGTACCGTGGTAACCCTGAACCATGACACGGCGGTTGTGCGCAAATCCCGCAAGTATTGCCAGTGTGGTTTCGGGATTGAACAGATAGGCATCATCCACGTCAGGCACATGCTCAGACCGCTCTGAAAACGCCGGGACTTCGAGGTCCATTTCCATACCAAATGCATCGGCGACGCTGACCTTGGTATCCGGGATGCCGCCCCCATCGAGTGCATTACCTTTTGACATCACTATCTGCCTGTCTGATTGTTGTCTGTTGACTGAATGACAAAAACTCCCCTGGCCGGATCTTCCGGCGACAGTACACTTACCCATGCGCTAACCACACATCAACTATGTCGGCCCACGCAGGACACGAATAGGCCGTTTCGAGGGGCTGCCAAGAATAGCCAGAAAGCGATGAAATTGCCATGTTGAAACGGCGGATGAAGGAGTTCCTCAAAGTTCGGCAGAACGGCTCATCGCCGTGATGTTCACTCCCGCCACCGATAGCAGAATCTCACGAATACAGGTCCAGGGATCACCACTCGCCATCCCTTTCGCCATTCGGTCTGCCTGGGCCAGTATGGGCATCAGCCGAATAATGTCATCGTAGGTCCGGGCAGCCACACACCGCTCCACAATCGGTTTCCGCTTGGGAAATACGCGATAGGTGCTCATGAGTTTCCCGACATCACCTCCCGCTCGTTTCTGTTCGGTCATGGCCAGCAGCATCCGAACTTCCCGTGCGACCATCGCCAGCACCATGAGCGGCTCGGCACCCTCTGACCGCAGGCCTTCTGATATTTTGACCACACGATCTGCATCCTGGGCCAGTGCAGCGTCTATCAGCATGAAAACATCGAATCGCGCAGCATCTGCGACGCTGTTGACGACATCTTCAGCAGTGACCTCCCTGCTCGCACTGATCAGGCGTATGCGCTCGATCTCCTGGACCGCAGCCAGTTGATTGCCCTCAATACGATCGACCAACGCCTCCACGGCATCGCGCGTGGGTGACAACCCAGCCTGCTTGAACCGTCCACGCACCCAACCTGGTAGTCTCGATCGATCAACGGGAAAAACCTGCACCACAAGACCCGCTTTCTCCAAACCCTTGAACCACTTACTGTTCTGGCTCGAACGATCAAGCCTGGGCAGCACCATAAGCACCCTTGTTTCGAGAGTCAGAAGTTCTGTCAGCGCGGCCAGTCCTTTGGACCCGGCGTCGCCCGGCTTACCGTTCGCTATCCGCACCTCAAGCAGTTTCTGTTCCGCAAACAGCCCCATGCTGTTGGCACTGTGCAACACCTCATCCCACTTGAACTGCCCTTCCACATGAAAGAGCTCCCGCTCGAATCCCTGACCTCGCAGATATGACCGAATCAGGTCGCAAGACTCCTGAACCACCAATGGTTCATCACCGGTGACCACATACAGCGTGTGGTCACGACCCAGTTGCTCCGTCAGTTTCTCGGGGTATATTTTCAACGTCCTTCGTCTGCCTCCTGCATCGCGGCCAGTTGACGAACGATCTGTCCTACCAGTTCGCGCAGCATTTCCGACGTTAATAGTTCTTCTTCCTGGCTGTTGGCAGCAAGATTGCTCACATCAAACTCATAGTTGCGCTCCGCAAAAACTGATCGGGTGTTGACCTCACTACCCTCCTTCGCTCCCTGGAATTCATACGTCAGCTCCAGGCGCAGCTCATATTGGGTCGCGGCGCCCTGGCCAGCGGTAGCCAGTGGGCGGCGTCTCAGCTGCTCACGCTGTAACGCGATCCGACCTGTCGATCGCGCTTCGTCATCTGCCAGCGCATCGATTCGAGACAGCGCTTCCCGAAGCACACGATCTGTGTCGCGGTTCGAGGAATCCATTACGGTGATCGGCGCCATCTGAGTGGCCATATGGCCCGTCCCCCTCAGATGAAAACCACAGGCCGCAAGGCTGAGTACAAACAGCGGTAGAACCAGCCTCTGGACTACGCGCAGGTTACGATTCATCCCGGAATCACCCGACGACGAAGTTGATGAGTCTATTCGGCACATGGATGACCTTGCGGACCGTCTTGTCTGCAAGGAATCGCAGGACATTCTCGATGTCTCGTGCTGCGGCTTCCGCTTCCTCTTCAGAGGCATCCATGGCTATGGTGAGCTTCGCACGCAATTTGCCGTTGACCTGCACAATCAACTCGACTTCGTTGGCGATCATTGCACTCTCGTCAACGACCGGCCAGCTGGCGTCTTCCATGGCTTTACCGTGCAGCTCCTGCCAGAGTACGTGACAGATGTGTGGTGTAATTGGTGACATGATGACGATGGCAGCGGACAATGCCTCCCGCATCACCGCCAACCCCTGGGGGGACGTGTCTTGAAATTTTGACACCTGACCCATCATCGACATGACCGCTGATACCACGGTATTGAAAGCAAGTCGTCGCCCATAGTCATCTTCTGCTTTCGCCAGTGTCTCGTGCGTCACACGTCGGAGCTCTTTCTGTTCATCATTCAGTTGATCCGGCTCAAGCTCGGGTGGTGTGCCATGCGCCAGATGTTCCTGAACGCGCGCCCACAAACGATTACGCAGCCATTTCTCTGCTGACTCAACCCCATGCTCAGACCACTCGAAGGATTGTTCCGGCGGTGCTGCAAACATCATCGCCATTCGCACTGCGTCAGCACCATGTTTATTCAGAAGCACCTGGGGGTCACCAGCATCACCGGCCGATTTCGACATCTTGGCACCGTCTTTCAACACCATGCCAAGGGACAACAGTTTCTCAAACGGCTCATCCGAGTCCACGAGACCTTCATCACGCATCACCTTGTGAAAGAAGCGTGCATAGAGCAGATGCAAAATGGCGTGTTCTTCACCCCCAACGTAGTGATCAACATTGCGCCAGTACTGCATGCGTTCATCCAGCATGCCTTCCGAACAATCCGCAGAGGCAAACCTGGCGTAATACCAAGACGATTCCATGAAGGTGTCGAACGTATCCGTGTCGCGAACAGCGTCTTTGCCGCAATCCGGACAACTCGTGTTGTACCAGTCCGGCATCTTGGATAGTGGCGACCCGGACCCGTCGATGCTCACGTTGTCTGGCAATGTTATGGGGAGTTCTTTGTCCGGGACCGGCACAGGCCCACAGTGATCGCAGTGAATGATTGGAATAGGGCAACCCCAATAGCGCTGCCGAGACACCAGCCAGTCTCGAAGTCGGTAGTTCACTGTCCTCTTACCCAGTGACTTGCTCTCAAGCGCCTCGGCAATCGCGTCGAACGCCGCGTCGAAATCCAGACCATCGTATTCGCCCGAACCCATGACAACGCCATTCTTCGAAACGTAGGCTTCTGATGCGATATCACAGGATTCGTCGCTGTCCGGTTTTGGCTTAACCACCTGTTTGATCGGCAGTCCATATTTCTGTGCAAACTCGCAGTCGCGCTGGTCGTGGGCTGGTACCGACATCACCGCGCCTGAGCCGTACTCCATCAACACAAAGTTCGCCACCCAGATTGGAATATCTTCGTCCGTCAAAGGATGCTTCGCGTACAGACCGCTGAACATGCCTTCCTTTGGCAGCTTCGCCATATCTGCTTCAGCGACACTGGTCTGATTGCACTTATCGAGAAATGCCAGAAGTTCAGGATCTTCTTCCGCTGCACTGGTCGCCAGTGGATGTTGCGGCGCGACGGCCAGGTATGTTGCACCCAACAGCGTATCAGGACGCGTCGTGTATACATCAACACCCGTTATGTCAGAAACAGGTGACTCTGGCATGGGAAACGTCATTTCAACGCCCTGGGATCGGCCAATCCAATTGCGCTGCATGGTTTTGACCTTGTCCGGCCAACCGGGCATGCGATCCAGGAAATCGAGAAGTTCTTCGGCATATTCCGTGATATGCACGAACCACTGGGATAACTCACGTCGCTCCACCGGTGCGTCGGATCGCCAGCCCCGGCCATCAATCACCTGTTCATTGGCGAGCACGGTCTGGTCGACCGGGTCCCAGTTGACCCATGCCGCCTTCTTGTAAACCAGGCCCTTCCGGAACATTCGGGTAAAGAACCATTGCTCCCATCGATAGTAGGACGAGTCACAGGTGGCAAACTCACGGTTCCAGTCGAACGAGAAACCCAGGCGTTTCATCTGACCCTGCATGTACTCAATATTGCTGTGGGTCCACTCGGCTGGCGGCACATTGCGCTTGATGGCGGCGTTTTCAGCGGGAAGGCCAAAGGCATCCCAACCGATCGGGTGCAGTACGTTTTTGCCCTTCAGGCGCTGGAAACGAGAAATCACATCACCCAGCGTGAAATTGCGAACATGGCCCATGTGGAGTTGCCCGCTGGGATAAGGGAACATGGATAGGCAGTAGAACTTCTCGCGCGGATCATTTTCTGTAACGGCAAACGTCTCGTTCTCCGCCCAGTACGATTGCACTGCTTCCTCACCGGAAGCTACGCTATAGCTCTTATTCTCACTCACGTTCGTTTCGTGCCCAAAGATTGTTTCAATATTCGAAAACAGCAGGCGGATTCGCCTGTTTGTGTTTCACCCTAGGAAGACTGCGATTCTACCTAATCCCGGGCCCGCGTGAAGAACCTGCCGAGAACCAACCCAGTACCAAAGTCGATTCAGCGCCTTGTTGTCAGCTATCCGTCACTCTTTACTCTTTCTGAAGATCAGGCCGAAGCCTGAACCGTTGCATCAACGACACAGCGACGACCAAGAATGCCAGAACTATCCAGGGGACGTCACCAAGAACCCTATAGGGTGTATCACCCGTCATTGCCCGGACCTCGGATTTCAGCACACCGGCCTCGAAACGTGGCAGTGTTGACTGCAAGCCGCCATCCGGAGCGACCACTCCGGTGATGCCGTTGTTGGTTGCCCGGAGCAGAAATCGCCCATTCTCCATCGCCCGTGCCTGTGCCATTTGCATGTGCTGATCAGGGCCCAGCGAAGAACCGAACCATGTGTCGTTGCTGATCGTCACGAGCAGATCCGGAGAGGCCACCTGGCTCCGAACCATTTCAGGAAAAACAACCTCGTAACAGATCGACATGGAGATCAGGAGGTCGCCCGCCGTCAGAGGGCGCTGCCTGTCAGGTCCGGGCACGTTGCGCGACATCGGCAGATCAAAGAAGGTGATCAGCCCCCGCAGTTGATCTTCGAGCGGCACATACTCGCCAAAAGCCACGAGCCGCTTCTTGAAGTACTCACCCTCACCCTCACCAATCGCGACTGCGGCGTTAAGAAACCGCCCCTCATCCGTCGCGTCGGGAAGGCCCAGTATCAAGGTGGTTCCAGTTGTCTTCGCGTGTTCTGAGATTTGGTTCAGCAAATCATCTGCCGTCTCCCTGAAGAATGTCAACGCAGCTTCTGGCCAGATGACGAGATCCTGGCCCCACTCTGTTTCTGTAAGGGAAAGATACGTCTCCAGAATCGGACCGCGACTATCCGGATGCCACTTCGTAGACTGGGCGATGTTTCCTTGCACCAGGCTGACACGAATCGGCTCTCCGGTTTCCTTGACCCAGGATAGCGGCAGGCAGGCGACCACCAAGAGGACAACGACTCCCAGCACAAAAAGCTGCTGGCGCCTCTGTCGTTCCGCATCCCGCAGTGCATTCAAGACCAGAGCGGTCACAAGCACGATCAGGAAGCCAGTACCCAGTACGCCCACCACCGGCAAAGTTCCCGAGAATGGAGCGATCCACCCCAGGCCTACCTGTGTATACCCCACCAGTAGCCAAGGGAAACCGCCAAGAAACCAGGTATACGTCCATTCGCGCAGCATCCATAACGATGCAAACAGCACCGCGCCGGCAACAGCAGCCGAACCTTCTCGCATCACCCGCCTGTGCAACCAGCCAAACACTATCCAGGGGAGAGAAATACCCAGCACAAACAGAAACACCAACAGTGCCGCGAGCATCACTGGTGCATTGCCGTGTTCATGGATGCTGACATAGATCCAGGAAGTACCTACAAGGTAGCTGCCAAAGGCGAACAGAAAGTACCGCCGGACGGTACGTTCAGCGGTCAGCCAGAAGAACACGCCAACGGACAACAGGGAGAGCGGCCAGAAATAGAACGGGGAGAACCCCAATGGAAAAATGAGACCTGCTGCAACGACAGCCAGATCAGACCGACGACCGCTTATATCCAACGGCTTATCAACGGCTTATCAACGGCCCGGAGGCACCAACTGCAACAGATGGACTCGACGATTGTCAGCGTTCAGTACACGAAACTCGTAGTCGTCGATGGTGACCGTCTCGTCACGTTCTGGCAGATGCCCAAACTCCGCAATGACAAGACCACCGACCGTGTCGGTGTCCTCTTCAGACAAGGTGGCTTCAAACACCTCGTTGAACATTTCGATGGGTGTGAGTGCCTTGACGGTGTAGCTGCCATCGTCGTGTTGTCGGATGAACTCCTCTTCGTCAAGATCGTATTCGTCTTCGATGTCACCCACAATCTGTTCGAGCACATCCTCGATCGTCACAATACCCGAGATATCGCCGAACTCATTCAACACAATGGCCATATGATTGCGGTTCGCGCGGAACTCCTGCAACAGCACATTGAGCCGTTTGCTCTCCGGTACCGAATTACAGGGACGGAGTGCGTCCTTGAGCACAAATTTCTGGCGTCCTTTTTTGGCGAGAGGCAGCAGGTCCTTAGCCAGCAGAATTCCCTGTACATCGTTGGGTTTCTCACCCAGCACGGGGAATCGAGAGTGCCCGGATTCGATGACTAGGGGAAGGATTTCCTGAATCTCCATTTCCCCCTTCAAAAACACGACTTGGGAACGGGGGATCATAATTTCCCTGACCTGCATTTCGGCCACGGTCATTGCGCCCTCAATGATCGAGAGCGCTTCTACATCCAGCAGATTCCGCTCTTGCGCTGATCGAAGTGTTTCGAGCAACTGACGCCGGGAGGTGGGCTCAAGAATGAACACTTGCGACAGCCGTTCCAGCCATCCAAGCTGTTCTTCGTCGTCGCTCATTGCCTGCAAACCCCTGGAGGTTCGTCGTTATCTTTGCTCATCATATCCCCACATCGGGCGTCTTTTTATTGAGAGATCCGTCAATCATCGTTCGAGCCCTTTTCAGGTCTCGTGTCATCGCCCTGTAATGCCGTTTGTATCGCAACCTGATAGGGGTCGTCAAAGCCTGCTTTCCGGAGCAGAGAAGTCTCCATCGCTTCCATGGCCAGCGCTTCATCTTCCGATTCGTGATCATAGCCCTCAAGATGAAGCACCCCGTGGATCAGAAGATGGGCAGTATGGGCTTGCAGGGGTTTTCGCTGAGCCTCTGCCTCAGCGCGGAGTACTGCCGCACACACAACCACATCGCCGAGCAGGGTTCTGCCATCCGGCAGTGTTTCCTGTGCTGGAAAAGACAGAACATTAGTGGGTCCTGACTTTTGACGGTACCGCTCATTGAGCGTTGTCATTTCCTGCTCGCTGGCAAACCGGACTGTCAATTCCACGACACGGTCGCTTTCCAGCGCAAGCGTGATCCATGCATGCATGTCATCGTCTGACGGCAACCCATCACGCCCTTCGGCAAACTGGAACTCAACCTGGTGCAATGTTCGACCTGAGGGTCACCTAGGTGCTGGATTCGCGCTCTGACCGACCGGGACCATCTCGCGGATCAGTCTGCGCCGACTCTGCCTGTTCATAGGCTTCAACGATCCGTTGAACAAGCGGATGTCGCACAACGTCCTTCGCTGAAAATTCAGTGAACGAAATACCCTTCACTCTCTCGAGGATTCGCTGTACGTGACGAAGCCCGGAGCGGGTACCGCGAGGAAGATCTACCTGGGTGGCGTCCCCGGTCACCACCACCGTAGAACCAAAACCGATTCGGGTCAAAAACATCTTCATCTGCTCAACGGTGGTGTTCTGACTCTCGTCGAGAATGATGAAAGAATCATTTAATGTCCGCCCTCGCATGAACGCTAGGGGCGCGACCTCAATGACACCACGCTCAATCAGCTTTCCTACCCGCTCAAAGCCCATCATTTCGTAGAGCGCGTCATACAAGGGTCGCAGATACGGATCAATTTTCTGCGCGAGGTCACCGGGGAGAAACCCGAGCTTCTCCCCGGCTTCAACAGCAGGCCGCACGAGCAGGATACGCTTTACCTGTTCCTGCTCCAGTGCTTCCACAGCACACGCTACAGCCAGATAGGTTTTTCCTGTTCCAGCCGGACCAATACCAAAATTGATATCCTGGTTTCGAACCGCCCGGACATAACGTTGCTGATTGCCTCCACGCGGTTTGATGCTTTTCTTGCGCGTAAAGATCAGGTCATCATCGTTCTGATCATGTTGCTCTGATGTCTCCAGTGCGGCCAATCCGGACTCCTGCAAGAATAGATGAATATCGTTTGAACTCAGCCCCGGGTTCTTTTCAGCCTGACGATAGAGCGCTGTCAGCAGATTCTCCGCGGTCCTGACACGCCCTGATTCACCGATCAGCTCGAATTCATGACCACGGTTTCTGATCGTGACATCAAGCCGTTTCTCAATCTGCTTGAGATGGGCGTCAAAGGGACCACACAGAGTGGCTAGCTGGCGACTGTTGTCGGGTTCCAGCGTAACCTGGCGAGGGGTTATCTCGTTTTCCAAACTGATGTGTATATCGTAGGTAATTCTTCGATGGTTAACTTCACTTTATACCCTCACTGATGCGAGTAAAAGTGGACAGCATGTTAATTTTTCAGGTGTTTTCGACCATCGATCGTCATGGTGAAACAACCTGTCTGCCTCGCAGCGAATTGGGTAGTGACTCCTTGATCTCAACATCCGTGAACTGGCCTACCAGAGATATCTCTCCCTTAAAGTTCACCACGCGATTGTTCTCGGTTCTGCCTTGCATCTCCGCGGGGTCCTTTTTGGAAGGCCCTGTCGCCAGGACCCGCTGCATGGTGCCCACCATCCTTCGGCCGATCTCCTGAGCCTGCTGCGTGATACGGTTCTGAAGTACGGCCAACCGCTCTTTCTTGATCGCCATTGGGGTCTCGTCAGGAAGATCCGCAGCAGGTGTGCCTGGACGCGCGCTGAAAATAAAGCTGAAGGAATGGTCAAAACCAATTTCCGCGATGAGGTTCATGGTGTCCTCGAAGTCCTTATCAGTTTCGCCCGGGAATCCCACGATAAAGTCGGATGACAAGCTGATATCTGGCCTGATTGCACGCAGTTTTCTGATTCTGGACTTGTACTCGAGCACCGTATGGTTCCGCTTCATACGCGCGAGCACCCGGTCAGACCCGCTCTGTACCGGCAGGTGCAGGTGGTCCACAAGTTCCGGTACGTCTCGGTACGCCTCAATCAAACTGTCGGAGAACTCCATGGGATGGGATGTTGTGTAACGAATGCGATCAATCCCATCGATTTCCCGAATCACCCGGATGAGGTACGCGAGGTCAACCACGCTATTATCATTGTCCGAAACCGGGCCACGATAGGCGTTAACGTTCTGACCCAACAGGTTCACTTCGCGTACACCCTGCTCGGAGAGCGCCAGGATTTCATCGACCACGTCCGCGACCGGTCGACTGACTTCCTCTCCGCGGGTATATGGCACCACACAGAAACTACAGTACTTGCTGCAACCTTCCATGATGGATACGAAGGCGGTTGGGCCTTCCGAACGGGGCTCCGGGAGCCGATCAAATTTCTCAATTTCAGGGAAAGAGATATCAACAACGGCGATACCCCTGTCATTCTGTTCGTTCAGCATCTCCGGCAATCGATGCAACGTCTGTGGGCCAAACACGAGATCCACGAAAGGCGCCCGATCTGAGATGGCTTCACCTTCCTGACTCGCAACACATCCCCCTACACCGATCTTAAGCCCAGGTTTCGCTTCCTTAAGCTCACGCCAACGACCCAGTTGATGGAAAACCTTCTCCTGTGCCTTCTCACGAATGGAACAGGTGTTCAGCAATAATAGATCGGCTTGCGCTTCATCGTCCGTCGGCTCATACCCGGCATCATCGCGCAACAGATCGAGCATCCGTGCGGAGTCGTACTCGTTCATCTGGCAGCCGTGAGTCTTGATGAATACCTTGGCCATATCGGGTCTTTGAGCCGGATGTACCATAGGCGACATCCTTCACAATGTTCCTGTGAGTCGTAGAAAAAGGGGGAGAATTATAATCCTACCGCCAAGGAATGCACGCGCAGGTTCGACGCTCACTTGAAAAGAGTATTTAGCGCTCCCATATCGCCTTTCCCAGTACTTTTCAGTTACTCTTGCGCGCTCGATCGTAAATGGCGCGTTGGCAAGCTCCGGACATCACTATGGCAGACACACCGATCTACAAGATCATCTTCTTCAACCAGGGTAGTATCTATGAGGTCTATGCCCGTCAGATTTTTCAAAGCGATCTGTACGGCTTCATCGAGATCGAAGAGATGATATTTGGTGAACGGTCCGCTATGGTCGTCGACCCCAGCGAAGAGAGGCTGAAAGCCGAGTTTGAGGGAGTCTCACGAAGTTACATCCCGATGCATGCCGTCGTTCGAATCGACGAAGTGGCCAAACAGGGTGTCGGCAAGATCAGTGAGGCCTCAGGCAACAACGTATCTCCGTTCCCCATGCCTGCTTTTACGCCCAAGAAATCAGACTAACCCTGTTACAGGGCAGACAATAACCGACTCACCGTCAGGGTCTGACCAGGCAAGATGAGATCGGGCGCAATCTCCGCCAAAGGAGCAAGTACAAAATCTCGCTCATGTGCCCGGGGGTGAGGTAGTACGAGATCGACTTCTGACAACACAAGATCTCCGACGGCGATCAAATCCAGATCAACGACCCGCGCGACGTGGTACTGGTGTTCCCGCGGACGCCCCATCTCTATTTCAATCCGTTGCAGGCTCTTAAGCAGTTCCCCCGGCGACCATTCACACTTGAATGCGATAGCTGCATTCAGAAAGGGCCCGCTATCATCCTGCATATCCACCGGTGCCGTTTCCATAAAGCTGGATGCCACGAGTTCTTTGACACCCAAATCCTGCACGTGGGTAATGGCCTCGTTCAGGTACTCGGTCCTTTCACCCTTGTTGCTACCCAGGGCGACATAGGTCTGTCTTGATACGTTAGCCTGGTCTGATCTGGTGCAAATGGATTTAGCGGACATGGAATTTTTTGGACATGGGTTTAACGGACATTGATTGGGACAGCGTGCTGGTGTGAATAATCGGGACAATCATGTTAGCTTCTCCGCTCCGCGGGCGCATGAACCTGAACACCAAGAGTGCTCGGGCAAATAGCATTATGAAGTGCCCAGCCAAAACATCGAGGATGGCCGTTTTTCAGATGGAAGTTGTTGAACCGGAATCTGTGGGATTAAGCAGTCACCGTTTAGAGAAACTAAATGGTCTCATGGCATCCTACATCGATTCAGGAAAGTATCCCGGGACAACCACGCTGGTCGCACGACATGGCAAGGTGGCGCACCTGTCCTTCCAGGGCAGGTCCAATGTGGCAAATGATGCCGCCATCGCACGAGATACGATCTTTCGCATCTACTCGATGTCAAAACCGATCACCAGTACAGCGCTGATCATGCTGTATGAAGATGGTCACTTCATGCTCGATGATCCCGTGAGCCGTTTCATACCCGGATGGGACAACCTGAAGGTCTATACCCCCAAAGGTACCGTACCCGCTGACCGTCCGATGCAGATCAGAGACCTGCTGACACACACCTCTGGGCTCACCTATGGTTTCATGAACGCTCACCCGGTGGACGCCATGTACCGTGATCAGGGCGTGGAATCCGCCAGGGATCTCACTGAGATGGTCGAGCGTCTGGCCGACATGCCGCTCCTCTTCTCACCCGGAAGCCGTTGGAGCTACAGCGTCGCGACAGACGTGTGCGGGTATCTGGTCCAGACCATTGCCGACCAGAGTTTCGATGAGTTCCTCACCGAACGACTGTTTACCCCTCTCGGAATGGTTGACACCGACTTCTGGGTTCCGGCAGACAAGGCACACCGACTGGCCGCCAACTACAGTCGAACCCCCGAAGACGGTATGAGATTAGTCGAACCTCCGGGCAGAAGTACCTACCTTACGAAACCCTCAAGGTTCAGTGGCGGTGGGGGTCTGGTTTCAACCATTGATGACTATTTCCGGTTTGCCCAGATGCTGCTGAACAAAGGGGAACTGGATGGCACACGCATCCTTGGTCGAAAGACCATCGAACTGATGACCAGCAACCACATGCCTGGCAACGGCGACCTTGCCAGTATGGGTCAGTCGGTTTTCAGCGAAACACCCTATGACGGTATCGGCTTCGGACTCGGTTTCTCGGTGATGCTAAACCCACCAACTGCCAACATCCTAGGAACCCCCGGCGAGTTCGCCTGGGGTGGTGCCGCGAGCACCTACTTCTTTGTCGATCCGGGAGAGGACATGCTGGCCATCCAGCTGACGCAGTTGTTGCCATCGTCAGCCTATCCCGTGCGACGGGAGTTGCGGGTTCTCACCTATCAGAGCCTGATCGACGAATAGAACCAGCCAGACATACAGGAGCTTTAGCGCATGGCAACCGAAGAAATCGAATCAGAAGTCACTGGCAAGGTATGGAAGATTGAGATGAAGGTGGGTGACACCGTCCAGGAAGAAGACGTCATCATGATTCTTGAATCCATGAAAATGGAGATCCCGGTCGAAGCCCCGTGCGCTGGCACAATCGCGAGTATCCTCGTGAAGGAGGAGGACGCAGTGGAAGAGGATCAGGTAGTCGTTATTCTGGATACCTGAGCCAAGCCAAAATCTCAGGCAGCATCCTCGGTCTCGTTGTCTTCAGACGGCAGCGGCTTCAGCAGGTCTTCTATCCCCTTGGCAAAATCTTCATAGGTATAGCTGGTAACTTTGTATTCCCAGGACGCCAATGCAGTTTCGCCTCTGTCCAATCGTAGCCAGTGCTCCTCACCTTCCTTGCGTGCCTGGACCACAACACTTGTGCCATCCACCAGCTGGTAGGTCGCCTGATTGGCGTCTGTCCAGGGTTCACCTGACACAGGTCTGACATCCGTCATCCTGATATTCGTCAGCGAGCGGGCGAGTTCGTTAGCGACGGTGGCATACCTCAACTCCCGGCCGTCTGGTACATCGTCGACGACCAGATTTTCCTCGCCGTCGTCTCGGCGCACGATGAGTGATTCACCGTCCACACGAACAATCTCGACCTGTATAACGTCGTCCGAGTCCACATTCGTGATGGTGGTATTGATCCAGCTGGTTGGATCCTCATCAATTTGAATCGATTTGCTGGCCAGCCAGACCTGGGGGTCATTCTCCATCCGAACATAGGATCCCCCACTGCCACCCGTCGACGACTCACCCACGACCAGGCTCCAGGTGGACGATTCATCAGACGCAGACAAGCTGACGACAATTGCCTGACTATCCTCCTCTACCGGATCTGCAACCCCCAGTCGCGCATGATAGACAGATCGCGCCGTCTTCTTCTCCACGATGGTGGCTTCCGACAAGGTATCAAGCAGTCCGACGAGCGACTCAAAGTTCACTGGATAGCCGCCTCTCTCTGCAACCAGCCATTCATCGCCGGTCCTGATCAGCGTGACCGTGTCGGCTCGGCTGCGCAGTTCGATGGTTGAAAGATCGGTCAGCGCGTCCGTGAGCCCAACCAGCAATGGTTGCCCTACCTGATCGCCACCACCATGGGTATCATCGCCTCCATCGACAACCAGACCGGCGCCCAGCGCGAGCACCACTACAACCACAATCAATGTCCAGAGTCGCCGTCTGTTCATCTGATTTCCTGACCCCTGTTTGGAAAACGTTGCACCAACAAATTAACCGACCTCTAACTCTGCACTCCTCGATTGCCAGACGCGCCATGCCAGCATCAGTATGAGTGTCAGCATGATCGGCAAGAGGATCACGTTGGTGAATTTCAAGGTTGCCCCCAGTGATTCGATGTTCTTATCGAGCTGGTGACGAATATCGCGAAGTTCCTTGCGAATGCGCAGCTTCTCGTCCTGGAACCGAATCAGCTCCGCCTCCTGTTCCGTCGACAATGACAGGACACTCTGACCGGTGCGTTCGCTCTGGAGTGCCTGGAGTTTGGTCTCTGTCTCGGCCAGCTGATCCTGAAGATCGTTTGCACTGGCGAGATAGCTTGCCTCGGCTTCTCGCCGAAGGTCCTGCACCACATCAAACGGACGGGTGAATCGACCGCGACTGCGAACACTGATCAGCGCTGAGCTTCCCGTCATGTTCTCAACAGCGTTGTTGAAGAAATCACCATTGTCTGCGAAGGGACTGGCAATCTGGGTCCCGAAAAAGTTGCGGACCTGGACCCACAGACGGTCGCTCAGAAAATCGGTGTCGGCCACTAGAAGGACATTGAGAGCGCTGGTTTCAGTCAGACCGCCTTCTACAGAGGCTCTATCCAGATATGCAGAGTTCGCATTTCCTGACAGACGAGCGGCAACCACGTAGCGCTCACCAGTCGGCGAAAAGCCCTGTTGAAGCTCCTCCGGCCCACCCAGCATCAACTGGAACGACTGGAGTGGTGCCGCGTATTCTGACGAATGAATCAGCGGAGTAAATGTTGTTTCGGACTCCGCCGCAGGCTCAATGATCCCTACCGAAGCAAAGTTCAACGACTCGAGGTTGCCCGTGATCACGTCATCGGTGGCGAGATTGTCAGCGTTGAATCCCAGAATCGCCAGGTGACGAATCGGTTGCCCACCTTGACCGCCCACCGTCAGCGCCGACTGGGAATCCCCCAGCACGGTATTCGGCAACAGTTCCGCACCCCACTCCGGCAGCAACGGTCCCAGGTCGGACGCCTGGCTTTGGATTTGAGTCATCGGGTTGGATCCAGGGGCCTGCGCATCCATTTCCGCTACCGGATCCACGAAGGCAAGAATGCGACCTCCTCGCATTGCAAATTGATCAATCGCAAACAGTGCATCTTCAGTCAGTTCTTTCGGGTGGATCAGGATCAAGGTCTCAATGTGTGAGGGTATTTCAGTCGTGGTACCCGGCACAGTTTCCACATCAAATGTCTGTTCAATCTGACCAACCACGACCCACGGAGACGTCTGCTGCATCGTCTGCATATTGAAGTCCCCCTGCACCATCATGGAAGACAACAACCCTACTGTCGGACGCTCTACCAGGCTGAGTGTCTGTATGAGCTTGCTGATTTCATACTCAAGAAATTCTTCTTTGTCAGGCTGAAAAAAGGCGATCACTTCCTGCCCATCGATCGAGTTTGTACCCGCAAGGCCAAAATAAAGATCATCACCGGCATTGTCGACCGGAACGCTCTGAAGCCCGAATCCCGCCGCCTGATCCTCCGCATCCGAGAACGGTTCAGGGTCTACGACGGAGAGCAGGATGTTGCCGCCACCTCTCGCTTCATACTCCTCAAGCAGTTCTCTGACCCTCGTCGCATAACTACGCAAGGATGTCAGATCCGCACTCGCCTGTTCAGAGAAGAAAAAGTACAGATTGATCGGCTCGTCGATGTTGTCGATGATTTCGTGCGTACCGTCCGAGAGGGTGTAGAGGTTGTTTTCCGTCAGGTCGAAGCGCACCCCCGAGAACAGCGTGTTGCTGATCAGGATAAACATGACGAACGCGACCGCGATCAACACGAGACCCGCCCCCGAATAAATCAACTTCTCGTTCATTCGAATAACCCTCAGTCCGCCTGCTTGATCTCAAGGACCACCACGGTCGCTGCAAGCCAGACGCCAATCATCGATAGAAAGTACACAAGGTCGGCCAGCCCCACGACACCCCTGGACACTGCGCTGAAATGCATTAAAAAACTCAGGCTTGCGATAGTGTCCACCAGGAAAAGCGGCAACCAGTCACGTAGTAACCCGGTGACCATCTGGAAACCTGCCAGAACAAACAGCAGACAGACTATTCCGCAACCAATAAACGCAATCACCTGACTTCGCGTCAACGCAGACATGCATGAACCAATGGCCAGAAAACCTCCCGCCATCAGAAATGAACCGAGGTAACTCGTAAAAATGACGCCATTATCAGGATCGCCAAGGTAATTCACGGTAATCCATAGGGGAAACGTCAGAAGCAACGCAAAACCCGCAAATAGCCAGGCCGCAAGGAATTTTCCAAGGACCGCATCGATACGGCTCACCGGCAGAGTCATCAGCAGTTCAATCGTGCCCGTCTTCCGCTCCTCCGACCAGAGGCGCATCGAAATGGCCGGGACCAGGAACAGATACAACCAGGGATGAAAACTGAAGAAAGGGGTCAGATCCGCCTGTTCCCTCTCAAAAAAATTGCCCAGATAGAAAGTAAAGACACCGGACAGCACAAGGAAAATAAATATAAACACATAGGCCAGTGGTGTCGCGAAGTAGCTCAGCAGCTCACGCTTTAGAATCACGGACACGCCATTCATGTGCGACGCTCCTTATTGTTTGCACAAACAGAATTCATCGTTGAGATCGCGGATACACCGCCCGCCAAAACAAGCCGCTTCAATGTCTGACCTCAAGCCCCGTAATTTCTCGAAAAACTTCGTCCAGACGCCCCCGCTCCTGAAAGATCCCAGTGACATCAGCATCATGTCCCCGCAGATATTCAACCGCTTGCTGCGCCACACGTTGGGAGGATCCCTCCGTTTCACCAGGGAACAGAGTCAGTTCCACGCTCGACGCTGACACATCGGTGCCTGAAACATCCTCAAGAGTAGAGAGTGCATCGCGATGGGTGTTCAGTTGCTCTTCCCCTGAAAACCGAATGGTTGTTGCAAGGTGATATCGAGACCGCGATTCCAGTTCATCCGGGGTACAGTCAGCGAGCACACTGCCCCCCGCTATGATGATCGCCCGGCTGCACACGGCAGTCACCTCTTCCAGAATATGGGTAGAGATGATCACAATCTTGTCTTTGGACAAGCCCTGTATCATTTCCCGCACATGGTGCTTTTGAACCGGATCAAGCCCATCTGTGGGCTCATCGAGAATCAACACATCCGGATCATGAAGGATCGCCTGGGCTAGTCCGACCCGTCGTTTGAACCCTTTTGACAGTGTCTCGATCCGCTGGTCCAACACCGCTTCAAGCGACATCGTCGACACGACAGAACGGATTCTGTCAGCGCTCTCGGCACCGGTGATCCCCCGGACTTCTGCGATGAATGCCAAAAAGGTTCGTGGTGTCATCTCCTCATAGAGCGGTGCGCCCTCTGGTAGATACCCCAAGTGTTTTTGCGCGCCCAGTGGATCGGTAGCGACATCACAGCCCCACACCGTGACAGTCCCGGACGATGGCGCCAGAAAACCGGTAATGACCTTCATCGTGGTCGATTTCCCAGCACCATTGGGACCGAGAAAACCCAGGATTTCACCGGGCACCAACTTGAAGGAAATGTCGTTGATCGCGGTCAGATCACCAAATTGCTTATGAAGATGGCTCACCTCGAGCATTGCGTCGTTAACCTCCGTTTCCCTTTGAGACACCCGTTTGGCATGTCGTGGCTGGCCGAATTTAACAAGAAACAGAAGGTACAGGACAACCCCCCTCCCTTTTCACACCCGGATCACTCGACGGATTGCCCCATTGATCCCACAGAAACCGCCAGACCGCACATGGGATAGGACCGTCCATCTTCAAAAAGTTCACGCGATCCTGCGCAAAGTGAACCTTTCCAACGCAGTAGCGAACCAACAGACACAGGTCCTGCCGAGGAGCCTTTTTGGGGGAGGCCTGCAGCGCTCAATGGCTAACAGCGGGGGCGCTGCGGGCCACATTACACTTCTTAGGCTCTTTTGGATTCTTTTTTGGGCTGTCCCCGCACCACACCACTCCCCTCCCACTCCAGTTTGGCTCTCGTGCGGGCGAAACACGCGGTGTTCCACCATCCTTCCCTGATTGCCGCCTTTGCCTTGCTTGTTCGCCAGACGTGTTCCTGAGAACATGAGACCACAAACGACGCCCGAACCAAACCCCCGATCAACCCCAACACGCATGCCCTCTCGACTGAGCCAACAGGAAGCACTGTCTTTTCTACTCACTCATCTTGTCGTTGAACGACAGATAAGTTTCGAGATGAATCAGATGACTCCATTCAAGCTGCTGAGCCTGGCCACCGAAGCAGAAGAGACCGCCAATGGCACCGACGGGGCGATACCCCACGAAGTCATTGAGCAGTTGGCGGCACAGTTGGAAACGGGCCAGAACTCTTGAAGCTGCCACGCCCTGGCGGCGTCGTGTTCGATCTGGATGGCACACTGCTCGATACCGAACCGCTCTATGTACGATCTGTCGAGAAAATACTGTCTCCACTGGGCCTTCGGTATGAAGACGACGTGAGACAACGTTGTATGGGGCTCCCGTCACATCGGTCCGCAGAAATCATCGTCGATGCCTATTGCCTTTTGTCCAGTATTGAGGACTTTATGGCGGAGCGCGAAAATCACTTGCGCGGGTTGCTTAAGCACATGGCAGAGATTCGGGGTGCCGGGCAATTCGTGACGACCATCGCAGGTAACATCCCCCTCGCGCTTGCGACAAGCACGTATGCCGATCTTGCCATCGAAAAACTCAAAGCTACCCATTGGGGACACTTCATCGAATCTCGGACTTACGGTGACGATCCAGAGATTGCGCAGAGCAAACCCTCACCGGACATCTTCATGCTGGCGGCAGCGCGAATCGATCAGGCTCCCGAGACCTGCATCGCATTTGAGGATTCGCCAAACGGGATCCGTGCCGCAAAGTCAGCGGGTATGACTGTTATCGGCATCGCAAGCGCACCTGCCGCGTCGAGAAGTGTCGAACCTGACTTCTGGATCGAAGACTACGGAGATCTTACCGATCTGCTAAACGACTGGCTGGGAGCAGAGAAACAGGAATCGTCGACAATATGACCCTGACAGCACTGGTGACAGGCGCAACATCCACCCTGGGTGAAGCATTCGCGAGATCCCTGGCGGCCAGGGAAATTCGCCTGATTTTAACGGGACGTCACGAGGGCAAACTGTCTGAACTCTCGACTTCGATTCCCGGTGTCGACTCGTTCGTACCCTGTGACCTCGCTGTCGATCTATCGCCGGTTCTTGAACATACCCGACACACGTCTATCGATATTCTGGTCAACAATGCGGGCGTCTCCCGCGTGGCTCATTTCCATCACATGCCCACAACCGATATCGACGAACAGATTCAGCTTAATATCCTCGCACTGACCAGACTATGTCGGCACTACCTGCCCCCGATGATTGAACGAGGCCATGGCAGGATCCTGAATGTCGCGTCAATTGCCGCGTTTCATCCGTTCCCGAACCTCTCAGTCTATGCGGCCAGCAAGGCCTATGTGCTCTCGCTCTCCGAGAGCCTGGCGGAAGAATGTAATCGATCCGGTGTTGGCGTGACTTGTCTTTGCCCGGGCAACATGGCCACTGAAGGACAGTCCCCTGACACACACCTGTCTGTTCCGGATTTCCTGAAACTAGACCCGGTGGTGGTCGCCGACACGGGGATCGAATCGCTGATGTCGGGCGAAATCATCTGTATACCAGATAAAGTACATGCGGCTGCCGTCGCCGCCACGCAGCATCAGCCCCGCTGGTTGATGAGACGACTCGCCGGTATCGCTACCCGGCTGACTCGCAGCACCTGACGCTGCGCCATAACCCAACGCCGCCTCAAGTGCTAATGCGGACATTGCTCGAATCGTGTAAGTTCCGCTCGATACAGAACTGCAGGTTCGTTCTTGGGAGAACAGATGGCCGATAACGATGATCGCCGCAAATACTCATCACTCGTCGTAGATGGGATGGACAAGGCTGCCGCACGCGCCATGCTGCATGCGGTCGGTTTCACAGACCAGGATTTCGAGAAGCCCCAGGTGGGCATCGCGTCCACCTGGAGCAATCTGACGCCCTGCAACATGCACATCAATGATCTCGCTGATGCTGCTGCCATGGGCGCCGATGAATCCGGTGGGAAAGCGGTGACTTTCAACACCATCACGGTTTCTGATGGGATCTCCATGGGATCGCCGGGTATGCGGTACTCACTGGTGTCCCGGGAAGTGATCGCCGACTCCATTGAAACCGTCGTCGGCGCCGAGGGTTTTGATGGGTTTGTCGCCATTGGCGGCTGTGACAAGAACATGCCCGGTTGTGCCATGGCCATCGCGCGTCTCAATCGGCCGGCAGTGTTTGTCTATGGCGGCACAATTCAGCCTGGCAAAGAACGGCGTGACGTCGTTTCTGTTTTTGAAGCAGTGGGGCAACGAGCCGCCAACAAGATCTCCGACATCGAATTGAAAGAGATCGAGGCCACGGCCATACCTGGACCGGGCTCGTGTGGCGGCATGTATACCGCCAATACCATGGCCTCTGCCATTGAGGCCATGGGGCTTTCCCTACCCAATTCCTCTGCCCAGGAAGCAGTATCCGAGAACAAACGAACGGATTCCTATCGAGCCGGTGAAGCTGTCATGAACCTTCTGGAACGCGGCATCAAACCGTCCGACATCCTGTCCCGGGAAGCGTTTGAGAACGCCATCACAGTGTCAATCGCACTCGAGGGCTCTACCAACGCGGTGCTGCATCTGCTTGCCATCGCGCATGCCGCCCGTATCCTACTATCGATTGACGACTTCACAAGGATTGGCAAACGTGTTCCGGTACTCGCTGACATGCGTCCTGCTGGACAGTACGCCATGAGTGAGCTGATCGAAATTGGTGGTATCGAGCCTCTGATGAAAACCCTCCTCGCAGAGGGTCTCTTGCATGGCGACTGCATGACCGTTACAGGCAAAACGCTCGCGGAGAACCTGGCTGACGTCGATCCGTACCCCGCATCGCAAAAAATCATCCGTCCGCTCAGTGACCCCATCAAGAAGGACAGTCACCTCGTCATCCTCAGAGGAAACCTTGCCCCGAATGGGGCCGTTGCCAAGATCACTGGCCACGAAGGTCTGACCTTCAGAGGAACTGCGCGATGTTTTCATGGTGAGGAGGCGGCCATGACAGCCATCCTCGACGGGACGGTTCAAAAAGGTGACGTCGTAGTGGTTCGGTATGAAGGTCCCCGGGGCGGACCAGGTATGCGGGAAATGTTATCACCTACCAGTGCCATTAATGGTCGCGACCTGTCCGCTGATGTCGCACTCATTACGGATGGCCGCTTCTCCGGTGGCTCGCACGGCTTTGTCATCGGACATGTAACCCCTGAAGCGTTCGATGGTGGTCCGATTGCGTTAATCGAAGACGGAGACCAGATCACGATTGATGCTGAAGCAGCCACGATGTCGCTGCACATTGACGACGCCACGATGGCCGCGCGCAGATCCGCGTGGAAACAACCAGCACCCTATGCTGACCGCGGTATCCTAGCGAAATACGCGCGCCTGGTGAGTTCAGCATCCGACGGCGCTGTCACTGACGGCATATAGGTCTGCAAGGCCATGAACGTCATCGAACCTGCGTCATCCGGGCGCTCAAAGGGCCGCGGATGTAAACAGAACATCGCGAAGGGGGATTTGCCATTTGGTGAACAGCTGCCCAATCCCTTCGCAGATGGTGACATGACGTTGTGGTTCCACCTGTTGTGCGCCGCATACCGAAGGCCGGAGCCACTGCACGACCTCCTCTCTGAATCCCCCCCGGAAGACGGAGAGTGCAGTGAGAACCTGACGGAATTGTGCAGGATTGGCATTGAGGCGCCTCGGCTGCAACGGATCGCGGAAGCTGAGCTTGCACCCAGTGGCCGTACCCGTTGCCGACACCGTAAGGAAGCCATAGAGAAAGCCACCTGGCGTCTGCGCCTGGAATACTTTGAGGAGGGTGCTTTCAATCCAAGCGGCAACATACACTTGGGCTGCTCAACGGTGTTTTTAACCACCACCGACACCGTCATGGCACGAGTGATACATTTCACAACTGAACTGACAGACACCCAGGCCAAAGAGATCAAGGAGGCACTACAGTGAGGGAATGGGTCTACAGCTGGAAGAAAATGGGGACGTTACGCAATGCACTTCACGTTACCGCCTTCATCTATATTCTGCTGACCCCGTTCTCCACACCAAAGCGGGTGCTCGAAACAACATCAGAACTGTTCTGGGGTGGCGTGTTACCCGCCACGACGCCACTCGTGATCGTCGTCCTGTTGTTTGACCTGCTGATGTGCCTCGCATTACGCGGCGACAGTGAGCCCTCTCGGCGGGACCTGTTGAGTCGGGCAGCGATCATCCACGCCACGCTGGTGTTCCTTCTGATGGCACTTTTCCTGAACTCCCTGTCGGGGATATTGTTCTGAGTCGCGTGCGTACGCTCATTATGCAACGCCCGGCTGCGACGTTCGCGGCACTTGTCTTACTCGTCTCGGGCGCTTTCACCAGTGGCGCACAGGCAGAACAGGTTTCCGACCCATCGGAAAACGATTCGACCCGGTTTCTGCAAACGTGCTCGAAACATCACCGCCTGATAACGGCGGGGGCGTTGTTGACAGTACGACAGGCACGCTCCTCGATAACCCGCTGCCCATGAACCGCCTGACTGACCTGCAAAGCTACATCCCAGGGTTGATCGCGGACGAACAGGCCGTCGGTCCACATTCAGCCACGTTGGGCCTTCGCGGAATTGGGTCACGCTTCAACACCGGGAACGCACTGTACCCGGCTGTTGCCGTCTATCTGGATGACATCTACCTGAGCACTCACGTGGGCCAGAATGTGACGCTGCTGGACGGTGATCACGTTGTCACCGCAGCCACACCTGGCGTTACATTTGCAGCCCCACATCTCGGTGGCGTCATCGCCTAGTAGAACACCAAA
>NTKD01000040.1 GCA_002457275.1 OM182 bacterium MED-G24
TGCAGGGCGTTTTCACCCTGCCGCCAATGCAACAGATCATCGCTGACCGCGTGTCCCCAGGTCATATCGCCCCAGATGGTGCCATTGGGGTTCAGCTGAAAGAACAGATGCCATCGACCATCGGCATAGATGAGACCGTTGGGGTCGTTGATCCAGCCTTCCTGTGCAGAGAAATGAAATTGCGGCCGATGTAGTTCTTGGTAGCGTTCCATTGTTCAGGCCTTGTCGCGGGTTCCCTCGACGGGGAAGGTCGAACCTGCTGCCGTACATTCACCCTCGATACGGTCACCATCAACCTTGCCATCGAAACTGAGTTCGATCGACCATCCACCCTTGTCGATATCAAAGTCGAACGTTAGTTTGTGTCCGTCAACCTGAAGTTTCCGGATACGTGTGGTCCCAGCACCATCGTCGAACGTGCCCGTGTGGTTGTCGGCAATGGTGAGAGTCCAGTCTTGTTGCCCCATGTACAGCTTCCAACGACCGGCGACCAGACTGCCTTCTACCGGTTCCGGAACTTCTCCTGTGGGTTCCGGTTCAACCTCCAGTTTCCTGGCAACCTTGAGGGTACGTTCCGCAAGCTCCGAGATCACGTTGTCGTTGCAGTCGCGCACAGATGACAACAGGCGGTCGTTCAACACACCGACCCATTTCTCTGGCAGATGTTTCGCGCCGAATTTGAGACCCAGGATGGAACCGACGGTGGCACCATTACAGTCCGTATCCCAACCACCTCGAACCGCAGTCACGATACCCGCCTCATAATCCTGGTTGCCAAACCACAGTCCGAGCACCACAAGGGCCGCATTGTTGATGGTGTGTACACCGGAATAGCGACCATACTTTTCTGCAATTTGTTCCCAAACCACTTCCCAGTCGTCTTTGGCACGACACCATTCAAGGGTGTCTTTGACCGCTTCGGTCAATCGACACTGTGCAGGAATCTCGCTCAATCCAATCGCAATAATCTGTTCGATATCATCAGTGACAAACGCGGCAGAGAGCATTGCGGCGACAAACATCTCACCGTAGATGCCGTTCTTGACGTGCGAGATGCTCGCGTCCTGGTAGGCCAGTTCAGCAGCCTTCTCCGGCCAGCCTGGTGTGACGTAACCAAAGATGTCGGCACGGATCTGTGCGCCGATCCACTCTCGGTGTGGGTTTCGGTGAGAGGCAGACTCGGGTGGCCAGTATCCCTGGACAAAGTTTGCGTACGCATTGCGCTCCGCGGTGTAGAGCAGAAAGAATGGCATGCGAGACAGCCAGGTGTTGGCCATGGTCCGCGCGCTAAGATCGTGGCCCTTGTTCTCCAGTGCCAGTAGACCGAGGATCGGGTAGTCCATGTCATCATCCCGGTCCATGAATTCGATGTTGCCGCGGGTACAGGTTTGCATGACGTTGGACATCTGGCCTTCCACGTACGGCAGGTAGTCATCGAGTGGCAGCGCCTGGGATTTCTCCAGGAAATCATCAATACGAGCTCGTGGCCAGCCTTCTACCGGTTTACCGAGTGCACAGCCGGCGGCACGCCCCAGCCACCCACCGAAGATGCGATCCATCAGGGCCTCATCAGAGAAGTTGACGTCCATACGCCTCGGACCGTCGGGGCGCAACGCCTTGATCTCGGCGAGCGTTGAGGGCTCCTCGTAGGGGAAGTCTGCTTCAGGTTCGAGTGCATCGAGTTCGTCGTAGAGACGCACGATGTCATCGTCAGCGTAGTCGGCGAGGGCCTTTTCGATCTGTGGCGCCAATGCTGCCACGTCGCAGCCTTCTTCTCGGCGTTGGATGAGTTCCTGATTGATGAATTGTCGTTCCTGGCCACGCATCGATCTGCTCTCGAAAAAATGAATCGCCAGTATACCGCCAGCTGATCGGAACAGGGTCTATCTTCCACCCATTTCATCTCACTTGGACGTTGGCGGAATCTGTGTACTGTTGAGTGCGTTGGGGTTTAAGGATTTGAGGCGTACATAACTTTCTCCCGGTTTTGCAGAGGGCTTCCGATACTGGTCATGCTTGGGTTGTCTTTCGTGACAACGGCGAGTGACGCGCTGGAGGGCCTCTCTGAGCTGACACCGGCACAGGCCGCACAACTGGAGGGCGAGGTTGTTTACCTGGATGTACGTTCTTCCTTTGAGTGGTGGCAGGGCCACGTTAAAGGCGCAGTCCACATCCCTCAACAGGATGTCTCGGAGAAAGCGGAGGCCATGCTCAATAGAGACACACCGATTGTGACCTACTGCGCCGTCGGTGGCCGTGCGAGTAGAGTCGTCAAGGATCTCGAAGCGATGGGCTTTCGGGTGGTGCCAGTGACTGGTGGTGGATTCAAGGAACTGGTCGACGCGGGGTTGATCGTGACTAGCCCAACGCAAGGTTTTCGTTGAACGACCCGGCCAGTTTTTTCAGACCACGACCGAATGTGGATCAAACGTTATTAACTGCAGACTGCGCCAAGCGCCTCAATGTTACGGATCGTGTCCTTGACCAGATCTTCGGATGGAATGGCGACGGGATAGACCAACGCTGAGTCCATACCGGCATCCACGTAGTCCTGCAAGCGGGTCTGGATGTCATCCACCTCACCAATCAATGTGCGGTCACGGATCAGTGATGGCGGTATTGAATCCAGTGCTTGCTCTCGCTCTTTGTTGCGCCACATCGTCTCGATCCGGGTGCAGTCCTCTCCGTAACCTTCGCGATCAAACATCCTCTGATAGACTGGCGACATCACATAGGTGAAGAACTCGCGCTGGTAACGCTCGCGTACCAGTTCGTAGTCGCCTGTGACTGTGGAACGCAGAAAGACCATCAGTTCGAAGTTGTCGAGTGATCGCCCTGCCTTTTCCGCACCACGCTCGATCATCTTGCGTGCGTGGATGATGTCGGCAGGAGTGACAAAGTTGAGTACCACGCCATCGGCGATTTCACCGGCCAGTTGCAGCATCCCGTCATTCAGTGCTGCAAGGAAGATCGGGATTTCTCGCGCTGGCCGCATCCCAAGCTGAGCACGGTTGTATTTCCACCGGCCTGTTTCCGTCGTGATGCGCTCACCTGAGAGAAACCGACGAACCAGATCAACGTATTGGCGCGTGAGTGTCAGTGGTTTGCCCCAGGGTGTGGCATGCCAGTCTTCGATGATGATCGGTGTACTGGTACCCAGACCCAGCACGAACCCACCTTTCGCCACCTGGTCGATGGAAGCGGCTGTCATTGCCATGAGTAGCGGGTCGCGCGTCTGCATGGGCAGGATGGCTGAGCCGGTACGACCCACCTGCATGAGATTGGCTGCGGACGTTGCAGACGTCACACCATCGATGCCGGTGATTTCTGTAATCCAGAAACCTTTCCACCCAGCCGCTTCAGCGGCACGGATGTACTCGAGGTTTTCGGGAATGGTTCTGCCACAATTGGCCAGGTCAAAACGTACCAAGATTTTCTCCGTATTGGTGTGTCCGATGTTGTTCTTGCTAACCAGCGATCGCGTCGTGGACCTTTCTTGTACGGTCGGCCAGCTCGCTCATGGCGATGTCTTCGAAGCCGAACACCTTGGGTTTGATCGTGTCGTTGAGCGGAGCCACGAGGCTCGAATTCAATCCCTTGGCGCCACTGGCTGCACCGACGATGGAGCCACAGGTGGCACCGTTGCAGTCGGTATCCCAGGCACCTTCAACCGAGGTACAGATGGATTGATGGAAGTCCATTTGTCCAAAGATCATTGCACCCGTAACAACCAGTGCATTGTTGACGGTGTGAACCGGTGAGAGGTCTCCGTAATGTTCCTGGACCCAATCCATATAGGTGTGGAAGTTGCGAGCCTGTTCCGCCTGGGTCAGTCCGGCTCTGATGGCTTCTGCGAGTCGACTTTGCGCAGGAATCTCAGACAACCCAATCTCAATCAGTCGAACGGCGTCGTGTTCCACAAACGCGGCGGCGGTGATGGCAGCAAACATCATCTCGCCATAAATGCCGTTGGCGCGATGCGTCCAGTGGGCATCACGCCAGGCGAATTCCGCTGCGAGTTCAGGGTTCCCGGCACACGCATACCCCCAACCGTCTGCGCGGATTTGGGCACCAATCCACTCGCGATAGGGGTTTCGATGGGTACTGGTGTACTCAGGCGTCACCCACTCGGCCGCAGGTGTGCCGGCTTGTGCCTTGCGGGGTCGTGCATTGTTGTAATTCAGGATGGCCTGGGTTTCCGCCGTGCAGATGGCGTTGTACGGCAGGCAGTTGTTCCAGGCATTGGCGACGTCCTTCCATGTGAAATCGGCGCCATGTTTCTCAAGTACATGCAGCGCGATCAACGTGTAGTGGATGTCGTCGTCGGGTTCCATGAACGCGATGTTCTCGCGTTGTGATAGCTCGCACGGGAGCTTGATCCCGTCACTTGCATCGGCGCCGCTGAAATAGAAGTCGAGTGGCCAGTGCCCTCGGTTCTCAAGATAGGTTCGGATCGTAGTGCGGCCATCCATGCCTTTGGCGCCACGCATACCGACACCTTCGACCGGTTTGCCAAGCGCGCAACCGGCAGCGCGACCGGTCCAGGCACCGTGCAGTCGATCCTGGATTTCAGACGCATTGACGGTCCCGAGCTGGCGGGGTCCATCAGGGCGTTGCTGCCGGATTCCCTCAAGGTCGTTCGGTTGTAAATAGGCGAAGTCAGGTGACTGTGGAAGCGCCGCAAGCTCATCGAAGATAGGATCGATCATCGCCACATTCATGGCGTCTTCCTCAATGATCGTCCCCACTTTATCCTTGATGCTGTCGGGCACGGGATGCCCTTCATATTCCCGTTGGCCGATTTCCTCCCCGAGCAGATCGAGCGGCGTGGACCATCCTGTAAAAATCATGCGTTTTCCTGTTCTGGTTTCTTGTCTTTCGCTTCTAGTCTTTTTGCTTCTTGCATAGGGATGGTGCGGGACGCGATCGTCCCGGTCAACGGTCGTTCGCTGTCAGCACTCGGGTTCGGCTCCTCTAGTGATCCCAAGCGTCCGGTTCTTCGGGCGTGGGACGGCGTGCGTCCAGTGCATCGAAGTCGCAGACTGCAAGCAGCAGGCCGTGCGTCCGCCTTGGATGGATGAATCCAATCGTGGCGTCAGCCTCACCATCCCATCCGCCTCCCGACTGAACGACGCGCTCCCTGATCTGAGGCTTAGCGTCACTATGAGATGACGCCATGTAGATGCCTCCGATACCGTCGGTTTTTGTCAGGAATCGCGCCGCCGATTTTTCCTGCTCAAACGGATCCAGGTATTCAAGGCTGTCGAGAGGCGCGCCCTTGCGTGCGTCGTACCAGGTGATGGCGGCGTGGTAACCCCACATGTCGCTCGTGTACCGATTGGTGAGCATGTCGTTGATGCCGAGCAGGTCTCCGAAAAACGCGACGCCTTCTTCGAGGTCAGGCACGGTGTAGGTGATCTGCCAGATGCGCTCCATCAGACCGACACGTTCGTGTTCTACGATCGGGCTCAAAATCACACCCATACCGCGCAGATCCGTGGGATAGACCATGAACCGGTCACCTTGCTGGACGACTCTGATACCAGCCTGCTCGATACGTGCAGCCACGGCAGCAGGATCGCGCGCTGCATAACCACCGGCAAACAATCCACGCTTTCCGGCACCAACGAAGTCGGCGACGGGTCCGGGGCCTGCGGGTTCAAACAGTTCCAGCTGATCGTAACCCCACTGCAGGGTGATGCGTCTGGCGTTGGCATCCTTATCCATCGAATCGTCAACAATTACGCTGTCAAACAGCGCGTTGAGATCCTCAGCGGCTTTTGTTGCGTCAGGGACGGCGAGGGCGACGCGATCGGTTTGTTCCAGCATGATGACTCCATTCAGTTTTCGCCATCATGCTTGCTTGATGATCAAACTGAAAGTTATCCGTGCTGTTTGGTCCGGAGAAGGGTACGTCTACCCCGCCACGTTATAGACGCGTGGCTACCATCCGGAATGGATAGATAAACTGGTCCAGAACAAGCTTGGCCAGATTCTTGTCTGGTTCATCCTGTTCAGTCGGGAATCCCTCGTCGTGAATCCCGGTGATTGGATACTCATCGTAGTTGCGGTACTGGGTGCCGAAAATATGGTCCCAGATGCTGAATGTCAGTCCGAAGTTCGTGTCGCGATGTTCCAGGATAGGTGAGTGGTGTACGCGGTGAGATTGTGGCGTCACCAGGATCTAGCGCAAGAATACCAGGTTGGTCTTGATATTCGATTGGTAAAAGCGCGTATGGAAGTGACGCACCCAGGTGACAATGGCCAGAGGAACAGCAGCCTGTTCGAAAGAAAACATGGGCCATGCGGTTACCATCGCTATCACCAGAATGTCGCCGGGGTGGCTGCGGTATTCACTGAAATAGGTGAGTTCGCGCTGGGAATGATGGACCGAATGAAACCACCAGGCAGTTTGCCACTTGTGGCGGACGACGTGGGAGAGGAAGGCAAAAAAGTCACCAATCAGCATGACAAATAGGAAACGAACAGCCAGTGGCTAGTCTTTGGCGGATTCGACAATCAAGGCGTCGCCGAAGATCGCGTAGTAGGGTATAGAGAGAAGTGAAAAGTAGATCGGCAACATGGCCATACCGATCAGATTGACCGGTACCCAGACCATGTCGTTTTTCATACCACGGGAAAACAGTTTTTGATTCGGGTTGGCTGGGAACTTGTACTCTAGGAACAGAATGGCTGCGAGTATGACGTAGACCCATGGGTTGATCAGCATGTCCCAAACCAGGCTACTGCGACCCAGCACTTCTATAACTACCCACCACCCCCACTGGACTCCTGTCTTGGGGGCTAGGTGCTTGCTACAAGTGTTAAGTAATCAATGATGGGTCTCATGCATGTTTACTAGGTCGTAGTAACCAAGGTATCAACCAAAACCAACCGATTACAGGCAGTGGTAGAACCCATAGAGTGCTCCACCAGCCGCTCTTTCCGATATCATGCAGTCGCCTAACAGTTACTGATAGGGTCGGTATTGCCATAATTGGACGGAACAACAAAACTGCCAGACCAACTTCTGGGTCAAAGTATCCAGCGGGAATAAGGTCTCCCATTGGCAAATCCTTAACATTGACCGTGCTTTCGACAAACACATCATCCACGACCCACACAATCACATAAGCAATAAAGAAGAACAGAAGGAAGAACCAAAACTCGCGCTTGCTCGATGTGCCAGAGAAGTTAAATGTATTTTTAAAACCGGCGACACTTGAACGTCCAAACTCTGGGATCACATTCTTCATCTAACCAACAGTCCTCATAAGTATCATACGCGGTCTTTTATCCCTGGTGGCGCTACAAGTGTTAAGTGATCAATATCCAGCAGGTGTTTATTGATGGCTTGGCTCACCTCTCGCAAGCCACCCAACACCTCGACTTGTGCCATTTCATCTCGAGCATAGGTATCTGAGATACCGGTCTCTTTATTTTTCCAACCAGCAATGTACAAGTAACGGTCCCCTGTATTGTGAGCAATGGCATTGGCTTTAAAGCGTGTCTGAAGCTGTAGGCGGAGTAGCGTCGATTATCTCGCTGCCTATATGGCTCAAGTGCAACGACAATACGCTTAGAGATCGTTGAGTCTGAAACGGTGTGAAAGCTCCGGCCCATAGCCCAGCCGCTGCCGTCATCAAGTTCCCTGAACGCCTTGCGAAGCCATCTCACCCCAACAGTAATGGGGACGGTTCTCAAACTGCCCGTTGTCTTTACTTCACCCGTGACCAGAATATGCGGGACTTCATCGCCAAGCCTGAAATTTTCACTCTTTAATCGCTGTAGCCCAGAGTTGATCATTCCTGCTTGAAGCGCCTGGAGCATCAGTACCCCATTTTCAGTTGAATATTTACCAGCGACAACGTCCCCAATAATCTCTCTCTGATCCGTCTGTGAAAATACAGGACTGTCAGTCTTTTCAACTTTCTTGATCTGCGGTTTCTGAAACCTGATGTTCAAACGATCACGTTTTACCGCAGTGTTGAGTGCGGCAGAAATGACATTCCAATCTCTTTGTACACTCGCTGGACTTACCTGTTTCGATCTTACCTCCACGAGCTTATCGATAGCGTCATAGATAGAATCTGTATCCTCCACTAGACAATCACGCGCCAGAAAGGCCAGGAACCGTTCCCAGCTTGCATAGACACGCCTACCATCCCTTGAATCAATATCGTAAGAGCCTTGTTCACGAGAGCGGTTGTATAAGTCCCAACATTCAGAGACCAGGCGCTTGGGTTTAACTTTTGCAGATTGGGCAATTGCCAGTTCCCAGGCCTTCTGCGCTGTTTGCTGGACGGGTGTTGGTGGATGCTTGAGATCAAAATCGTCGAAGTGTAACTCTGGGCTTTCGTAGTCGTATTTCTGGCGTAGTTCAAATCGTTGCTCTAATGGGCGATATGCCTCTGGTTCAAGCTCCCACGGATCTGATCCATAGGTCTCGTGAGTTTCTGACAGTTAGCCAGACTTCAGCTTGAAGAAATCCAAATACTTGAGCGCGTTACGCGTTCTTCGCTGATTTCTTGAGAAAAATTGGTCCGGGTAAGCTGCACCATGGTTTCAAAGCATTTGTGAGCCTCGTTCCAGGATTCAACAATTTCAGAATCGCTAGCGTTCACTTTACATTTCAGCTGGCGGTACCATGTGGTTTTGTCGCATATCGAGACCAGGTCTCTGGGAACTCTTCGACGATATAGAAGCTTGTCGCGGCGAACGTCTAGATGCTTAAGATTGATGCCTTGTGTTACCAATTTGTGTTACCAAATAGGCCTCGATACAAGTCATCAGAAACAAAATATGCTTATAAATCATGGGATAAGAGAATCTGGCGTTAAACAGTTGGTGGAGCTAGGCGGGATCGAACCGCCGACCTCGACACTGCCAGTGTCGCGCTCTCCCAGCTGAGCTATAGCCCCAAGCCTACCGCTAGATTGGCGTCGATCTTAGCCAACCGCCCTAGGGTATTCAACCGAGCGTGCGTATCGTCATTGCGCGGCGAGTACTTTCAGCATACGTTTCAGGGCAAAGTGACGATAGCTCTCGTCGATGAGCCCGGCGATCTCGTGATCTCGTTCTCTGTCTAGACATTCGCGAGTGATAACGATATCCATCCGTTGTGTCCCATGTAGGATGGGATGTGATATCGCTTGTCCGCGGTCAGCGCCACCTGGCGATCCTACCCTGCACAAACGGTCAGAGCCGGTCCGGAGTAACACGTGAACTGGCAGAAGGATTTTTTACCGGCTCGAAAGTTCTGTGATCCGAACGAGTCGTCTTCGATGACTTCGGGATAACGGAGGCAAACATCGCGGATGGTGGCGATGTACGTGCTGGTGACATAGAGCAGCTTGACGCGATGTCAGAACAATATCGAAAACGTGATCAGTTTCTTGTTGAGCTGACGCTGGACCCACCACAAGCCACCGGCGATGAGGCGGGTAACCCGGTACGGGACGAGGACTAGCTCATCCTGTCTACTGTGTATTCTGCGAAAGGGCAGGAGTGGGAAAGGTATTCATTTTGAACGTGGTTGATATCCCCGCCTTCAAGGCCAAGTTCCGCGAGCAGTGAATCTACGAGCGGAGCCTGACCTCGGAAACGCTATGCACTATTGACCACCTGGTCAGCCAGGTTTTTGGGGCCGGATGGACCTTCTCCTGTACCACTATTGCCTGGCGTCAAACCGTCGACTTTGTAGATCTTGATGTCGTCAATTTGCTCCATCGGTTTGACGCTTTCCCGAATGATGTCCGGTAATTGCTAGATTAACGCCATTCGAATCTGCAAAGCGATCTGTTCAGGGCTCAGTTGCCAGCGGCAATGTTGGTCTAGGGCTTTCAACTACACCAGGCTCACTAGCAGCCCTGCCAATGTATTCGCCGCGTCTTGTCGGTGAGGCGTCCATGAAGGCTGGAGAAACGGCACGCGCACTGTCACCAGTGACCGATGCGGTAGCACCGCCGTTAAATGCGGCTCAACGATTGTCGCAGGAACGAGGTTGCGCTTTACGAGGCACTCTTGCTGGGTCGAGGCTCGCGGGCCAGACTGCGCGTGCAGATGATGACTTGTTGACCGAAGAGCAGCTTGAGTTGCTGCGACAACGACGATAACCCGCCGCTGGCTACGACAAGAATACGACAAGACTTGCTGCAGGCCAGTAAAAATGCAGTGTTATTGATTAGGACGGATGTCATGTATGGAACCATGGAGGTCTACCCGTTTTCCTGGATGTTCTACCTGTCCTTTATTTCCTCACGACTTTTGCGTTTCTGAACATGGTGATCGGGATCGTCGTCAACGTGTTGGAAGAGGAACACCAGCAGGCGCTTGCGCAAGAAGAGGGTCATGTCGACATCAAGGACGTGATGGTACAGTTGCAGGAACTGAAGGCGACCCTAGCACCTGTCGAGTCGCAACTCCCCAACGTTCGTTCACAGTAGTGAGATTATGACTAGTATTGGAACTCCGCTCTCATCGTCTGCGACCAAAGCACTGCTCTGTGGTAGCGGTGAGTTGGGTAAGGAGGTGGTGATTGAACTGCAGCGTCTTGGTATTGAGGTCATTGCTGTGGATCGATACGCCAATGCACCGGCGATGCAGGTGGCGCATCGCAGCCATGTCATCTCGATGCTGGATGGTGATGCGCTTCGCGCTGTGATCGAACAGGAGAAACCGGACTACATTATCCCGGAGATCGAGGCGCTCAGTACCGACACCCTGGTGGCGCTGGAGTCGGACGGGTACAACGTGGTGCCGACGGCCAACGCTGCGAGACTCACCATGAATCGTGAAGGCATCAGACGACTCGCCGCCGAGGAGCTCGCTGTACCAACATCACCGTACCGGTTTGCCGATGATCGCGATCAATACGATGCCGCGATTGACGAGATCGGAATCCCGTGTGTGATTAAGCCGATAATGTCTTCTTCGGGTAAAGGCCAGAGCCTTGTTCGGACCAGGGACGATGTTGATGAGGCCTGGCGGTATGCACAGGAAGGTGGTCGTGCCGGTGCCGGTCGTGTCATCGTTGAAGGCTTCGTGGACTTTGACTACGAGATCACGTTGCTGACCGTTCGCCATCGGGACGGTACGTCCTTCTGTGACCCCATCGGTCATCGGCAGGAGTCCGGCGATTATCGGGAATCCTGGCAGCCACAGCCCATGTCGGAGGCTGCGCGCGAGAAAGCCGAAGCCATTGCAAAAACAGTCACTGACGCATTGGGCGGACGTGGCCTTTTTGGCGTCGAACTGTTCGTGAAGGGTGACGATGCCATTTTCTCTGAGGTCTCGCCACGCCCTCACGACACCGGCATGGTGACTCTGATCTCACAAAATCTCTCTGAGTTTGCATTACACGTGCGCGCGATACTGGGTCTGCCGATTCCGACAATCCGGAGCCAGGGGCCCAGCGCGTCCAGTGTCGTGCTGGTGCAGGGTGACTCAACCACCATGACCTTTGAGCAGCTGGATGTTGCGCTGGCTGAACCCGACACTGATCTGCGATTGTTCGGAAAACCGGAAGTAGCTGGCCAGCGACGTCTGGGTGTTGCACTCGCAACAGCCGAGTCGATCGATGAAGCGCGAGAAAAGGCAATGCGGGTCAGCGAACGGGTGACGGTGAACCTATAGAGAAGAAAGGGGAGGAGAGGTCAGCGAGCAGGTGACGGTGAGTGTATAGGCGGACCAGCTCAGCCGGTGTTTCGCATCCCGGCGGCGATCCCGGCAATCGTCACCATCAACGCCTTATCAACCTGCTCATCTGTCGTGGTGTCATCACGATCGTCGGTCTCATTTCCGCGAGAACGTCGGATCAGTTCTGTCTGTAGGAAGTGGAGTGGGTCGGTGTAAGGATGGCGTAGTTCGAGCGTGGTGCGGATTTCCGGCGAGCTGGCGAGCAACTCTGACTGGTCTTTCAGCCTGTTCAGGTTACCGACGAGACCATCCAGTCGTGTTCGTAACTCGGCGCCCAGTTGTTGATGGTTTACATCAACCAGTGCCTGATCGTATTCCTCCGCAAGTTCGGCATCAGCTTTGCTCAGTACCATCTCGAGCATGTCGAGCTGGGTCTTGAAAAACGGCCACTCCAGAACCATCTCTCGGAGGATGTGTCGTTCGCGTCCGGACAGCTCCAGGTTGAGGGCTGTATCCGTACCGAGCCACGCCGGTAACATCAGGCGTTTCTGTGTCCATGCAAACACCCATGGAATGGCCCTCAAATCGGCAATGCTTCGTGAGCCTTCGGTGCGTCTTGCTGGGCGGCTGCCAAGTGCCAGCTTGGCGAGCTCCTGCTCCGGGGTGCCCTGATCAAAATAGCTGACAAACTGTGAGTCCTTCTTAACAGTGGCCTCGTACGACTTGAGTGCCGCCTCTGCCAGTCGATCCATGAGCAATCGCCAGTTTTCCCTGGGTTTTGCCGGCGGTAACAGGTTCGCCTCTAGGGTTGCCGACAGCGCCATGTCCATGCTCTGCAAAGCGAGCGACTCAGAACCGTATTTAAAGCGGATGACCTCTCCCTGTTCCGTCACTCGCATGCTGCGTTTTACGCTGCCCGGTGGTTGCGCGAGAATGGCCGCGCTAGCGGGACCGCCGCCACGACCCGGGGTGCCTCCACGGCCGTGGAACAGTGTCAGGTCCACATGATACTTCTCTGCGATTTCCACCAGATCTTCCTGTGCCCTGTATTGCGCCCAGGCTGCTGCCATCTGACCCACATCCTTCGCAGAATCCGAGTAGCCGATCATGACCTGCTGTGCGCCCCCGATGAAACGTGTGTATTGAGGAATGCGTAACAGACGCTCCAATGTCCATGCGGCATTTTCAAGGTCGGTATGTGTTTCGAACAACGGCACAACCGGGAGTTTTTCTGTCATGCCGCACATCTTGAGTAACAGGACCACGACCAGGACATCGGACGGATTTTTCGCCATTGAGACGATATAGCCCGCTATACCTTCAGCGTCGTTGTCGGCGATCAGCCGAAACGTGTTGAGTGTTTCCTGGTTTTCAGGCGTCGGTTTCCACCGTGCCGGTATCAATGGTCTTCGGCTTTCCAGTTCCTCGGCGAGAAAATCCTGGCGTGCTTTCTCCGACCACTCGCGATAGCTGCCCAGCTCCAGGTGCTCGGTGAGTTCGTTCATCAGTGCTTCGTGCTTGTCGGCGTTCTGCCGAACATCGAGGTCGACCAGCGTGACCCCGAAGGTGGACACACGGATCAGTGTTCTCTTGAGCAGCCCATCTGCAATGATGCCCATGCCACAGCTGTACAACGAGTCGTAGCAGGCAAGGAGTGGCGTGTAGAGCTGATCCGGGTGAAGAATGACATCATCGGTTGGGGGAAGTGAGGTTTCTGCCCAATCCCGCGTTGTGATCAGGCGTTCGCGGACTACACGAAGCACAACGCGGTAGGGTTCTGTGGTGTCACCACCTGCGATACTGCGGATCTTCTCATCACAGACCGCCATCGACAGCTGAGACAACAACTCGTCAAGGTCACGAAGGTAGAGGTCAGCCGCCATCCAGCGAGCCAGACGGATCACCTCGTCAGTGACTTCAGCCGTGACATTTGGATTGCCGTCGCGATCGCCACCCATCCAGGAATCGATCTTGACGGGCACTGTGTCCAGGGGCATGTGGCTGCCCGTGTGCTGGTGGACCAGCTGCTCAAGTCCAATCCAGAGCCTGGGGATTGCATCCCAAAACGAGTGCTCGATGACCGCGTACCCCCACTTGGCCTCATCCTGTGGCGTGGGACGTTCGGTGCGGATTTCATCGGTGTACCAGACCTCCGCAACCAGGCGTTCGAGTCCAATACGTTCTGCCGCGGTGAGTTCCCTGTCTACGTCGACGGCATCCAGTTGTTCTGCGATGCGGTTGTACTTCTGAATGAGCGTGCGTCGTGTGATTTCTGTCGGATGGGCGGTGAGTACGAGTTCACAACGAGTGTTGCGAACAGCTGATTCGATCCGGTCTCCTTGATCGGTGTTGCTCAGGCGTGAAAAGAGTTCCGCCAGACGGGATTCGCTGGGAAACTGGATCATGTGAGCGTCTGTAGTTTCAGCCTGCTCCGCGATGTTGGTGAGGTTCAGAAACTGGTTGAAAGCGCGAGCAACTGAAACGAGATGTTCGTCATCGAGCCCGTGGATGAGTGCCCGCAGCTGCGCCTTGTCGCTGGCACTACCCTGTTTTCGTCTACGTTTTGCGAGCTGCCGAATATTTTCGACCTCGGCCAGGAAATCCTCACCGAGCTGCTGCGTCATGCTTTCACCGAGTAGCTCTCCCAGTACCCTGACGCGGTGGCGCAGTCGTTTTGAAATCAAGTCGTCATAGTCCATGGGAAGCTACCCTACGCCTTCGCTCTTTGATGTCAATTGGTCGACGGCCGGTGCTGAGGATCGCTACAATCGATCCCCTGACAAACACGTGTGCGTAATTCGCACAGCATCGCGGAGTGTGATGATGGACAAAATGTACGACATGGCGGGAAAAACGGTGCTCATCACAGGCGGTAGTCGGGGCCTTGGCCGCGCGATGGCGCTGGGGTTTGCCGCCCAGGGCGCTGATATTGCGATTGTGAGTCGAAAGATGGATTCCTGTGAGGAAACGGCAGAAGAGGTACGAGCCCTGGGTGCGCAGGCGTTACCGTATGGCGCGCACGTTGGGGATTGGGATCAGGTTGGTGAAATGGTGACGGCGGTGACCAGCCATTTCGGGAAAATTGATGTGCTGATCAACAATGCTGGGATGTCGCCCCTGTATCCGTCACTCGATCAGGTATCGGAAGAACTGTTTGACAAGGTGATGGGTGTCAACCTGAAGGGGCCTTTTCGCCTCAGTGTACTTGTTGGCAAGAAGATGGCCGAAGGCGATGGTGGATCCATTATCAATGTCAGTAGCACGGCTTCTGTCAGTCCGAGCCCCGGTGCCGAGCCCTACGGTGCGGCGAAAGCAGGTCTCAATGCGATCACCCGATCGATGGCCTACGCTTATGGCCCCAAAGTGCGCGTGAATTGCATCATGGCGGGCCCCTTTCTGACAGACATCTCAAAAGCATGGGACATGGAGTCGTTCAATCGCAACGCCCAGCGATTTCCCATGAAGCGAGGCGGGGAACCGGAGGAAATCGTCGGCGCGGCGTTGTATCTGGCCAGTGAAATGGCCAGCTTCACCACTGGCGCGATACTGGCTGTGGATGGTGGTAACCATTAACGCGGGACGTGCGTTGGCCGGCGCTTGGTACTCGGATCTATTGGCGACTGCTGTTGACCGGTTCTTTTAGAGGTTCGCTAATAAGAGCCGCCGTTATCGAACCAGGCTGACGAAATCCCGGAAGATGTCCATCAGAGTTTCGTACTTGTAGTCGGTAAACTCACCGGCATCAAAGTACATGCCGTGTTCTTCACAGGCCTCGTATTGGATGTGACGCTGCACGGGATCGTTCAGCTTTTCCATCGTTTTGCCGCAACGCGGGCAGTTGACGTCTCGGATTTTGTTCTGTTTACGACCGACAGAGGGGTCACCGCTGTCGATGTAGTCAGACATCCATTTGTCCTTCAATCGCTCCGCCTCGCCGATGTCAAACCACATGCCATAACATTTGGTACATCGATCCACCATCACGCCGCCGTGCAGCGTACCGATGCGATGTTCTTCCATATTGGCCTGACACTTAGGGCAATCCATGACGAACTCCGGATGCGTTAACGGGACCCGGAGAATTATCCACCTTTTCCCGGGCACTGCCATATGGGTAGAGGGGAATCGTATAGCAAAGCGTGTCCATAACGCGTTCATCGTGTGTCCATGGAGAGCGTAAAGCCGTGCCAAAACAGGTGCTCCGACGTCTTGCACCCATGCCCGGGGACTGGGAACATGCAGGCCTGTCGTCAATTGGCATCCATAGGGGAATCAGAGCGATGAAAGCAGCCGTATTCAGAGAGGTTGGATCACCACTTGAAATTGAAGACGTGGCAATTTCAAAACCCGGCCCTCGGGAGGTATTGGTGCGCACAGCCGCGGCGGGCGTCTGTCACAGTGACCTGCACTTCGTGGAAGGCCTGTACCCGACACAGGTACCGATAGTCCTTGGTCATGAGTCATCGGGTGTCGTAGAGGCGGTCGGTGACGATGTGTCGTATGTAAAGCCAGGTGACCACGTGATCACCTGCCTTTCTGTGTTCTGTGGACATTGTGAAGAGTGCCTGACCGGGCACATGTCCCTGTGTTCGAGCGCGGAAGTTCGTAGGGGCCCGGACGAAGACCCCAGGATCTCAAAAGACGACCAACCTGTTTTTCAGTTCGCGAATCTGTCCTCGTTCGCTGAACAGATGCTGATCCATGAACATGCACTCGTGAAGATCCGTGAAGACATGCCGCTGGATCGTGCTGCGCTGATCGGCTGTGGTGTTACGACGGGTGTGGGTTCTGTGTTTCATACCGCTGCCGTCGAACCCGGCAGCACCGTCGCGGTCATTGGATGTGGCGGCGTTGGTCTTTCCTGTATCAACGGTGCCGCCATCGCCGGTGCGGCACGCATTTTTGCGATCGACACGGTGCCTTCAAAGCTGGATATGGCACGTGAGTTTGGTGCGACCGACGTTGTCAATGCAGCGGAGGGTGATGTTGTGGACCAGATTCGGGATCTGACCGGTGGCGGTGTCCAGTATGCGTTCGAGGCGATTGGGCTAAAAGCCACCACGGAGCAGGCCTTCAGCATGCTTCGGCCCGGTGGCGCAGCGACGATCATCGGCATGATACCGGTGGGTGTCAAAGTGGAGCTGACCGGGTCTGCCTTCCTTCAGGAAAAGAAAATCCAGGGATCCATGATGGGGTCCAATCGCTTTCGGGTCGATATGCCCCGATTCATCGATTTCTATCTGCAGGGTAAGCTCCACCTCGACCAGATGATCTCAAAACGCATCGGTCTGGATCAGATCAACGAAGCGTTCACGGACATGAAATCGGGTTCGGTCGCGCGCAGTGTGATTGTCTTTGACGACTGAGCTAGGTTACTTTTTGGGCGGGATCTGTCGGGCCTGAAGCTCAGCAACTGCGGTTGTGAGCTGCTCTAACTGGGTAGACAAGTGTTCGAGCGTTGCCGACTGGGTCTGTTCCCGGTTGCTGAGCGGACGGTGGCCACAGGCGTGCTGATAGGCTGCATGCAGGATCCGGTCGCTGTCACGTTCTTCGGCGATGAATCTGCCGAGAAGTGCCCCTGTTGTGGGGTCGATGGTCTTGTCCGACAGCAGCTGGAGCAGGTGATCGCCGTCGTCCTCGTCATCCACGCCGAGTCCCACACCAAGGTGTTCAAACTTCTCGTTGTCCGGTAGATCGGAGGTGGCGATCGCCATGGTGTCTTCAAAACCGTCATCGGCGGTTTCGATCATTTCACGACCCAGCTCGGAGATACGTTTCTCGAAAGTTGCGGCATGCTCAGCCTCGCGAATGGCAACCTGTCTCAATAGCGTGGCGAGTTGAGGGTCGCGGGTTTTACGGGACCACGCATCGAGAAACTGGAACCCCCGACGTTCGCCATTGGCGATGGCATTCAGCGTTGACAGGTAACTTCGCTCTTCACTCATGTTCTGCTCACTTGTGAGTTGCATGGTCTCTTGAGTTACACGGTGTTTATCGCGACAACCCCGGAACACGGCAGGTATTCTAACAGTATCTGGCGGACCCAGTCGGAATGCCAGACGCGGTCACGCCGTGACCTTTGCGGCGGCGCTGCGACCAGCGATTCGGCCAAAGACAGCCCCGGAGGTCAATCCGGTCCCACCCGGATAGTTGAAATAGAACAGCCCACCGACCATTTCACCGGCGGCATGAAGCCCGGGTATCGGTTGGTCCGATTCGTCCAGGACTCGAGCATGTTCATCGATCTTGAGTCCGCCAAACGTGAAGGTGATCCCACAGGTGATTTGGTAGGCCACAAAAGGTGGTTCTGTCAGTGGGTTGGCCCAGTGTGTCTTATTGAGAGTGAGCCCGCTGGTGCCGCGTTCGTCCTTGACGGTCGGGTCAAACGGAACATCTTGCTGCACGGCCGCATTAAACTGGCGAACCGTCTCAAGAAACCCCTCCGGATCGACCCCTTCCAGCTTTTCAGCGAGTGCCGGAAGTGACTCTGCCTGTACTTTGCTGACCTCGCGTATGCGGTACTCATCTCGAAGCAGGTGAGTGACCTGCCGATCAAACACCTGCCAGGCGAACTGACCCGGCTGTGCGAGAATCTCGCGGCCGTAGCGCGCATAGGTGTAGTTTCGGAAATCCGCACCTTCATCGACAAAGCGATCACCCCTGGCGTTCACCATGATCCCGAAGGGATAGGAGTGTTTCTGGTAGCCATCACCAACATTGAGGTCGCCAAACTCCGGTGCGTTTGCATCCCATCCGACGGCGTGGCATCCGGACCAGTGACCGGCGCTTCCGGCACCAGCGGCGAGCCCCATGCGGATACCGTCTCCGGTGTTGTACCGCGTACCTCTGACCTTTGCCAGTTCCCAGCCGGGTCCAAGGTAACGTGTTCGCCACATCCTGTTGGCTTCGAAGCCACCGCAGGCAAGCACGACGGAGCGTGTTCGCACCGTGCGGGGTTGTCCCTGATAGATGACATCGACGGATGAAACGCCCTCGGGGTTCGTATTGACCGCATGAACACGACAGTCGTAAACCAGGCTGATATTCTCGCGATTGAGTGCCTTGTGCAGTTGCTCGACGAGCCCTGGGCCACCGCCCCATGCTTCAACCGTCAGACCACCCCAGAAGCGGAAACGACCGTCGATCCTGAAAGCCTGTCGGGCATACATCGGCATGAACCGGACCCCTTTGTCCTGCATCCAGGACAGCGTGTTGAAACTGTTCTCCACCAGCAGGTCGGTCAGGGTTGGATCACACCGGTACTGGGTGATCCGGGCCATATCATCAAAGAAATCCTCTCGCGAGTAGCAGCCAAAATCGGCGTTGGCACATTCCTCATCCGTCAGCTCAGGCATCAGTTGCCTGAGATCGTCAACCGAATTGTAGACGACCCGCATGGCGCCCGCGGTGTAGCGGGAATTGCCGCCACTCTGCGCTTCTGGCGCCCGTTCGCAGACCAGGACGGAGAGCCCGACTTCTCGAGCGGACAGGGCCGCGCAGCAGGCAGCGTTGCCAGCACCGGCAATCAGAACATCGATCTCTTCCGGAAGCGTTGAATCAGCAGTCATCGGGCTCAGCGTGTAAACAGAAACCGTGACTCTACCCGATGCGACACCGTGCTGTGTAGGGACAGTGATTGCAGCCATTGGTCGGGAGGCATGGCGCGATTGATGCTGGACTTTGCTGGTCGCTTTATGTTGCTGGTGAAGAGTTCGGTCAGCGCGCCCTGAGACACTGATTTGGGGACTTTTACGGTCGTTGCCTATACTTGTTGCTACTTCCTCTCAGAACACACCAAAGAAAGGTGGGCCAGATGAT
>NTKD01000041.1 GCA_002457275.1 OM182 bacterium MED-G24
CAGACCAGCCTGTTCATGTGTTACGTGGTGTCGATCTCGACATTGCTCATGGTGAGCGTGTCGCCATTGTCGGTCTGTCGGGGAGTGGCAAGAGCACTCTGCTGCATCTGCTTGGGGGATTGGATCGTCCTGACGGAGGTGGCGTCAGTATTCAGGGTAATCTGCTCACCGAATTGTCAGAAGGTGAGATCGGCACTCTGCGGAATCGAACCTTGGGGTTTGTCTACCAGTTTCATCATCTCCTGCCAGAATTCACCGCCGAAGAGAATGTGGCCATGCCGCTTCTGATTCGTGGCGAGTCGCGAGGGAGTGCTATAGCTGATGCCCGATCGCTGCTCACAGATGTTGGACTGGAAACGCGATTTCGGCATAAGCCGCCCATGCTGTCCGGTGGCGAAAGACAACGGGTTGCCCTGGCGCGCGCCCTCGCAGGTGATCCGGTTTGTGTTCTGGCCGATGAACCGACGGGTAACCTTGACGAGGACACCGCAAGCCAGGTCGATGAGCTGATGATCAGCCTTAGTCGCGACCGTGGTGTGAGTTTTGTCGTTGTCACCCACAACCGCAGGTTGGCGAATCGGATGGACAGGATACTCACATTGCACAATGGTTTATTGGAAGCACTGGAAACCGACCAGGACGCGGAGCAGGGTGGGTGAATATTCCGGTCTGGATAGGTTCCCGATACGCGACCACGGGCTCGGTCAACCGCTACATGTCACTCGTTTCCTGGATTTCACTCCTTGGGATGATGCTGGGGGTGATTGCACTGATTGTGGTGGTGTCCGTCATGAACGGCTTTGATCGTGAGTTGAAACAACGGATTCTTGGGGTCGTGCCGCATGTGGTTGTTGAAGGGGCTTTAGATCCGGCGCTATTGACGCACCCATTCGTTCAGGAGGCTGTCCCGTTTGCGCAGGCACAGGGGATGGTTGTGAAGGCAGGTGAATCCCGCCTTGTGGGTGTGTTTGGTATTGATCCCACCAGGGAGGCCGATCGTTTGGGGCGGCATATGGTGGCCGGAACGTTGCCCGGTGTGGAGAGTAACGCTCAGGGTCAGGTTGTGCTGGGTCGTTCACTGGGCCTGCAACTTGGGCTGAGCCAGGGTGATCCGGTGACGCTGGTGATACCGGTTGCGACGGCATCGGGCCGTTCAATCAAACCACGGTTGATGCGTGGGAACGTCCAGGGTTTTTTTCGGGTGGGATCCGAGCTTGATTACGGATTGGTGCTCGTGACACAAGAGGATCTGAACAGGCTCACAGGCCAGCAGGGTGGGTACCGGCTGACAGTATCTGATGTTTTGAAAGCGCCCGTCGTCACTGAAAAGCTCGAGGAACGACTACCGGAACATTCAGTGTTTGACTGGTCAGCAGAGTACGGGGATTTTTTTCAGACAGTGAGGATGGAGAAACTCATGATGTTTCTTCTGCTGACGCTCATCGTTGCGATCGCGGCGTTCAATATCGTTTCGGGACTCAGCATGATGGTCCGCGCAAAGCGCAGTGATATTGCCATTCTGCGTACCCTCGGATTGCCGACGGGTGCAATCATGAGGATTTTCATTTTTCAGGGGAGTGCGGTGGGGACGGTTGGAACCCTGGTCGGAGCGTTGCTGGGGGTACCTCTTGCGTATCACATTCCAGAAGTGGTCAGCTCGGTTGAGTCGCTCGTAGGAGCGCGCATGCTGGAAGGAACGTTCTTCGCCAGGATTCCAACAGATGTGAGGTGGGGTGATATTCTGACGATTGTTCTGGTGGCGATAGCGATCAGTCTCATAGCGACACTCTATCCCGCTTTCCGTGCCGCGAAACTACAGCCCGCATCGATACTACGGTCAGAGTGATCTGGAGACGTTGCTGATATCAGCCAGCTGATGGGCGTCGATTTTTTCGGTGCTGCCATCTGCGATGGATCAACCATCGCCAATACAGGCGCGTCACGACAAAGCCGGCGGTGGAAACAATAATCCCTGCGACCAGTGACCCCAATAGCAGCGGCTGCCAGATCAGACCCAACTCCGCCGACAGCCACTCCCATGACAGATTGATCTCAACCACGCGGTTGGGCTCACCGAGGATCCAGGTTCCCAACTTGTATGTGCCATAGAACATCGGTGGCATGGTGATCGGATTGCTGATCCACACAATGGCAATCGCCAGTGGTAGGTTTGCCCTGAGCCATATACATCCCAGGGCACACGGGAGCATCTGGAATGGAATTGGCAGGAATGCGCAGAACAATCCTATCCCGACTGCCAGGGAGACGGAGTGTCGATTGAAGTGCCACAAGTTCGGTTCAAACAGGATGCTGCCCAGAAAACTGAGCACCCTGTTGTTGCGAAGTTGCTCCTTGGTCGGCAGATGTTGTTTCACACGTATTCCCTGTCGTCCTCAAAAGCGAGGTCGTGAGTCCTATTATTCGCGACCAGGCGCGTACTTGTGAACCATTAAAGCGAATCTCCCGTGATTCCTTGCGGATTCGCGCGGCGCCAACGCACGTCGACTATGAACGATCGCGTACAGAGTCAGCAAGACAGATAAACATACTGGTAGTTTTCCCGGAGCATGTCTGAACCTGGTTCTGACTGCGGCAGCTTTGGGGGTCGTCCTTGTTCCCTGTCTCGGCTGGTTGCCTGATCTGCCCCTGGCGCTTTCGGCAGTGATGATGAAGACGCTCATCTGGTACTTCCGGGATACTGCAACCACGCGCATCGTGGCCGCGTTTGCCGTTGGGTTCTCGCTGGGCGGGGTGCTGCTGGCTGAGCGGCTGGCGGATCAGATACCCACAGCCTTTGGTACTACGGTGTGTTTGCCCGAATGGCAGGTTCGGGACCTGCCCCGGATCAGGTCGTTTCCAGAGGGTCGGAGTATTCGCTTTCCCGCAAGGGTTGCATCTGGTTGTCTCGATGGCACTCGGATCATTGACGTGGGTTGGTACGTTCATGCAGACGCCGAGTTGCCCTTGATTGTTCCAGGGCAATGGTCGCGAGATGATCTTCAACTGAGACGTACGCGGGGTTGGATCAATCCGGGTACATTTGACTACGAGAGCTGGTCGTTCAGCCGAGGGTTCGCCGGTCGAGCCCGTGTCCGTGGCGAACCGGTACCTGTAACACCGTCTGGTGTGGTGCCGGCTTCTGTCCGCCACCACATTGTGACCTCGATCGAGCAGTTGTTCGGTGGTTCCGATGTGTTGGGATTGATGAGGGCACTTGCCATTGGCGATGGCGGTGATAGCACGCCTGAGCATTGGGATCTGCTGATTCGCAGTGGAACGATTCATCTGATTGTCATCTCAGGACTACACCTCGCCTGGTCGTCTTGATCTGTCGATGGTTGGCAGTGGGACATCGGACGACCATCTGGCTGGGTATCTGCAGTGCAACCTGCTACGCGGTGGTTGCAGGACTCGGCGTGCCGGTACAGCGAGCCCTGGCGATGGTCGTGGTCATGGGGCTGTCGTCAGTACGAGGCAGAAATCTTTCGAACGTCCTGCGCTTGTGTGTTGTATTGCTGGTGGTTGCGGTCATGGACCCCATGCTGTCGTTTTCTGCCGGTGGATGGCTATCTTTCAGCGCGGTGCTCTGCCTGATCGTGACGTTTGGCGGGCAGAGAGCGGACAGATACATGATGAAGGTCACCTGTCGCATCAACACGAAACGGTGCGTTGGCTCTCGCAGTGGGTTCGCAGGGCACTCGGCGCCCAACTCGTGATCTTCGCCGGGTTGACGCCGCTGCTGGTTTGGCAGAACCACTCGCTTTCACCGGCGTCGTTTGTCATCAAAAGTTTTTGCTATTCCATGGATTTCGTTGTTGACGGTACCAGCCGTGTTGCTGGGGATGCTGCTTCAGTTGGTCGGGTCGATACCGCTTACCTGTTGCGGTGGGTCGCCGAACAATCGTTGCGTGTTTTCGCTGGCGGCCTGACCATGCTTGAGTCTATGCCGTTGCTGCGGCCAGTAGGGCAGGTTCACTGGACTTGCCTGGATGTTCCTGGTGATGGAATCTGTGCCGGCGCTCGGAGCTCGAGGGACGCGTTTGAGGTGGCTGGCAGTACCCTGTTTTGTTCCAGCGTTTGCCGGTACGTTGCTGACGACTGATGAGTACCTCCATATCCGGGTGCTTGATGTCGGTCAGGGGCTGCCATCACGATTGATACGCTTCAAGGCATGGTCGTGTATGACACGGGTGTCGAACGGATCGGTGAACAGGTTCTCTATCCAACAATCGTACGGATGGGGCACGGGATGATTGATATGCTGGTGGTCAGCCACAATGATGATGATCACGCAGCAGGTCTGGCGACCCTTGTTCGTCGGATACCTGTCGCGACGTCCTTTCGGTCTGGGTGTGCGGAGCAACACTGGCGTATCGCCTACGTCGAGTTTCGTCTGTTATCTGCAGGGGGCCATGTTCGCGAACACAACGATTCGTCCTGCGCAATGGTTGTGAGTGTCGGTTCGTTTCGGTCATTGATCCCAGGTGATGTCGAAAAACACGGCGAGGAACGTCTGTGGCAACGAGTGCTTGGTAACGTGAGAATGATGGTCGCGCCTCACCATGGTAGCCGAACCTCCAGTGCACCCGGTTCCCTGAACCATTTCATGCCCGAAGTGGTTGTCGTATCAGCGGGTTTCGCCAACCGATTTGGACATCCACATCCTGAGATTGTCGCGCGGTATCGTCAGCGTGGGATGGTTGTCTACAACAACGCAGAACACGGTGCAGTGGACGTCATTGTTCACAGGACAGGTCGCTACACCATCTCTGGCGTGCGCGATGAGCGAGATTACCTTTAGTACAAAGGTCGTTTCATCCGTGAGCGAATGATAAGGCACGGTCCCGGCACGCGACCGTTTTCCTCAGGTAGCCGACCAGTCGTTCACGGTCCACGTCGCTCAGAAACCGACCGAGCTCCTCTTCGCTGCCGTGAGAACGGATAACGACACGTCGATGCCGCCAGGGGTGGCCCGGCGCCAGAACCAGGAATTTTGCCCAGGCACGACTGAATTCAATGATCTTTGTAGGTGACGAGATACCGTTTTCGATGACCACCTGATCCGATGAGAAATTGATGATCTGCTGCATGCGACATCGCCGAACACAGTAGTAGAAACAACCCGAGACAATGATGAGTTCTGCAATGGAAAACGGCAGGATGACCCAGGCCCCCATTGTCAGAAAACCTATACCGATTGAGAGGGAGATGACAGTCAGTACACCTAACAGGTAGACGTTGGCGCGCCATGGCCAGGACGCATTCGGACGTAGGACGATGCGTCCGTTGCCATCGTTTTCATCAATATAGGCTTCAACCAAGATCCTGTCCCAGTATGCTGCCCAGTGCAGTCAGAAGTTGATTGTTCTCTGCGGGTGTCCCGATGGTAATGCGCAGCTTGTCCCGAAGTCGTTCATCGCTGAAGTAGCGGACGAAAACACCCGATGACTTCAGGCGGTGATAGAGTTCCTTAGCAGTGGTCTGGTTGTGATGGATGGCAGAGACCGTAGCCAGCAAAAAGTTTGTTTCACTGGCGCCTACTAGAAAGCCCAGGCCCTCGAGCGACGTTTGCATGCGTGATCGTTCAGACCTGACCCGGGCCCATGTGTCCGAGGCATACGACTGATTACTGATCGCTGCCAGCGCTATTTTCTGGCTCAGCAAGTCGAGATTGTAGCTGTCTCGTGTCTTGATCAGCATCGGCGCAATAAGATTCGGTGGGGCAATGCCATACCCGAATCGAAGCCCAGCGAGCGAATATCCCTTGCTCAACGTTCGCAGGATAATGACGTTGTCCAGATCATGAATCAAAGTCGTCGCGTTGTAGTTCAACCGGGGATCAACGAAGTCAACATAGGCTTCATCGATAAGCAGCAAGCCTTCCAGGTCGGTCGCAAGTTCCCGCAGTTGATCCTGGTTCACCAGGTGGCCGGTGGGGGCATGCGGGTTGACCAACAAGGTCAGTTTAACGCCCGCTGCATTCATCTGGGCAGCGAAGTCTTGCGGCAATTGCCATTGTTCCGGCTCGAGTGGGATCGATACCACAGGACAATCCTGTACGGCTGCCAGCGTCTTGTAGAGTGAATAGGTTGGGTCGGTGGTTCCGATCGATGCACCAGGGTCCACAAAGGTGGTGATCACCAGTCGAAGCAATTCGTCACCGCCTCGTGTCGCGATCAGGTGGTCTCGAGTGACGCCATGTAATGTCGCTGCGACGGCGCGAAACTCATCTGCAGTTGGCGGCGGGTATCGGCGTAGAGTGTCAGCGCTGAACCCGGCAATGACTTTGGCAACTTCCGGGGCGGGTGGGTAGGGGTTTTCGTTTGTATTGAGCTTAATCGCACCGGGATCTTCGGGTTGTTCACCCGAAACATACCCTTGCATCGCTTCGATGTTGGGTCGTTCGTAACTCATGGCAGTAGAGGTGTATTCAAGGGGTGTATCACAGTGGCGTGTAGCTGACTTCAACGATGTGCATGGTGGTATCGCCAGCCGGCCGTCTTACGAGCACATCATCATCCTCGTACCTACCCAGCAACGATTTCGCCATGGGAGAGGCAAGGCTGATCCATCCTTTATCCAGGTCGAGTTCGTCCACGCCGACAATACGCAATGTGCTCTCCTGACCACTTTCGTCTTCGAGCCTTACCCAGGCACCAAAAAAGACCCGATCGGTTTCAGTGGGAATACGATCGACGACTTCCAGGTCATCTAATCGTTTCTGTAGATAGCGAATACGCTTGTCGATTTCCCTCAGACGTTTCTTTCCGTAAATGTAGTCTGCATTTTCAGACCGATCACCGAGTGCTGCTGCTTCCTTTACTGCCTGTGTGACCTCTGGGCGGGTGACCCTCCAAAGTGTCGACAGTTCGGTGCGCAGTGCCTGGGCACCGTCGGGTGTAATGTGGATCTTGCCGGGCATCTGCTAGTCAATCATCCCAAAGAATCGCAGAACCATATACCCCCAGGTCAGGGCAGCAGCGCACAGGCTGATCATCACTGCTGCGGACCCATAGTCCTTCGCGAGACCGGCCAACTCGTTGTGTTCAAGCCCAACACGGTCAACGATAGCTTCGACCGCGGAATTCAGCAGTTCGACGATCAGCACCAGCAGTGCGACCACAACGAGCGCGATGATCTCGAGCACGGTATTTGAGATGACATAGGCGACCGGCAGCAGGACAATGAGCAAGATGACTTCCTGTCGAAACGCAGATTCACGTACCCAGGCGCTACTGATGCCACGGATGGAGAAGCGCGCGGCGTTGACTAGGTGGCGTAGCCCGGTATTGGAACGCTTGTCAAAGTGGGGCTCGGCGTCAGCGAGCTTTTGCGACTGGTTTTCCATGGCTGAAAAGGCGCGCTGGTCGGCGATGGAAGCCAAGTTGCCACAGGGTCTGAGACAAAGCAAGGCGAGACGTGGCTTGAAACATCAACACCTGTCCCCAAGTTTTGAGTATAGAGACCGATAACAGAGGTAAAGGAATTCCGTGCGTATAGATCGACTGACCAGCCGTCTCCAGGAAGCGATTGCCGACGCTCAGTCGATAGCAGTTGGGAAAGACCATAACCAGATTTTGCCTGCACACCTATTGCTCGCGCTACTCACGCAGCGGGGAGGTTCAACGCGCGCGTTGCTCGCACCCATGGGTGTTGACCTTCCCGCGCTCGAGGAGAGCCTTCAGGCACTGGTAGATGACGCACCTTCGGTAGGACAGCCTACAGGTGACGTGCAGATGTCGCAGGAACTGTCCCGGTTGTTGAACATCGCAGACAAGTACGCCCAGGCCAATCAGGATGAGTTCATCTCCAGTGAGCTTGTATTGCTGGCGGCGACAGAAGAGAGCGGTGAGCTGGGACGTCTGCTGGTGTCTCATGGCATTGACAAGGACGTACTCGAAAGGGTGATCGCACAACTTCGAGACGGTCAATCCGTTGATGATCCCAATGCGGAAGATACGCGGCACGCGCTGGAAAAATACACAATCGACCTGACCCAGCGAGCGGCGCGGGGCAGACTAGACCCGGTCATCGGTCGCGACGATGAGATTCGACGGACCATCCAGGTCCTTGCGCGTCGAACCAAGAACAATCCGGTGCTGATTGGTGAACCCGGTGTTGGTAAGACGGCCATCGTGGAGGGACTGGCACAACGTATCGTGGATGGTGAAGTCCCGGAGGGCCTCCGAAACAAACAGATTCTTTCACTGGATATGGGCTCCCTGATCGCGGGTGCAAAATTCCGGGGTGAATTTGAGGAGCGGCTGAAAGCCGTGTTGAACGAACTCGCGAGACAGGAAGGCAATGTCATCCTGTTTATTGACGAAATCCATACCATGGTGGGTGCAGGTAAGGCAGAAGGCTCGATGGATGCGGGGAACATGCTGAAACCTGCGTTGGCCAGAGGGGAGCTTCATTGTGTTGGCGCGACGACGCTCGACGAATATCGCACGTACGTTGAGTCTGACGCTGCGCTGGAACGCCGTTTCCAGAAAGTACAGGTTGATGAACCCAGTGTTGAAGACACCATCGCGATCCTTCGGGGATTGAAAGAGCGCTACGAAATTCACCATGGCGTCGACATCACTGATCCCGCGATTGTCGCTGCAGCGCGGCTGTCACATCGTTATATCAGCGACCGTCAGCTTCCCGACAAGGCGATTGATCTTGTTGATGAAGCCGGCAGTGTCATTCGTATGGAAATGGACTCCAAACCGGAGGAGATGGACCGTCTGGAGCGACGCCTGATCCAGCTGAAAATCGAGCGGGAGGCGCTAAAAAAGGAAATGGACGCTGCGTCGCAGGACCGACTGAGCGAACTGGATAGCACCGTCGCTGAGCTTGAGAGGGAGTTTGCAGATCTTGACGAGGTATTGAAGTCGGAGAAGCTTGCCCTGCATGGCACACAACAGATCAGGGAGTCCCTTGAGCAGGCTCGTCTGGACCTTGAGACGGCGCGTCGTGGTGGTGACCTGACTCGAATGTCTGAATTGCAGTACGGGCGAATTCCTGAGCTCGAGAAACAACTGGGAGAAACTGACCAACTCGATCCGATGGCTCTTAAGCTGCTGCGGAACAAGGTGGGCGAGGAAGAAGTGGCCGAGGTCGTATCCAAATGGACTGGTATCCCTGTCTCACGCATGCTCGAAGGCGAGCGTGAAAAGCTGTTAAATCTTGAAACTGAGCTTCATCGACAGGTGATCGGACAGGATGAGGCCGTGTCGGCGGTTGCCAATGCGGTGCGTCGCTCCAGGGCTGGAATCAGTGATCCAGATCGCCCCAATGGTTCCTTTCTCTTTCTCGGTCCGACGGGTGTCGGTAAGACAGAGCTCTGTAAAACACTTGCGCGGTTTCTGTTTGATACCGAGGACGCGCTCGTGCGCATCGATATGTCTGAGTTCATGGAAAAGCACTCGGTCGCCCGTCTGATCGGGGCGCCTCCCGGGTACGTGGGCTATGAGGCGGGCGGCTACCTGACTGAGCTTGTGAGGCGAAAGCCCTATTCTGTGATCCTGCTCGATGAAATCGAGAAGGCGCATCAGGATGTTTTCAACATACTCCTGCAGGTGCTTGACGATGGCAGGCTCACGGATGGCCATGGACGGACGGTCGACTTCAAGAACACCGTACTGGTGATGACCTCCAACCTTGGTTCGGACCTGATCCAGGCGACGTCGGGTGAAGTCACCTATGACGAGATGCGAGAAGGTGTGATGGGAGTGGTGACACAGCACTTCCGACCGGAGTTTCTGAATCGCATTGATGATGCAGTTGTCTTCCATCCGCTGAATCGAGACGAGATCGCGCGAATTGCGCGCCTTGTCCTGCAGACCCTACAGGCCAGACTTGCTGAGCATGGCGTTTGTATCAAACTTGATGACGCCGCAATGTCATTGCTGGTTGAAGCCGCTTATGACCCTGTCTATGGCGCAAGACCTTTGCGCAGAGCGATTCAGACGCATCTGGAGAACCCACTCGCGGAAGCAATGTTGTCTGGACAATTCGCAGATTCGGATCACATCCAGGTGAATGCAAGGGACGGAAAGCTGATTTTCGGGGATATGGTGACCGGGGACGTCAGTAACGCCTGAAAGACATGTGTAAAAGTACTGTACAAACATCCATATCCATGAATAATGTATTTTTGTACAGTATTCCTTAGGCTAAACACTGTGAACAGAAAACCCCTAGCCAGTCAGTCATCGATGGCGATGGAAGCCGCGCAACGGATCGCGACCATCAGCAAGCGTAAGCGGAAGCGTAAGCAGGAGCTGGGCCATGAAGTGTGCCGGCATCTGCTTGCGATGTTATGGGATGGCGGTGACATGGCAAACACACCGTCAGTCCTTTTTCAGCGGGATTCTCAAGACGTCGGGCGATCACGGACGGAATCGACGCGCGAATCGCTCGGGGAGCATTCGTTTAGAAGAGCGCTACAAGGGTCGCAGCTACCGACGCAACAGCCAGCACATCAACCAGCACAACATGATGCACAGCAACTGGCGTTGCTTTGACTGGTTCCGCCTGCTCACGGGCGAACCCATCGCCTAAACCTCCGGCCTGAACCTTATACCTAACCTCGCTTAGGTCACCCGTCCAGGACTCCTGAGTGGGCCTCCCGTTTAAGGGAATTTTATTGATGTTCATGGCCGGGCGCTGGAGCTTTCTGTTCCTGTGGCATCAGTGACATAATTGGCGCTTCGAACTGAGCACGAAATTTGGGTTTCCAATGGATCATATAGATACCTGTGTGGTGGGCGCAGGTGTTGTCGGACTGGCGGTTGCGAGCCGTCTGGCCTCCGCCGGACATGAAGTCATCATTCTGGACATGGAGGCGGAGTTTGGACAAGGCGTCAGTTCTCGTAATAGTGAGGTCATTCACGCAGGAATCTACTATCCCGCAGGGTCACTCAAGGCCAGAATGTGCGTTGAGGGCAAGCGAAAACTCTACGAATACTGTGAAGGTCATAACGTCTCCCATGCACGTTGCGGCAAGCTGATCGTTGCAACCGAACCTGATGAAGAGGATGTCCTCGAGGACATACTGGCCAAAGCACGGGCCAATGATGTCAACGACCTGGAGTACTGGGACAGCACGCGAATCCAAAGGCAAGAGCCGCACGTGCGTGGTACACGTGCACTTTTTTCTCCGTCCACAGGGATTGTGAGCAGTCATGAACTGATGCAGGCCTACCTGGGTGATCTCGATACACACGGTGGAATGTTTGTTGGACAGACAACTGTTCTGGGGGCTGACCTTGCGTCTGGACTCTTTGTCCTCAGGTGCGAAAGCGATGGGGTGCCGTACGAGTTTTCATGCAGGATGCTGGTCAACGCGGCAGCACTGGGAGCTCAGGATGTTGCCGGAGGGTTCAGCTTCCTGGACAAGGACACGGTCCCACCCCTTTATTTATGTAAAGGGAATTACTTCACGCTCTCCGGTGGGAGCCCGTTTAAGAGGCTGATCTATCCCGTTCCGGAAAAATCCGGTGCGGGTCTTGGTGTTCATGCCACCATTGATCTGGGTGGACAGGTAAAGTTTGGACCAGATGTAGAATACATCGACGATGAGGACTACGAGGTCTCAACGGCCCGTGAAGCAGACTATTATGATTCTGTTCGTCGCTATTTTCCGGGACTTGAGGATGGACAGCTGGTTCCGGGTTATGTCGGTATTCGCCCCAAACTCCAGGGTCCCGGAGATCCGGTCGCGGATTTCGTGATCCAGGACGAGTCAGATCACCAGGTGCCTAATCTTGTACAGTTGTTCGGAATCGAATCACCGGGACTGACGTCGTCGCTCGCGATTGCCGATGAGGTCTGCCGACGCCTGGCTTAGCTCAGTGCACGCACTTACCCACTGTCCGGCGGGTTTTCACACGCTGAAAGCGGCGGACATCAAGCCACTGATTTCTTGCAGACCATTATTAACACCCATACACAGGAACCCCAATGAATCCCGTACCCTGGTTTGAAGACTTTGAGGTTGGTCAGGACCTTAGCGACGTTCCGTCGGTAACGCTGACAGAAGCGCACGCTGCCTTCTATCAGGCACTGACGGCCGACCGTATGCGGTTGCCACTGGATCACCATCTGGCGAAAAGGGTGACCGGATCCGATCGACCACTGGCGCATCCCGGACTGGTCTGCAATATGGCTATCGGGCAGACAACGATCCCGAGCCAGCGCGTGGTAGGCAATCTTTTCTACCGAGGTATTGTGCTGCGACGGCCCGTCTTCCTTGGAGATACATTATCGACGACGACTCGTGTGATTGCACTGCGACAAAATAAACCTAAACCGGGTAGAGATGCGACCGGTATGGTCGCGCTCGAAATGCATGTCACCAATCAGGACGGGGAGACGGTCATGCTGTTCTGGCGTTGTCCAATGGTGCCGTGTCGGAACAAAAATGCGGAGACGGAGCATGCCGATGATTTTTCGATAATGCCGGAATCCCTGGATAGTCAGGCGTTGATTGATGCAATGCCAGAGTGGGACCTCACACCGCTGTCATCACATCCGATACCGGCCGTTGATGAGACGGTGGCCGTGGAAGCCAGAGATACGGTCACGTCCGCGCCCGAGCTGGTGCGTCTGTCGTTGAATCTTGCAATGACCCATACCGATGCTGCTCAGAGCGTTTTTGGGAAACGACTGGTCTATGGTGGGCACACCATTGGCATTGCAGGTGCTCAGCTGAGCCGGGTCATCCCTGGAGCGGCCTCTATTCTTGCCTGGCATCACTGTGACCACACAGCGCCCGTATTTGAACAGGATGTCTTAAGGTCTGAGATTACTTTGAAGTCTGTTGCGGAACATGAACGTGGTCGGATTGCTGAGGTTCTGGTTGAAACGTTCGCGGATCGTGGCAGCGAGGCGCCAGAGCCCGGTGAAAACATCAAAGTACTGGATTGGTCTGTTGCCCTGATGGTGCCCTAGCGCCTCAAAAGAGCATTCAATATGTGCTTGAATCAATTGATTTTATTGTGAATTTTCGGTTTTTTCGTTTACAGTAGCGAAAACATTTGATCGATGTGGTATTCCTGCTCCTGATTTTTTTCATGGTGTCCACGATATTCACGCGGGAATCCCATATGGTGATCAAGCTGCCAGAAGATAGTCCCGAGGCGAGCTCGCTTGAAAAGTCGCCGATTGAGATTTCCATCAGTAGCAGTGGTGAGTATGCGGTCAATCAGGTTGGCCTGGTGAATGCCAGACTCGACACGTTGGTGAGCGCGCTGGAGAAGGTCAATGATGGTGACAGGACGCAACCACTGGTGATCAGTGCGGATGCAAGTACAACGCACCAGGCGGTGGTGACCGCCATGGACGCCGCAGGTCAGATTGGTTTCAGCGCGCTCAGTATTTCCACGAAGAATATTGTTGAAGACTAACGCAAACAGCAACGAGTCCGCCTCCGATGCCCATATCTACGGGCGGCTCCTTCGCTACGTTGCACCTTATTGGCTGGCGTTTGTTTTCAGTATTTTTGGATATCTGCTGTATTCAATCTCGAACGTAGGATTTGTACAAACCACCGCATACCTCATCGATTCGTTTGGCGAAAATCCGCCGGTACAAACACCAGAGTTTGTCCAGGGATTCTTCTCCGACTCGACCGATGTCAACCGAATTCTGATCCCGGTCGCGATTGTTTTTCTCGTAGTGACGCGTGGCCTGGGTACCTTCATCGGGAACTATCTCACCAGCTATGTGGGAACACAGGTGGTGCACAATCTGCGGGTTGAGTTGTTCGATCAATTGCTTCGGCTCCCCAGTACGTTTTTTGATCGCAATGCCATGGGACATCTGGTTGCGAAAGTCACCTACCACGTGACCCAGGTGACGGGCGCAGCGACAGACGCTGTGCGCATTGTGATCAGGGAAGGTTTGACGGTCATCGGCTACATGGTATTTCTGCTTTATCTGAACTGGCAACTGACCCTTATTTTCCTAGCGGTCGCACCCCTGATCGCATTGCTTGTCAGCTATGCAGGAAAGCGGTTTCGACGCATCAGCGAGCGCATACAGGATTCAATGGGCGACGTGACCCATGTCGCCTCGGAGGCCGTCCAGGGATACCGCGAGGTCCGTATGTTCGGCGGGAGCGACTACGAAATGGAGCGGTTCCGAAACGTCAGCCATGACAATCGTCGACAATCCATGAAGATGGTCGTGACATCCTCGGTCGCGACGCCAACAGTTCAGCTCTTGGTCGCCACCGCACTTGCAGGGCTCGTCTGGTTCGTCCTCGACCCATCGCTCAACATGACACCCGGGGACGTTGTCGCATTCATTACGGCCGGGGGGCTGATGGCGAAGCCGATTCGTCAGCTTTCGGAAGTCCAGTCGACGATTCAGAAGGGACTCGCTGCCGCAGAGGATATCTTCGATCTCTTCGATCAACCCCCGGAAGCCGATCACGGTGCAGCGTCATGGCAGCAGGTCCGAGGTGAGATTGAGTTTCGAAACGTTTCGTTTCGATACGATAAGCATGCTGAACACCCTGTGATCGACGATCTCAGTTTCGTTATTTCACCCGGAGAAACGATCGCACTCGTGGGACGATCGGGGAGCGGCAAGACGACATTGGCGAGTCTCCTTCCACGATTTTATGAACCGGACGCTGGAGAGATTCTGATTGATGGTGAACCCATCAGTGATATTCCACTTGAGCAACTACGTTCGTATATGGCGATGGTGCCACAGGATGTGACGTTGTTTAACGATACAGTTGCTCGAAACATCGCCTATGGCAGCATGCATTCTGCTGACCCGGCGGCTATTCGCACAGCATCGGAGAAGGCCTTTGCCGCTGATTTCATAGACGCGTTAGATGATGGTATTTCAACGGTAGTGGGGGACGATGGTGTCCTGCTGTCTGGCGGACAGCGTCAACGCCTGGCCATCGCGCGTGCCTTTTTGAAAGATGCCCCCATTCTGATTTTCGATGAGGCGACCTCGTCGTTGGATTCCGAGTCAGAACGTAAAATCCAGGCAGCACTGGCATCGGTTGCCGATGGCAGAACGACCATCATCATTGCGCATCGATTGTCGACGATCGAGCAGGCCGATCGTATTTTTGTGGTTGATGGTGGCCAGATCGTTGAATCCGGAAAGCACGAAGAACTGCTCCTGCAGAATGGTGCCTACAGTGCGCTCCATCGACAGGAAGACAGTAGCAGTTCTCAAAAGATGAAGGAGGTCATTCCGGCGATCGAGCACCGGTCCAGAAAGCAGGTGAGGTCGGATCCATTGATCAATGCCTGGTACACCGACAAGCACTGGGTTCGGGTGTTCAGTCCCTTGTCCTCGTTGTTTAACGGTTTAGCTGGGATGCGTCGAAGTCGTCTGACGAAACATCAGTGGCAGGCCTCGGTTCCGGTTCTTGTTATCGGGAATATCAATGTCGGGGGTACCGGCAAGACGCCGTTGTTGATCGCAATCTGTGACGCGTTTGCGTCACACGGTTGGAGTATTGGGGTAGTCAGTCGCGGCTATGGTGGTAGTGGCGAGTTTCCAATGATGGTGACGCCGCAAACTGATCCGGTCTCCTGTGGAGACGAAGCCATCATGATCGCCCGGCGAACGGGCTGTCCTGTGGTCTGTGATCCCGATCGGGTCACAGCCGTTCAGCATCTGATTGACCATAGCTCCCCGGATGTGATCCTGAGTGATGATGGAATGCAGCACTATCGTCTCGGGAGAGATGTTGAGATTTGTGTGGTCGATGGGCGACGAGGACTGGGCAATGGACTCACTCTGCCTGCGGGGCCGCTACGGGAGCCGCCATCGAGGCTGAAAGAAGTTGACTACGTGGTGGTTAATGGTGGGGAAGAACTGACATTGCCTGTACCTACCACACAGATGAATCTGTTGCCGACCGCGTGGGTGAAGGTCACCACAGGTGACCGACATGCCATTGATAGCTCGATGCTAACGAATGTCAGTGCTACGGTTCACGCGGTTTGTGGCATCGGTCATCCAGACCGCTTTTTCGATCAGCTTGAAAGATTGGGATTCGCGATCATTCCCCACCGGTTTGAAGACCATTATGCGTACACCCAGGATGATCTTCAGTTCGATGATGATTTACCCATTGTCATGACCGAAAAAGATGCCGTCAAGGTCCGCAGGTTTGCACCTGCTTTGACCGCGACCTGTTGGTACCTAGAAGTCTCCGCAGAACTGGACGAAGCGTTCAGAACGTCATTGATTCGGGATGTTGAAAGTGTGCGAGCTCGTTGTGAGGAGGTGGAGCGTGCCTATGGTTGAAAACAAGCCATCGCTGAGGGAAGAATGCCGTTAAACAAACGACTGCTCGAAATATTGGTTTGTCCCCGCTGTAAGGGGACACTTGAATACAACCGTGAAGCAGAAGAACTGATCTGTCGGGCCGACGGGCTTGCCTTCCCCACCAGGGATGACATCCCTGTCATGTTGGAAACCGAAGCTCGCGTTCTGTCAGCGGACGAGTGAGGCTCGGCGCGAGAACTAGCGTGGCTGCATCCTGATGCCGCTGTCCAATCGTATGACCTCTGCATTTATGTAGCCGCATTCCACGATGTAACTGCACGTCCGAGCAAACTCATGCGGCTCACCCAGTCGGTGTGGAAATTGGGTCATCGCCACAAGAGGGTCACGCACCTTTGGCGGCGCACCCGCCATCATCGGCGTCTCAAAGATGCCAGGCGCAATCGCGACACAACGTATTCCCTGTTTGGCAAGGTCCCGCGCGACAGGGAGCGTCATTCCAACGATCCCCCCCTTGCTGGCACTGTAGGCGACCTGCCCAACCTGACCATCGAAAGCGGCGACGGATGCAACGTTGACGATCACGCCTCTTTCTCCGTCTTCGGTGACAGGATCGTTTCCCTGCATGACATTCGCGCAAAGCCTCAGTACGTTGAAGGTCCCTATGAGGTTAACCTGCAAGACGAACTCAAAAGCGGACAGGGCGAGAGGGCCTTCGCGACCAAGTGTCCGACCTGCCGCACCAATACCCGCGCAGTTGATATTGATATGTATGGAACCGAATGAGGAAACAGCCTTGTCGATAGCAGCCTGAACCGCTGCCTCATCGGAAACATCACCTGAGGCGTGAATTGCGGCATCCCCCAACGTTTCCGCAGCTGATCTCGCGTTGTCCTCGTTTAGGTCAAAAATGAGAACCCGTGCGCCAGCTTTAATGAAGCGTTCTGCGGTCGCTTTACCAAGGCCGGACGCCCCACCGGTAATGAAAGCCACTTTGCCGTCTAAATTCATTGTCTGCCTTCCTTCCGTTTCGTGTGCTACGACGATGGTCGGTTGGAACTGTCCATCGTCATGTAGACTCCAGTATACAATGGTCAGGATTGGTCAGCGCAAAAGAACCGGAAGAAACAACATGGGAGTGACGGTCTGACAATGGGGTTTGCGGTCCGCAACAATGTCGATCTTACCTCGGCAAACACGCTGCGCCTCCCGGTGCATGCCCAGTACTATTGTGAGGTATACGTGGATGAGGAAATCGCAGAAGCGATCGCCTACGCAGAAGCACGTGATCTGTCGCTCACCATCCTGGGCGACGGCAGTAATGTTGTACTTCCGCCACGCATAGAAGGACTGACATTGCACATGAGGTCGCAGGCCATTACACAGGAGGAGAACCTGATCACCGCGGCATCAGGAGTCAACTGGCACAGCTTGGTCATGCGCCTATGTGAAGATGGCTTGTGTGGTCTTGAGAACCTGGCGGGGATACCTGGAAGCGTGGGTGCTGCGCCAGTTCAGAATATCGGGGCCTATGGTGTTCAAGTCGAGGAGACGATTGTCAGTGTGGGAGTGTATGACCGATTGGATGGTTGTACACGTGTGCTATCGAGAGATGACTGCTGCTTTGGATATCGAGATAGTATCTTCAAGGGAGCGCATCGGGACCGACTGATTGTAACGAGGGTATCGTTTGCTCTTTCGGATCACTTCGAACCGATAACGAGCTACCGAGACCTGCAGGGTGCCGATGTCACAACGCCACTTTCAATGGCAACACTGGTGACTCGTGTCCGCAAAGGGAAGCTCCCCGATCCCACAACAACGCCCAACGTGGGGAGTTTCTTCAAGAATCCGGTCTTGTCAGAGAGTACCTATACGGCGTTCAGGTTGACGCATCCAGAGGCACCGGAAGGCGTAACGTCCGATGCTGGTACCAAGATCCACGCAGCCTGGTTGATCGAGCAGTGCGGTTTGAAGGGACACCGCGTTGGTGGTGCGATGGTCTCAAGCCAGCACGCACTGGTTATCGTGAATGCCGGGAAAGCCACCTACCGTGACATCCGTTTGCTGGCAGCGCATGTACAGGACGTCGTCAGTGACAGGTTTAACCTGTCACTAGAGTTTGAACCGACGTTTTACGGCAACTAGTGCTTGCGCTGTCAGTCGCTCGCAATGTCCAATTCTTCACCCGATCGGGGATCGTTTGCCGCGCGCCCCCAACGACTTGGATGAGACCCGTCCAGTCCACGGACCTCAGGTTCAAGCGCTGGTCCCACAGCTGGCATGGGGGCTTCTCTCAGCACCGGGCCTGCAAGAGGGGTCGTTGGATTGATTCGAGGATCATTGGCCGCGCGTCCCCAACTAGAGGGGTGAATAACCGCAGTTTCTTCACTCGCTGTTGTGTCCGAGGACGGTTCCGGTGTTGCTGAGTCAGCGTTGGCTTGTGGCTCGACAGAAGCTTCAGACTTTTCTGCAGACGCTGTATCGGATGCCGTAGCTTCAGATGCATTCGCTGCGACGTCTGTCGATTCTGCCTGCGGCTCGTCAGCGCTTTCGGCGGCTTCAGCGGCTATGAAAGCTGCTGCTATGCTGTCGCTATCGTCCTGATCAACATTTCCAGAAACCACATTTTGATCAGCCGCGGATGACTCCTCCATCTGCTGGCGCTGCTTTTGCCGTCTGCGACGGTTGCTGTTGTCGCGGCGCTGGTTACCTGAACGTCTGCTTTCGCCATCATTGCCGCTGCGATTGCCAGTCACCGGTGATTCGGTGTCTGCGGTTGCGTTTGATGGTTCGCGTTCGGTTCGATTTTCGTTACCGCTATTGCGTTTATCGCGACCTGATTCTGAACGTCGACGTCTGTTCTGACGACCACCGTCCTCGCGACGACCCTCATCACGGTTTCGGTCCCGTGAACCTGGACCGCTGGATTCACTGCCGTTGTTGTCAGCCCGTTCGTCGTCGCGGTTTCTCTGTGACCGTCGTTCATCACGACGATCATTTTGCTTGTCGTTCCGGTTGTTGTCGCGATTGCCTTCGCGATCTCCTCTGTCCCGATTGTTTCGGTTTCGGCCCTGGCCTTCTCCTCTCCGCCGATTTCTCTGACCGCCGCGGCGTCGTTGTTCCCGCTTTTGTTCGGGTTCGGGTTCAGGTTTTCTGGGTTTGAACAGTGAAATAATCTTATTGATCAGAGA
>NTKD01000042.1 GCA_002457275.1 OM182 bacterium MED-G24
CCAATGGAGAAGTCATCGGCACCACGGAATCGGGTGAGAATGCGATCACAGTGATTGATGACGTCTTGTTATCTCCTGGTGTTCATCACCTGACGGTCAACTCGGTTGATGGCACGATCACTGGCCGCGGTAACCCGGTTCTGGTGTCTGCGGAAGCCAGTCCGGTCTACTGGGGAGACACTCACGGTCACTCAGGTTTTGCTGAAGGTATTGGCACACCGGACCGCTTCATGCGTTGGGCGAAAGAAGATGCTCGCCTGGACTTCGTCATGCACTCTGAACACGACATCTGGATGGATGACAGGGAGTGGCAGGTACTCACCGATAAGGTCAACGAATACTCCGAGGAGGGTCGCTTCATCGGGTACCTTGGCTATGAGTGGACCCAACAGAATCGCTATGGTGGGCATCACAATGTGCTCTTTAGAGATACAAAGGAACGAGTCCGGGTTCCTGTACAGGACTATCCTACGATCTCAAGACTTTACGCAGGGCTTAAGAGCACCTATGACTTCAATGATGTGCTGGTCATCCCGCACGCGCATCAGTCCGGGGACTATCGTCAAAGCGATCCGGACCTTCAGGACCTTGTCGAGATCATGTCACAACATGGGACCTTTGAGTGGTTTGGCCGCGCTTACGTTCGCCAGGGGCATCAGGTCGGATTTATCGCAGCCAGTGACAACCACCTGTCGCAGCCCGGGTACACCAGCACCTGGGCGGGTTTCATGTCGCAGCGAGGAGGTCTTGCAGGCGTCATGGCGGAGCGGCTGGAACGGGATGCGTTGTTTGATGCCATGAAAAACATCCAGACGTATGCCACGACCGGAGACCGGATCATCCTCGACGTGAGGTTGAACGGACATATGATGGGCCAGCGTACGCCTTTCACCACAGAGCGGACGATCACTGGACGGGTGATAGGAACGGCGCCGATTGACAGTATCACGCTGATCAAGAACGACGTCGAGATATGGGAGCAGCAGTATCGTCTGATCGAGGATGGGCGGTTCGGAAAATCCGAGACCATACAGATCAGTTTCGAGAGTGACTCGGCACCCATGCATCCCCAGGATAACGCGCGCGGCTCGCGTGGATGGCTGGGTAAGCTGACCGTCACTGGTGCAGACATTGAATCGTTCAAAGCTACCGATTTCTTCAATCCAGAGGTGAATGAACTACGCAGGGACAACGATAACCCCAATACGCTTCACTTCGTCACAGGTTCGCGCGGCGACGCAAGTTCGATTGTCCTGGATCTGGCAAACATCTCGCGTTCTGCACGAATCACCTTTGAGCTTAAGGCGGCTGCGGAAAGAGGGAGCCCGACCCGTTTCAGGCGACCGGCGATCACGGAACCCGCAAGCGTGACGCTGAATCTGAAGGACATGGAGCGTGGGGAACTGACCCATGGCTTTCCGCTGGATATCTACAATGACACCATCACGCTTCGGCGGGTGATCACCGAAGGCGAGAGAGACATCCGTTTCGAGATCGTTGATTCAGGAGACCTGCAGGGCGACTATTACTTTGTACGCGTACGTCAGGCCAATGATGCGATGGCGTGGTCCAGCCCGATCTGGGTTGGTGGATTCGCGCCACGTTAGGACCGGACGTCGATGTCTCGAGAGCCACTGCTATATTTCCTGATCGTGGGCGGACTGCTGTTTGTCTGGTTTGGCATGCTGCAGGATGAGCCCCCGGAGGCGTCGTCTTCGCAGGTCCTGATTGACGAGCAGTCATTCATTCGATACCTGATGCACAGAAACCCGCGGTTGGACCTGACCAGCGCGCGCACGGTTGCGTCCAGAATGCCGGGTGATCAGCGCGATGAACTGGTCGACCAGATGGTGCGGGAGGAGGTGCTCTATCGAGAGGCCCTTGCGATTGGGCTTGATACCAATGACTACGCCAGCAAACGTCGGCTGATCACACAACTCGACTACATTAATCAGGCGTCGTTCTACGACGACATTGTGGTCTCCGCTGACGCGGTCACGGCCTACTTCGAGAGCCAGCAGGATCGCTACCGTGAACCGACACGGGTCACTTTCACCCATGTGTTTTTCAGCACAGAGCGACATGAAAACCCCTCTGCTATCGCCAGTGAGACCCTGACCTCACTGAATCGTGAACGGGTCCCGTTTCATCTCGGAACGTCGTACGGGGATCATTTTCTCTATCACAGAAACTATGTGGGAAAGACCTACGACGAGGTGGCTTCTCACTTTGGTTCCCAATTCGCAGATGATGTATTCGAGATGAGCCAAGGTGACAAATGGCTTGGTCCGGTCAAATCTGAATATGGCCAGCATCTGGTCATGATGGGTGACGTTATCGCCGCTCGCGTACCACCGCTGGAGGAGGTTGCGGCGCGTGTTCAGGATGATCTGATGCTGGAGTTGGTTGAGGCGAAACGGCAGCAGTATTACCAAAACGCACGTTCCCGTTACCAGATTGAGACTGACCTGGACGCCCTGTCCAGCGAGGTACTGTCGCAATGAGGTTGGCAGTCCTGGCGTGGCTGAAACGAGTTTGTGCATTGCTGGTCATCATCGGCGCGCCAACGTATGCCGATGACCTGCGACCTCTGTACATTGAAATCAGGGAACTATCGAAGGGCGAAGGCACCACGTTCCTGTACAGGGTGCGTCTGCCGCCGCGCATTGCGGTTCAGAACACACCAGATCTCCAGTTCCCATCAAACTGTATAACGGAGGGGGCGGGATCCACTGTCAACGTGGTGTGTGAAGAGAGTGTCTACGGCAGGCAGCTTCAGGTTGCGTATCCTTTGTATGAGGTCGCCAACCCGACCGTTATCAAGGTCATTCTGCAAAGCGGCGAAGAATTTACTCGTGCCTACGGGTCTGGGCAACGGGATTTTGATGTGCCATCCCCGGAAACAACGGGTGGTGTGGCATGGCAATACACCTGGCTGGGTATGGAACATATCTGGATTGGCTACGACCACCTGCTGTTTCTACTCTGTCTGATCTGGATTGCGGGTGGCTGGCGCCGCATTCTCATCACGATCACCGGATTCACGCTGGCACATTCAGTGACTCTGGTGCTGGCAGCGCTGGACGTGGTTCGGCTACCCATTGCACCGGTTGAGGCCGTGATCGCGTTGTCCGTGTTGTTTCTCGCGAGGGAGCTTGCGATAGGCCCGTCAGATTCGTTGACATGGCGACATCCGATCGCGGTCTCTTCGTCGTTTGGCCTTCTGCACGGTCTGGGGTTCGCAGCGGTCCTGTCTGAGATTGGCTTACCCCAGATTCAGCTTGTGACCGGCCTGATTGCTTTCAATATTGGCGTCGAAATCGGGCAGGTGGTGTTCGCGTTGGGCGTCATTGGTTTGCTGCGGTTGTTTGTTGAACTGGGTCATCGCCTGAAAACCAAACTTCCGGTTCCGGGGCATGTGATGGCCGGTTACCTGGTGGGTACCGTGTCTGCGTATTGGCTGATAGACCGCGTGGTAGCATTTTAGGATTGTCAGGGTAGGCCCACAGGGATAGTATCAATATCCGGTACTTTTCATGCTGGTTCCGACAATGGCAGACACTGAAGGTCTGGTTAACGCGCTGAAGCGCCTTCTGAAAGGTGCTGGTATGACCTATGCCGATGTTGCGGTGCATCTCTCGGTGAGTGAATCCACAGTGAAACGCTGGTTTGCCGATCGCAATTTCAGCCTGCAACGGGTGGACGCAATCTGCGAACTGCTGGGTGTCGAGTGGCACGACGTTATTCAGCAAAGCCAGCGTGACAGTGTGCTCATCGCGGAACTGTCTCAGGAGCAGGAGCAGGCACTGGTTGAAGATGTTCGGCTGCTCCTTGTGGGCTACCTGTTGCTTCAGAGATGGAGCGCGGATCAGATTCTTGCGCGTTACGACGTGGGCGAGCATGAGTTGACCCAGTTGCTTGCGCGACTGGATCGGCTTCGAATCATTGAACTACAACCCGGAAATCGTGTGCGCACGCTGGTTGCACCGAACTTTCGCTGGCGAGACGGTGGACCACTCGAACATCTGTTTGAAACCCGCGTCCGCGATACATTCTTCGACAGTGAATTCAATGCCCCGGGTGAAATTGAGCAGTTCCTGTACGGGATGCTGTCGGATGAAGCGATTGAACATATCAACACCAAGATCCGTCAGTTGGCTGAGGATTATGTCAGTGCTTCCCAGAGAGATCGTATGGTGCCGCTGTCTCGAAGGCATGGTACGAGTATGGTCGTTGCGTTCAGGCGGTGGGGGTTCCCAGCATTTGATGCGTTAAAACGTGCGGACGGCGTGAAAGAGTAGATGTCGCGGTCGTCAGGTGCGCGTTTGTCCTTGGTTTGTCCCTGGTTTGTCCCCGGTTTTCGTGTTATCGCTGGTTCGGTGACTGAATCCCCCTGGATATGAGCGACGCAAGCCCTTTGAATTGCCAGACGCCCACCAGCAGGAACAGAAGTCCCAGCATCACAAACACCGTCGCACTGCTCCATGCGTCAATCGCGTACCCGACAGCGGGGCCGGTAAAGATGAAGACACCACGGAACAGAAAGCTTGAGATGGAGTTTGCGGTTGCGCGTAGTTCACTGCCAAGCACCCGGTTGAACGCGTTTCGGAGGATCACCATCTGGAGTCCACGACTGGACTGCATGATGAACCCGAGCGCGACGCCAAGCCAGATGATTTCCGCAGCGAGCCCCATACCAAGATAGGAAATGCCGGGTGCCAGACACATGATCGCGGTCACGACAGTGAGACCGAATCTGCGTTCAATGTCGACCGCATAGTGACTCGACAGTGCGACCGCAACGTTATAGGCAGCCCAAAGGTAGCCAAAGTGGAGAAGGGCGATGCCCCCTTCGGCCCAATAGTCCTGATACATCCAGACTGCATAGAAAGTAGCGAGTGCGAGCACGGTCAACGAGATAAGCAGATCTCGGATGTGTCCCGGGGCAAAAACATCTCTGTCACATTGCGCACATTGGTTCGGTGATCGTCGGAAGGATCGCTTCTGGGGGCTTCAACCAACGTGAAGGCAAGCACAAAGGGTCCGGCTGCGAACAGCGTCTGCGCGACCAGTACCGGTTCGAAAGACCAGATCACCAACATTCCGCCAAGAATGGCAGTGATGGCTTGAGACCATGAGCGAGCTGACTGGACACGACCCATGGCGCGCAGTTTGGTGGGTTCGTCTACATCCAGGGCCAGCAAAGAATCGTAGAGCAGTGCGATGTCGCTCCCAGAGATCAGCGCAACGGCGATCGCCGCGGTGAACTCAAAGAGCACCAGCGACCAGAAATCGGTTGCGAACAACAGAAAGAGGTGGGATAGAAGCCAGCATGCGCTGCCGAGAATAAGTGCCAGTTTCCTCCCGAGCATATCTGCGAGATAACCAGAGGGAACCTCCAGGAGGACGACGAAACCGGCAAACATGGCCTCCAGAATAAAGATATCTGTCATCGACAGACCGAGACTCTGGAAGAACGGGACGATCACGGGAAAGATCACCAGCGCCGCTGTGAAGAAGGCGACAGCGGTCAATCTACCCGGGTTCTTTGCCAGACGCCGACGTTGTTCATCATCGACGTCCGCTTGATTTATTGCGGCCATGGCCATTCCTCGTTCCTGACCAGAAAAAGAGAACTCCAGAACGAAAAAGCCCCCGGGTTTGACGCCGGGGGCTTTGAGGTTTTGTTGTCTTGTTTGATCGATGGTTTACAACTTCACCTGCCCCCGGCCGTGGTAGCGCACGGTTTGCGCACACGGCGTCGCACCGTGATTGAAATCAATCACGGTGAGGGCGGTTAGATGCTGACCATTGATTGTGGTCACAAGATTGATGCCCCTATGTCTCTGGAATTAGTGTGTCTGGAATGTCGTGGCGGCGTAGCCTGCGCTCACCGGATTTTTCCGTCAACAGATATTTCCGCGCCGGGGTTGCTTACCACAGGTCGTATTTCTGCAGTTCTGCGCGACCCACCACCATGTGATGCACCTCATCAGGACCGTCAGCGAAACGAAGATGGCGCATATCCATGTACATGCCGGCAAGTGGGGTCCAATGGGATATCCCGGTTGCTCCGTGCATCTGAATGGCAGCGTCAATGATCTCGCACACCTTCTCAGGCACCATGGCTTTCACCGCGGAGACATACACGCGCGCTTCTTTGTTTCCAAGGACGTCCATGGCTTTTGCCGCCTGCAGGACGGCCAGACGCATGGCATTGATCTCGATACGTGAACGCGAGATGACTTCGACGTTTTTGCCGAGTTTCGCAATGGGCTTACCAAAAGCTACGCGCGTCCCTGATCGTTTCACCATCAGTTCAAGTGCTTTTTCGGCTTTGCCGATTGAACGCATACAGTGGTGAATGCGACCAGGCCCGAGTCGGACCTGGGAAATCTCAAATCCACGTCCTTCACCAAGCAGAATGTTGTCCTTGGGTACCCGAACGTTGTTCAACCGCAGGTGCATGTGACCGCGGGGGGCATGGTCCTGTCCAAACACCTGCATGCCTTCAATGATCTCTACACCAGGCGTGTCCTTCGGAACCAGGATCTGAGATTGTTGACGATTGGGGGCTGCGTCCGGACTGGTTTTCACCATGGTAATCATAATTTTGCAGCGTGGATCACCCGCACCTGAGATGTAGTATTTCTCTCCGTTGATGACCCATTCATCGCCATCGAGTACAGCGGATGTGCTGATATTCTTTGCGTCTGACGAGGGCAGTGCCGGTTCTGTCATCGCGTAGGCAGAGCGAATCTCACCATTCAGCAATGGCTTCAACCACTGTTCCTTCTGTTCCGGGGTGCCCACACGTTCAAGGACCTCCATGTTGCCGGTATCCGGCGCGGAACAGTTCAACGTCTCTGAAGCCAGTGGAGATTTTCCAAGCTCAGCGGCAATGTAGGCGTAGTCCAGGTTCGTCAGGCCGTCGCCATACTCGGACTCAGGAAGAAAGAAGTTCCACAAACCACTCTTTTTCGCTTTGTCTTTGGCGCCCTCCAGTAGTTCCAGTTGCCTTGGGTGCCAGCTCCAGCGGTCTTCTTTCTCCTTGTCGAGCGCAAAAAACTCTTCCGTGATCGGTTCGACGTTTTCCGCGATGTGTTTGTTCACCGCGTCCATGAGTGGTTGTGCTTTCGCCGACATGGCGAGGTTAAACAGATCAGCTTCCAGGTCAGCCATGATGTGTCCTCCAGGGGTTACGTTCAGCCTTGCGGCTTGTTTCAGTCAATTGAATGGTCCAGTACCGGTGTGTAGTTGTTCATCGTTACGACACACTTTCCGACAACGTTGCGTGATTCAAGCATCTGCATCGCGGCGATGGCCTCGTCAAGAGGGAATGCACGGCAGACATAGGGGCTGATGGCACCGCTGGCGGCCAGATCGTAGATGGCGCGTTGGTTTTCGATCCCACGTTCCGGGTAGGTACGGCCAAATTCACCGGCGCGGACACCAATGACAGACAGTTGCTTGATAAGAATCAGGTTCACCGCCGCCTGAGGCCATCGACCACTCGTGAAACCAATGGTGAGAAGACGCGCGTCAATATTGACGCAGCGCATGGATTCATCAAAAACATCACCACCCACGGGGTCGTAGACCACATCTGCACCGTTACCCCCGGTGAGTGCTTTGACCTCATCTCGGAACCCTCCGAGTTTGCCATCCGGCAGGCTGTAGTTGATGACATGGTCAGCGCCTCGAGTCTTGACGACCGCGAGCTTGTCATCACGCCCACCGGTTGCAATCACCTGGGCGCCCAGGTGTTTTCCCAGATCGACAGCCGCCATTCCGACGCCCCCGGTCGCGCCATGTACCAATAGATGTTCACCGGCCTGTAGGTGACCACGACAGGTGAGGGCAACCCATGCGGTCAGGTAGGCGGTTTGAAAAGATGCGGCTGCGGCATAATCCATACCCGCTGGCATGGGGCGAACAGAGTCGCTGGAAATGTTGATGGCTTCTGCGAAACCGCCATGACCGCAGCCCACGATCACCGGGTCTCCTTCCCTGATGTCAGAGACGTTGCTGCCAACGGCAATGACATCACCGGCTGCTTCGCCGCCAGGTGCGAATGGGAGCGGCGGTTTCTTCTGGTATTTCCCCTGAATCATCAGAATGTCAGGGAAATTGACGGCGCACGCCTTCAGGCGCACCTGTACCTCATGCGGTGCGGGTGCGGGCAGTGTTACTTCATCCAGGGAGATGGTGGTGATGTCATCGTCGATCTGGTGACAACGATAGGTGCGAATACCGATGGACATGGTGCCCAGAGCTCCAATTACGAGCGCAAACAGGCGCGCAGCATAACAAAATGGTGAGATTTGGTCTTGGCATCGCATGACGTATGATGAGTCATCGACGACCTTGAGCTCATAGCGAGAACACCACATGCAGATTGAGAATTGGGAAACCGCGGGATCGATGGGGCCCCTCTACCAGGAGCTTCAGCAACTTGGCCTCGAGACCAACATCGCCGAACTCGAAGCGTTTGGCTATACGATCATTCCCCCCGAGAAAATAGGCCCGGATGGCTGGCATCTGGAATTGAAGGACGCGCTTGAAGGTGTGGTCCAACGACGATTCGGTGATTTGTCTGATGATCTGGATCGCTGGAGCGACGTGAACGACAACCTGCGCTTTCTGATGTGGGAAGATGAGCGGTTCGAAAAGTACGCCTACAATCCTGCAGGTCTCGGCCTGGCACAGTACCTACTGGGTACAAACTGTATCCTGAGCCTGTGTAACGGTTGGGTAAAGGGGCAGGGAGAGGCACGCACAGGAATCCATGGCGACTTTCTGGATCAAACGCCCGATGCGCATCCAAGCCTGAACGTCAACGCGAACGTGCACTACTTTCTGACGGACTACAACAAGGAAGATGGCGCGGTTTCATTCCTGCCAGGGAGTCATCGATGGCGACGTCAGGTGAGTCCACCGGAATCCAAGTATTGGGCAGACAGGGCGGTTGCCGTGGATGCGCCGGCAGGATCTGCTGTGGTCTGGGGTAATCACACCTGGCATGGTTCTTATCCACGCAAGACGGCTGGCGTGAGAATGGCGTTGCAGTACGAATATATGCGGCCTCGATACCAGCCGCAGGAACCTTATCGCGACACAGTCACCCAGGAGGCCCTGGACCGGAATCCGGTACGTTTTGCAGGATTGATGGATGTCTACGGACCGTTCCCGTTTGGCAAGAGTGACAGGACCGCCGACCTGCGAGCACTGGAAGCACCTCCGGGGACGGGTCACGGCCGTGGGACCGTAGAAACCTATTGTAGTTTATTTGATACGGAGCCCTCAGCAGGACGGGTTACGGTACGACCTGATTACGATTACATGAACCACGATGGCCGGATGTCATTCGAGCGGCATCGAGATGCACATAAGGCCCGTCAGTCACAGAACGATGAGAGCGCACAGCTGGCGGGTGACTGACTGCTACGGTGGGGCTTGATCCAGGGCAGCTTTCAGCTGACGGGACTGGTCGACGAATGGCTTCACAAATTCATTCGCGGGGTCCCGGGAGAGGCTCTCCTGGTAGTCTGTGATGGCGAGGTCCTACTGTTCCGCCATCTGATAACCAAATCCTCGGTAGTAATAGCTCATCGGGTCGCCGTCACCCGCTTCGATGAGTGCGTCGTATTGGCTGATTTGTTGCCATCCGTCCGCTTTTTCGCCTGCCCTTGTCAACAGCGTTGGGTTTGCCTTGATCTGGTCAAGGAAGAACGTCCAGCCGTTTGATTTGTCGATCGCAGAGGCGTCACTTTCTTCATAGTTCTGGAGCATCGCAAAGCTGTCTTCAGGCAGATCCGCCGTCGAGATTTCCACGAGGATAGCGCCTTCGCCAGAGCGACCGATAAACCACTCCTGTGGGTTTCGTCGCACGGCGGGGTCGGATGTCCGTGTTGGCGTTGTGGCATCCGGTATCGGCGTCACCGGTACAGAAGCGATGGGAGCCGGGTCTGCAGGTTCACCCGTGTTTATCCACCAGGTGATTCCTATACCTGCCAGTACCAATGCCAACACCGATGCCAACACAGAGGCAGTCAATATCAGCCGCGATAGCGAACGGGGTTGTTCGTCGCTCTGATCTGACAGCACTGCAGTGGCGTCCGGATCATCCGTGTCGGGATCGTGTGTAAAGTCGCGGATCAGCGTGCCGTCGTCGTCAGCTGCGAAGTCCCGAATCAACGTTGCATCCTCGTCTGCCTGGTCAGGCGGAGGTGTTTGCATCGGCATGTTGGCGGTCTTCTGTTGATCAGCGCTCGCGATCATGTCATCAGGCAGTTTGCCGTTCGCAAGGTAGTCGTCAATGGCCTCAATGACAGCGGTGGCGGATTCGGGTCGATCCGAGGACTGTTTCGCCATTAATACGTTGACCAGCGGTTGCAGTGCTGCGTTCTGCTCCGGTAATGGAGGCACCGCCTCAGTGGCATGTTTGAACAACATGGCCGCCATTGACTGTGCGGAGTACGGGCGTTGGCCGGCAAGCATCTGGTAGAGCATCACGCCCAGTGAATAGAGATCTGCCCGGTAATCGACGTCGGATGTTTCGAACTGTTCAGGTGCCATGTAGGCGGGTGTGCCAACCGAAACGCCAGCCTGTGTCAACGCTTCGTCTCCGGTATCCATCGACCTCGCAATACCGAAATCGGTCAGCACGAGTCTGCCATTGTCGTCGAACAGGCAGTTTTCCGGTTTGATGTCCCGGTGAACGTAATTCTGTGCATGGGCGTAATCCAGCGCGCTGGCGACCTGTTTTGTGATAGCGAGTGCTTCTTCCTCGCTCAAGCCTGCCTGGATGCGCGATTTCAGGTCACCGCCTTCGAGATACTCCATCACGATGAACCAACTGTCCTCGAATGTCTCCACTTCGTAGATGGTGATGATATTGGGGTGGCGGAACCGGGCCAGCGTCTGGGCTTCCCGCATGAAGCGTCTTTTGAACGACTCGTTCTGGCTGATCCGCGATGACATCAGCTTGAGTGCAACCGGTCGATCAAGCTTGATCTGGTTCGCCAGGTATACAGTGGCCATCCCACCCTCTCCGAGCTTCTTCTGCAGGGAGTACTCAGGATGGTTGAATTGCGGTCTGCCGTTCTCGCCCAATGTATGTCCCAGTGGTACTTTGCAGTGATCAATGCAGGGATTGCGGTGCTAAGTCTGGCGAAACGGGCTTCATGACTGAAGTGAGCACCTATGAGCGGTCCGTCGTGGATGTTTGCGCAACAGGTGTACATGTTTTGGCCAGGCGGGAACGACTATCAGACAGACGCTAACCTGACCTTGACCGAAACAGGGTGAAAACCGCATGCTGATCGCATGGAATCTTCCACCGACATGGATCTGGGCGATCTGCGAGATTCGTTCGAACGCAATGGCTACGTCGTATTGCCGTCGTTCTTTACTCCAGAACAAGTCGCTGAACTGGATGCGATGGTGGACGACTGGCAGGCACGATGGAACGAGCTTCCCGGGCGCGAGAATTCAGAGTATCGCGAGAGATTCGAAGTCCATCTTAAGGCGCTGCCGATTTCGCGCCTGCCGCCGTTCGTGGCGCTGTTTGAACATCCTGACATGCAGAATCTAACGACCACAATCGCTGGTGAAGGTTTCGAGACGCTCTACGGTTTCGCGTTTGCGACACCCCGGACGGGCGGGCAGGGCTGGCACAAGGATTCATCCGATCCTGCCCCCGGAATGTTCACGCTCAATCGGCTTGTCTACACGCGTGACTATGCGCCGGAACAAGGGCGTCTTTATGTCCTCCCAGGTTCCCATCGATACAAGGGATTCCGTTCAGTGGGGCCCAATCATGGACATCTGGACGGGGAGGTCGCGATCACCCCTACCCAGGGCATGGTGGTTCTGGTGTCGTCACATTGCGCACACCGCGTGGGAATCAACAGCACCGAACATATCAGGGTGGTGCTGAACAGCAGGGTCAATCCAGAGAAGGTACCAGCCGACCTCTGTGATTTGCCTGTGTTCCGTTCGGGATTGTGGCGCCATTCAACCCAGACGTACCTGGGGCCGTACCCGGAACGGAATGACGGGGATGGGAAGTCAGTGGAAACAGCTGAGAGTGATGCCTGAACCCGATCTGTCACTGCTTGATAATCCAGTCTGGCACGCGATCTCTGGTCCGCAGAAAGATCTGGCTGAATGTAGCGGCACCGCTGGTCGTTATCGCCCGGAAGTTTCGCCGTTTGGTGGCGTCGCTGATGCCACGGGAATGGCGTCGCTGGTCGATGTGCTCAGTCCCGGAGAAACCGTTCTGCTGGCCGGTGTCGAATCAGCACCAGCCCCGAATTTCGATCATCTGGAACTGTTGATGTCGGTGCCAGTGCACCAGATGTTATGCATTCAACCTATTCACAGAGCACCGGACTCTCAGTCCGAGGTCACGGCTGACCCGGTGCAACTGGGGTCGGCCCATTCAGATGCCATGGTCGCACTCGCGACGCTCACGGAGCCGGGACCCTTTGTCCGTGAGACGCATCGGCTTGGTCGATATTATGGGATCTTTGACGATGGTGAGCTGGTGGCCATGGCCGGTGAACGGTTCACAATGCCGGGTTTTGTCGAAGTCAGTGGTGTGTGCACACATCCGACAGCCCGGGGGAAAGGTTACGCGGGTTTGTTGGTCCAGCACCTGGCGCAGGAGATTCACGAACGGGGAGAGTGGCCGTTCCTGCATGTCAGAATTGGCAGCCCGTCTGAAACATCAGCGGTGGGTGTCTATGCCAGGCTGGGTTTCTCTCATCATCAGAAAATGACGGTCCACGTGGTTCGACGTCGACCCTAGGGTGACTGTCCGATGTCTGGCCTTCTGATATGAAACATGACCCCTGAGCTGTTTGTGACCGCAGACGACCGGACGGGTGCGCTTGAGGTGGGTGGCGTTATTGCGTCTCACGGAATTGAGGTTCCGGTGGGCCCCTATGCAGCGGATGCTGACAGCGCTTGTCTTGTCGTAGATCTCGACTGTCGTCAGGTCCCTGGTGCAGACGCGGCATCCCGAATGCTGCGCGCTCATGGGAAGACGGCCCGGTTTCGTGCCCACAAAATGGACTCCGGTCTTCGAGGGAACTGGCCTCACGAGGTGAAGGCACTGACGACCCTCGGATACCGCGTGGCGGTCGTACCCAGCTTTCCAGACGCAGGGCGTCGTTGTGTTGGTGGTGTGGTTTTTGTGGATGACGTACCAGTACTGGATTCGCCGTTTGGTAATGACCCATTTACGGCCCCGGTCAGTAATCGTCCGGTCGAAATCCTTGAACACGCAGGTTGTCTGGATCCCGGGATTGAGGTGTGGGACGCCGACGACAATCGTGAACTCCAGGCGGCAATCACCCGTTGTCGGGCAGAGGACCGCGTACTGGTAGGTCCGACAGGTGCCGTGGGCGCCTTTGCGGATACTGTCTTCAATGGACGGGGAACGCTTCATCGCACGATTCAAAAGCCGGTTCTGATCATCTGTGGTAGCCTCAACGCCACCAGTCGGAGACAATTGACTCATCTTGGTGTTCCAGTCCAAATGATGGATGGGGACTGCAATGTTGTGGCCGACGTCAGTGTGTTTGCGACTCACCTGCCCGATGAAGAGGTGACGCTCCCGGAGGCCCGGAACGTTGCGATGCGCACTGCCGGTTTTGTGCGAGAGCAATTGAAGACCGAGAGGTTTGCGACATTGCTCATGATTGGTGGTGATACATCAGCAGCATTGTTGGGTGACGAGACCGTTGTGGTTATAGGGACCGTGGATACCGGAATACCAGTGTCGCGGTACAGCAACATTGACCTGGTCACAAAGGGCGGGGGAATTGGGCAGCCAGATACGCTGATAAAGCTGCTATCGGAATGAGCGCTTTGTCTGCGGCGGATGGCCGCTGACACTAAACCAAACGCATAAAACACTGAAACAAAACTCAAAAGAACGAACAAGGAGATGACATTTGAACGGCTTTGATCTGATTGCACATTGCCTGAAAGCGGAAGGTGTAACCTGGATGGCCTGCTTTCCTGCCAACCCGTTGATCGAGGCGGCAGCCAAAGTGGATATCCGCCCCATTGTGTTTCGCCAGGAACGAGGGGGTATCAATGCCGCTGATGGTTTCAGTCGCCAGACCCTGGGCAAACAGGTTGGGGTCTTCGCGGCGCAGGATGGCCCTGGTGTGGAGAACTCCTTTGGCGGTATTGCGCAGGCCTGGGGAGAAGGTGTCCCTTTGCTGTTTCTGCCGCAGGGTGCCGGTACAGACAAATACAGCATTGCACCGAATTTTTCAGCGGTCAGGAACTACGAGAAGATCACCAAGCTTGCACTATCGATCGATGATGTGACCAAAACGGCCCGCGAAATGCGACGGGCATTCCATGCCATTCGACAGGGGCGACCTGGGCCGGCACTGGTTGAGATGCAGCGCGATGTGCTGTCACAGGAGGTCCCAGAAAACGCGATGCATTACGAGGCCTCAAAGCCTATGAAGTACGCGCCAAATCGCAACGATGTGAAGGATGCCGTTGCTCAGTTACTCTCCGCGCGTCACCCGGTCATCTGGGCAGGGCAGGGTGTACTGTATGCGGACGCGACCGCGCAGCTGATGACACTGGCCGAGTTGATGCAGATACCCGTCATTACCACCATGGAGGGTAAGAGCGCATTCCCGGATGATCACCCTCTGGCGCTTGGTTCAGCCAATCGAACGGCACCGAAAGGTGTGTACCGATGGCTTGGCCTTTCAGATACCTTCTTTGCGGTGGGATCGTCACTGACCAGGACATCCTTCGGACAGGATGTGCCCGATGGCAAGTTCATGATTCAGAGCACCGTGTCACCGGAAGACATCAACAAGGACTATGAAATCGACCTTGGGCTTGTTGGTGATGCGAAGCTGACACTGGAGATGATGATTGACGAGGTGAAAGCCCAGGTTGGTGAAGCAGGGCGGCCCAGGAATGACGAATTGCACAGTATGATCACCCAGACCCGGCGAGAATGGCTGGAGGACTGGATGCCGATCCTGACCTCCGATGAAGCGCCCGTGAACCCGTATCGCGTTGTACACGAGATCAATCGAGCTGTGGATCATGACAATACGGTGCTGACCCACGACGCGGGGAATCCTCGTGATCAAATCATGCCGTTCTACAAGGCCAGCAAAACACCACTCAGTTATATTGGCTGGGGAAAGACCACGCACCTGGGATTCGGGATTCCCCTGATGATTGGTGCAAAACTCGCGGACCCATCAAAGTTCTGCATGAACTTCATGGGTGATCTTGCGTTTGGACATACGGGAACCGAGATTGAAACCGCGGTCCGTGCAGAGGTGCCCATTACAACGCTGGTGATCAATAATCGAACGATGGGTGGCTATGACACCAAGATGCCAACTGCGATGGAGAAATTCGGTGCTGGCAATCAGGGCGGTGACTATGCGGGTATGGCCATGGCGCTGGGTGCCAAGGGAATTCACGTCGACAATGCAGAGGGTATCGGTCCTGCGATCGCTGAAGCGCAGAAGGCCAACGACAATGGAGAGGTGGTGGTCATAGAGGTGGCGACCCGTCAGGACACTCGATTCTCTCAGTACCCGGAGTTACTGAAGCAGGAGAAATAATCTTTTCTGGTTCTTTCTGGTTAGGACAGGAGCAAGCAGGTGACTGAAAAGCCAAACATCCTGTACATCTTCGCGGATCAGATGCGCGGCGATTGTCTGGGTATTGTGAATGACCAGGTGCAGACCCCTCACCTGGATCGTCTGGCAGCTGAAGGTGTGACATTCACCCGTTGCATGTCCAATTCTCCTTTATGCGTCCCCGCGCGCGCTGCATTGATGAACGGCCAGCTTCCGCGACAAAGCGGTGTGTGGAGCAATCGGAGTGGTGCCGATGAAGAGGGGCCCAGTCACGTTCGTAACATTCGTGACGCAGGCTATCGTACGGCTGTGATTGGCAAAACCCATTTGTGGCGTCACAGTGCGGCCGGCCAGGCTGGTCTGCATGTCGGCACGATGGAAGACAAACTGAAAGCCTGGGGTTTTGATGATTGCCTGGAGATCAATGATCCGATCGAGACCGGCTGGATGGATTGTCATTACACGGATCATCTTGCGCGTCAGGGACTACTTGAGGCACATCGTGCCTTTATCATGGACTGGGTCAAGGAAGCGTATCGAGGGAACGATCCCATACCCTGGCAACAGAAACCTGCGCCGGTCCCAGAGGGAGAAGACATTGATTCCTGGGTAGGACGGGAGGCGGTGCGCTGGCTGGCGCAACATGACCAAAGCAAGCCGTTTTACCTTCAAGTGCAGTTTACCGGTCCCCATGATCCCTATGACGGACCACAGTCCTTTCGTGATCAGTATGACGTGTCCACAATCGATCCGGGAATCACGGACATACCTTCAGGCGGATCGCCCATTGTGCGTGCCCGGCTTGCAGGTAGTCAGTCGATCATCGGGGCTTCTACGCAGCAGCGACAACAATGGCGGGTGAACTACTACGCCAATATCACGTTGATTGACGCCTGGGTTGGCAGGATTCTGGAACAGCTTGCCGCCGACGATCAGCTTGAAAACACCTGGGTTGTTTTTACCTCTGACCATGGCGAGATGCTGGGTGACCATGGGCTCTGGAGTAAGGCGAACTTCTACAGTCAGTCCGTACAGGTTCCGTGCGTCGTCAGGCCGGCATCGGATGAGTTTGAGAAAAGGTCAGGCTGGCAAAGCCGTGCGTTGGTGCAGCAGATCGACGTCCCGGTTACGCTTAATGACATTGCTGGCGCGTCTCCGCTACCTGGGGTGCAGGGTGAATCGCTGGCTCGCTTCGTGCGACGTGAACCGGGGGATGACGATGCACACCGGGGCCATGACTGTGTCCTGAGTGAGTTGTTCGGACAAAGTACACTGATCACGGACGACTACAAACTGACGGTTCGCGTCGATGATCACAAACCCGCGCAATTGTTCGATTCCGGCAATGATCCAGATGAGTTGATGGACGATCTGTTGTCAGACAACGGTGGGCTGGCTCAGTCGTTGACGGAGACTTATCTTCAACCCCTTGCTGATGCCATCAATCGGGATCAGCTGAACGACTACCGCCAGTATGTCAGGGAGACTGGTCAGATCAATTGATCTGTCGCCCTCGAAACTGATTTCGTGTCTGTCGCTGCACGCATCATCGTTCTCCATGTGATTGCGTGGCTTGTGGCCCGCAGCCTGTCTGATCCATCACTGGACCCGTACGGCGATATGCTGGAGACGTGGCACTGGGGCCAGACCTTCAGTCTGGGTAGCGACAAGCATCCGCCGCTGTCTGGATGGGTTGCCGGTCTGTGGTTCCTGATCTTTCCCACCAGCAACGTTGCGTACTACCTGTTGGCCTACCTCAACGCAGCCGTTGGGCTCCTCGGGGTCAATGCATTGGTACATCGACTCCCGGGGATGTTACCCGGCCGTGATCCGGTGCCTGTGCTCATCTGCGCGGCGATGATGCTTCCTTTCAGCGTGCTGGCCGTCAAGTTCAACGCCAACGCGATCCTGATGTCGGTGTGGCCCTGGTTGATCTACTGTTTTTTGAGGGCACTGACAGAACCGGGTGTGCGCTTTAGTATTCTGACCGGGCTCCTGGGCGCCCTCGCCATGCTGGGTAAGTACTTCTCCATCGTAGTGCTTCTGACGTTGTTTGTGGTTTCGGTCACCACGCCAATGGGGCGACAGTGGTGGCGGACGCCAGCGCCCTGGGCGGCATTGGTTACCGGATTTGTGGTCTTTGCGCCGCACCTCGTCTGGCTTGTGGCGAACGGCGGTACAACGCTGAGTTACGCGTTTGCACAGAACGAGGTGGATTCGGAAGGTGGTCGGAGGTTCATCCGATTCCTCTTGCTACCGCTCGCGTTTGGTCTTCCAGCACTTGTGCTGCTCACCATGGCAACCTGGCAGAGGGGAGGTGTACGCAGTGCACTGATGGCTGTATTGCAGGCCTGGATACCTCGTGACTATGGGATGATTACGCAGCTGACATTGCTGCCGTGGGTGCTGACGTTGATCTGCGGCGTCACCGGGCTGGTTACGTTGTCGAGTCCCTGGGCGCTCCCGTTGCTCATCATGATGCCGTTCTACTGGTTGCAGAATCTCCGTCGTGCACCGATCAGCCCGATGATCATGGCGCGAGGCTTTCAGGCCTGGTTGTGTGCGATATTGCTGGTGAGTCCACTATACGGGTTCTATGAGTCGATGCGTGGGTCTGACAACTATTACGTCCCACGACAGGAAGCCGCGAAACTGATTGCAGATCAGTGGCCACCCGAACTGGGCAGGTCACCATCCTGGGTAGCGGGACCCTGGCCGGAAATTGTCTCGCTTTCCTTTTACGGTGATCAAGCCATTGCGGCGATCGATGCGGGTGGTCCCACTGACACAGAAACGAGTGAGCCCGGCGTTATCCTGTGTCCCATGGGATTTGTTGAACGAAATCTCGCGTCACCCTGTCCGGACCAGGCTGCAGCATGGCTGAGTCGTCACGACCGGGAATCGCGTTTCCTGATGCTGGAGGTGGCACGCAGTGGCTTCCGCTTCCTGCACCATCGACCCTATCGCTATCAAGTCTATTATGTCGGACACCAACGTCCGGTCGAATGACCTTGATCTGGTTCGCGGCGCTTAGCCGACCGTATTCACAGCGTTGCCGCCAAGAAATGCGGACAGATTATCCGCCGCGATCTGCATCAACCGAGCCCTCGCTTCCTTGGCGTACCAGGCGATGTGTGGCGTGATAATACAGTTGGGCGCGGTCAGCAGCGGGTTCGATGCAGGTGGTGGTTCGACGTCCAGGACGTCGAGTGCGGCCCCGCCGATGATGCTATTTGTCAGGGCGTTCGCGAGT